>JAPVWO010000183.1 GCA_027493375.1 Candidatus Multivorans thiocomprendens | reverse complement strand
CGGATACCCTGCTCAGGTCGACGCCGAGCATGCGGGCGAAGCGCCCCACGCGAGCCCGGCCGTGCGGCGCTTCGCCCGCATGCTCGGCGTCGACCTGAGCAGGGTATCCGGCACCGGCGCCAAGGGACGGATCCTGCGCGAGGATGTCGAGGGCTTCGTCAAGGAGGTGATGACGGGCCGCGGGCCGCGGGTTGCGGGCGCGGGCATTCCACCCGTTCCCGAGATCGACTTCTCGAAGTTCGGGCCGGTCGAGTCGAAGCCGCTCAGCCGCATCCGCAAGCTGTCCGCGGCAAGCCTCCACCGGAGCTGGCTGAACGTGCCGCGCGTGACCCAGCACGACGAGGCCGACATCACGGATCTCGAGGCCTTTCGCCGGGCGCATCTGGACGAGGCGCGTGAGCGCGGCTTCCGGCTCACCCTGCTGGCCTTTGTGATGAAGGCGGTGGCGGCGACGCTTGTCGAGTTGCCGGAGATGAACTCGTCGCTCGCCCCGGACGGAGAGTCCCTGGTCCTCAAGCGCTACTACAACCTGGGTGTCGCGGTCGACACGCCGGACGGCCTGGTCGTGCCCGTGGTGCGCGAGGTGGACCGGAAGACGGTCTACGAACTGGCCGGCGAACTCGCCGAAGTCAGCGGCCGGGCGCGCGAGCGGAAGCTCCGGCCCGCCGACATTCAGGGCGCCACGTTCACGATCTCGAGCCTTGGCGGCATCGGCGGCACCGCGTTCACGCCGATCGTCAACGCGCCGGAGGTCGGCATCCTGGGCGTTTCGCGTTCCGTGCGGCGGCCGGTCTACGTCGGCGCGGGTCTGGCGCCCCGGCTCATGCTGCCGGTTTCGCTGTCGTACGACCACCGGGTGATCGACGGCGCCTGCGCGGTGCGCTTCACGACCCACCTGTGTTCGGTGCTCTCGGACATCCGCCGGGTCGTGCTCTGACGCTGGCGAGATGGCCGAACCGATCCGCATCGTCGTACCCGACATCGGCGACTTCGACTCCGTCGATGTCGTCGAGGTCCTCGTCTCTCCGGGCGAGCACGTCGACATCGACGCGGGTCTGATCACGCTCGAGAGCGACAAGGCGTCGATGGAGGTGCCGTCGACCCACACCGGCGTCGTTCTGGAGGTCGCCGTCTCCCTCGGCGACAAGGTGGGGGAGGGGGACCTGATCGTCGTGCTCGACGCCGATGACGAGTCGCACCCCGATCATCGGGCGGAGAGGCCGCGGCATCCGCATGCGCCGCCGCCGGCGTCCGGGAGGAGTGCCGCCCCGGAGGCCGGCGCGGAATCGGCCGCGCAGGGCGCGGAAGAAGAGACGGCGACGCCTGAAGCAGCGGTGGCAGCGGTCGGCCCTGCCGTCGCCGCGCCGCGAGAGGTCGACGCCGAAGTCCTGGTCCTCGGCGCCGGCCCCGGGGGCTACACCGCCGCATTCCGCGCCGCCGATCTGGGGCGACAAGTCGTGCTCGTCGAACCGCGCGCGAACCTCGGCGGCGTGTGTCTGAACGTCGGCTGCATACCCTCCAAGGCCCTGCTGCACGCGGGCCGCGTGATCGACGAGGCGGCCGAGTTCACGGCCCACGGCATCGACTTCGGGCAGCCCGTGATCGACCGGGCGCGCCTGCTGGGCTGGAAGGGGGAAGTCGTCGGCCGGCTGACGGGAGGACTGGCCCAGCTCGCCGAGCGGCGGAAGGTCGACGTGGTGCGCGGCCACGGCCGCTTCATCGGTCCGCGCGAAGTCGAGGTCGCGGACGTCGACGGCGGCCGGCGCACGCTGACTTTCGGCCAGGCGATCGTCGCCGTCGGCTCGCGTCCGGCGATGATCCCGGGCCTGCCGGAGGGCGACCCGCGCGTGTGGGACTCGACCGACGCGCTCGAACTCGATCCCGCCTTCGAGCCCGACGGCAAGCTGCTCGTGATCGGCGGCGGCATCATCGGCCTCGAGATGGCGACGGTCTACGCCGCCCTCGGCTACCGCGTGACGGTCGTTGAGCTGTTGCCGCAACTGCTGACCGGCGTCGACCGCGATCTGGTCCGTCCGCTCCAGCGTCGCCTCGCCGGCCGCCTGGAGGGCATTCACGCCTCGACCCGGGTGACCGGCGTCAGGGCGCAGAAGAACGGTCTGACGGTGTCGATGAAGGATGACGACGGCGAGGCTCGTTCCGGCCTCTTCGCCCGGGTCCTGGTCGCGGTCGGCCGCCGTCCCAACAGCGATCGTTTCGGTGCCGCGGCGGCCGGCGTCCGCGTCGACGAGCAGGGCTTCGTCCCGGTCGACGACCAGCAGCGCACGAACGTGCCGCACATCTTCGCGATCGGCGACCTCGTGCCAGGACCGATGCTGGCCCACAAGGCCGCCCACGAGGGCAAGGTGGCGGCCGAGGTGGCGGCAGGAGAGAAGAGCGGCTTCGAGGCGCGGGTCGTCCCGTCGGTGGCCTACACCGATCCGGAGGTGGCGTGGGTCGGTCTCACCGAAACCGAGGCGCACGAGAACGGCACGGCTTACGAGAAGGGCGTCTTACCGTGGGGCGCATCCGGCCGGGCGCTGACGCTGGGCCGGCCCGAAGGTCTGACCAAGCTGCTGTTCGATCCGTCGAGCGGGCGGGTCGTTGGCGCCGGCATCGTGGGCGTGAACGCGGGTGACCTGATCGCCGAAGCGGCGCTGGCGATCGAGATGAATGCGGACGCGGCCGATCTGGCCCTGACGGTGCATCCGCACCCGACCCTCTCGGAGACGGTTGCCTTCGCCGCCGAAGCCTACGAGGGGACGATCACCGACCTCTACCTGCCGCGGCGCGGGAAGAGGTGACGCCGCGGTCGACGTGAGCCGCCTCGACAAGTGGCTCCAGGTGTCGCGGATGTTCCGCGCCCGCGCCAGGGCGACCGAAGCCTGCGCCGCCGGCCGGGTCACGGTCAACGGCCAGCAGGCGAAGGCGCACCGTCAGCTGAAGGTTGGCGACCGGATCGAGTTCAGGATCCGCGACTGGGCGCGGACCCTCGTCGTACGCGAACTGAGAGACAAGCCGCTGCCCAAGGCCGAGGCGCCGCGGCTCTACGAGGATCTGAGTCCACCGAAACCGGAGCCGCGGAAACGCGATCCCTTCCTGGCGCCGGAACCGGCGCGGAGACGCCGCGGGGCCGGCCGTCCGACCAAGCGCGACCGGCGGCGGATCGACCGCCTGCGCTGACCGCGCGCTGCCTGGGGCCGCGCTACAGTTCCGTCACTATGCCCAGCAGATCGCTTCCGCTTCGGACCGCCGCCGTTTTCGTCCTCATCGGGTTCCTGATTCTCCTCGCGGCCGCCTGCACCGGGCCGCTGCCGGAGCGTTCGACCGCTCCGTCAGGTCCGGCCTACGACCCGGCGACCGACCCGCTCGTCAACCCGCCGACGCTGACCGAGCCCTACCCCTTCGACCGGCCGGAGGTCGTGGCCCGGGACGACACCCTGGTGCGGTACATGCTCGGCGATCCTCGGACGCTGAACCCGATCTTCGCGATCTTCTGGGAGGACTACTACCTCTCTGGCGCCCTGTTCCAGGCGCTGACGACGCGCAACGCGGACATGACGACGGTCTGGAACCAGACGATGGTCGAGGAAGGCGTGATGGCGGACGACTGGATGAGCGCCCGCGTACGCATCCGGCCGGGGCTGACTTGGCACGACGGCAAGCCGTGGACGATGCACGACCTGAAGTTCACCTACGACATGGTCGCCTCGGACGACGTGCCGGCGGCGATGTACAAGCACGACGTGGACCAGATCGAGCGGATCGACGTCACCTCTGACCTGACGGTCGAGTTCCACTTCAAGGACGCCCTGGTCACGAACATGCTGGCGATGCGGGTGCCGCCGATCCCGCGCCACATCTGGAACAACCCGGAAGAGCTCGCGAACGATCCGACGATGCGCAGCAGCGAGTACTTCAACCACTACGCCCGCGAGGAGGTCATCGGTTCGGGGCCGTACAGGTTCGTGTCCTGGACCCTCACCGACCGGATCGTCGTCGATCGCTGGGACGAGTTCCCGGACGCGGCGCGGATCGCCCCCTTCAGGCGCGTGATCTACCGCCCCCAGAGCGACCGCAACCTCGGTCTGCTGCTGTTCAAGAAGGGAGAACTCGACGAGTACTGGTTCACGCCGCAGCAGTTCGCCACGCAGAGCAACGACGAGGAATTCGAGCGGTTCGGCGTCAAGGGCTGGGCGCCGGCGCGGCGGATTTCGCGGATCGGCTGGAATCAGGATGGCAGCAACCCCTTCTTCACCGATGTCCGCGTGCGGCGCGCGATGACGCACGCCTACGACCAGAAGCGGGTGATCCGCGACGTGGCCTACGGCGTCTACCTCGAGACCGACCAGCTCTGGGACAAGGACCACATGGGCTACAACCCGGACGTGCCGAAGTACCCGTTCGACTTGCGGCGCGCCGGCGAACTGCTCGACGAGGCGGGCTGGCTGTCGGACCCCGACGACGGCTGGCGCTACAAGGAGATCGGCGGCGAGAAGGTCAAGTTCTCGTTCGAGTTGGAGATCGCCCAGACCTTCGCCGACGCGGTCAAGATGGCCGACATCTACCGCGAGGACCTGCGCAGCATCGGCGTCGAACTGACGCTTCGTCAGTACGAGAACGCGACCCACGAGCAGCACCTGCTGGAGCACGAGTTCCAGGCCCACGCCGACGCTGACGAAGTGACGACGGACCCGGACCAGTGGACGATCCGGCTCCATTCGACGAGCTACGACAACGCCCGCAACTACGTCGGCTACAAGAGCGACCGGGTCGATGAGTTGCTGGAACGCGGCCGGCGCGAGTTCGACCCGGAGGCGCGCGCCGCGATCTACCGCGAGCTGGCCTACGTCGTCGCCGAGGACCAGCCGTTCACGATGATGTGGAACTACTCCGAGATCCGCGCCTTCAGCAAGCGCCTCCGCGGCGTCGAGTTCGCGCCCTCCGGCGTCTTCCTCTTCCAGCCGACTCCGCCCCCCGGCAGCGACTGGTGGACCAGCCCCGGCTGGTGGACGCACCGCGACGACGTCGCCGCGTACGCCTCCGGCGGCTAGACGGCACTGCTGCACCCGCCCGCGGAGGGCTCAGGGGGAGGGGTCCCAGTCGGCCGTTCGCCCTTTCTCGGAAGTTGGTGGGTTGGCGCTCACTTCGCTTCACTCGCTCCGGTCAGGCGTCGGTTGCAGGGAAGGCGCCGGGCGTCGCTCGTTCAGAGCCCGCTGGGACCCCTCCCCCTGAGCCCTCCGCGGGCTGGACGCCGCTGGCTCGGCGGGTCCTCTCGAAGCTGGCCGACCGGAAGCGAGGACGACGCTGGAAGCCTGGTCTGCCCCTTGTGTAGGGTCGTCGAGTAATGCAGAATAGAGAAATGAATGCGCAACAGCCAACTCGCTTGCCAGAATCGACGATTACTTCCCGGGGGCAGACGACCCTTCCCAAGCAGGTGCGCGAAGCGCTTGACCTGAAGGCGGGGGACAAAGTGCGCTACCTCATCTGCGACGGGGAGGTCCGCATCGCGCCCGTACTGCCGATCGAGCGGCTGCACGGCATTCTGAAGTACGACGGCCCCCCCATGAGCCTGGAGGACATCGAGAGAGGGATCATCGAGGGGGCCTGCCGCAGTGCGCTGGGGGACGACTGGTCGCCGGAAACGCCAGAGGAAGCGGAACGGGTCGCCGTCGGAGGCGCCGGTCGTAAGTGATCGCTCTCGACACAAATGTCCTCCTTCGGTTCTTCCTCCGGGACGACGAGGAGCAAGGGGAAGCGGCGGAGAAGCTGATGCTGCAGTTGACGCTCGACGAGCCGGGGTTCGTCAGTCGAGAGGTTCTGGTCGAGCTGGTTTGGGCATTGGAGTACACCTTCCGTTTTGGGCGAGAGCGGATCGCAAGCTTCCTCGATCAACTCGTCCACGTTGCGGCGGTCGAGATCGAAAGCGCGAGCGACGTAGTGGAGGCCACAGGCGGCTATCGGCGTGGCGGCGCCGACTTCGCCGACCGGATGATCGCGGCCGCGGCTCGACGGGCCGGGGCGGTGCCGCTTTACACCTTCGACCGGAAGGCGGCGCGTCTGCCGGGGGTCAGTCTGCTGGAGCCTCGCTAGCCCGTTTCTCGTTGGTCCGCGCGTACTCGAGGATGTTCAGCAGGCCGTAGTTGCCCTCGTGGCAGGCGTATTCGAAGATCGCCTGGTCCGACCGCTTCATTTCGACGCGGGCGCTCCAGCGGCGCTCGAAGGACTCCGGGTCGTCGATCGTGTACTCGTAGAGGAGGGTGTCCTCGTCGTAGCGGGTGAAGCGTTCGGTCAGGAGCATGTTGCCGCCTGAGCCCGCGAAGCTGATCCGGGGATCGAAGTTCCGGGTCTCGACGACCAGGGTTTCACCGTCCCAGTGGCCGCGCGAGTCGCCCTTGAACTGGCGCAGGTGTCCGGGCAGCCGCGGCTGGTCGTCGAGCGGGACGATCCGGGTGTCGTGGACCATCTCATTCAGCAGCGCGACGGTGTGCGGCGTGACCAGGATGAGCACGTTGTTGTTGTAGCCGCCCGGGTTCATCGGCGGACCGGCGTTGAAGCCCATCAGGCAGCGTTCCCAGAGGTTGCGATCCTCGGGGCCGGCCGGCGGGCTGGCACGCAGGTCGCGCCGTACCTGGGCGCGGCGCCGGCCGTCCTCGGTCATCGGCGGGATCCGGCCGTTCGGCGGATCGAAGATCAGCGACGTGCGGCGCGACTCCTGCACGTGGCGTCCGTGGTCGAGCCAGTAGGGGGCGTGAACGCTCGGGCTCCGCTTCTGCGCCTCGGCGCGGCGCGCGATCGTGTCGCGCTCGAACTGGGCCGCCTCGGCGGCGGTGAAGTACTCCTTGTCCGCGTGCGCGGAAGGGCGCTGCAGCGGCGTGGCGGTCGCGAAGTCCCACAGCCCGTCGATGTCGCCGGGCGGAGTCCAGGTGGAGCCGGCCCGTGCGCCGAGGGGCGGGACAGCCGACGCCGCCAGGAACAGGGCGGCCGGAGCGAGCAGACTGCTCAGTCTCTTGCTGGGGGACACCGTTCTCAGGATAGCGCCTGGCTTGCCCCGGTCAACCGGTCTTGACTAGCCTCCGCCGCCATGTCGCAACCGCTCACACTCGTCATCGGCAACAAGAACTACTCGTCCTGGTCGCTCCGGCCGTGGGCGCTCATGACCGAACTCGGCATCCCGTTCGCCGAACGGATGCTGAAGTTCGACTCGGAGGACTGGGAGGCGAACATCGACGCCCTGTCCCCCGCGCGGCTGGTGCCGGTGCTCTGGGAGGGCGAGCCGCGCGAGGGTTTCGCGACGTTCGACACGGTCGCGATCGTGGAGAGGCTCAACGACCTCTATCCCGACCGCGGCATCTGGCCCGCCAACGACCGGGCTCGGGCGCGCGCCCGGTCCCTGGTCGCGAACTTTCACTCCGGCTACGCGGCACTGCGCTCGGCGATGCCGATGAACATCCGCTCGCATCATCCGGGGAAGGGGCACGAGCCGGACGTCATGGTCGACATCGAGCGGCTGACCGCCTTCTGGCGCGATACGCGCGCCGAGTTCGGGACGCGAAGCCCCTTTCTGTTCGGCAACTTCTCGGCCGCGGACGCCTACTTCCTGCCGGTCGCGTCCCGCTTCGCCACCTACGATCCTCCTTTGGGCAGCGAAACCGAGGAGTACTGCCGCGCCCTGCTCGACACGATGGCGATGCGCGAATGGAGTCGGGCGGCCCGGCTGGAGACGGAGTTCGTGCCCGAGGACGAGCCGTACGCCGATCCGCCCTGATCCGCGGTCACGGCAGAACCAGGGGTCCGAGGGCCGAGCCCCACAGGGCGATTCCCAGGGCCACTCCGAGCAGCGGCGGGACGATGGCGGGCCGGCGGATGGCGGAGGTCTCGTCCGGCGTCAGCGGCACGGCTTGCGGCGGTGGAAATCGGTGTGCTCCCTAGGCTGACCGCTACTCCGAAGCTCCGCCCACGATCACGTCCACCTGGTCGGTTGGCGCGTAGAAGTACGACCCCGGCCGGAAGTCGTAACCGAGGTCGCCGAGCAGGCGGCGCCGCCGCGGCGTGCAGCGCTCGAGGACTTCGGGCGTGGGCTCCGGATCGTAGGTGCGCAGAAACAACTGGCAGTAGTTGTAGAGGATCGTCTTGCGGGCGCGGGGCGAGGCGTTCATCGAAGGACCGTGCCAGAGCGAGTGCGGAAACAGGATGCAGTCGCCGGCCTTGCCCTTGAGCTGCACCGCGCCCGGCGTCTTCGGACCCGGCGCCGGGTAGGGGCTGTCGGGGAACGGGCGCATGTGGCTGCCGGGGAACACGGTGAAGTTGCCGCAGTCTTCGTCCGTGATGTCGGAGAGCAGGTACATCCCCTTCATCGCCAGCGGCAGGCTGGTTTCGGTCACGCGGATGCGGCGCAGCGCCTCGCCGCCGTCGGTGTGGGTGTAGCCGGGCCACTTCGGGTTGGACGGACGGACGATCGCCTGGGTCATGCTGAGCACGACGTAGGGGCCCATGATGTCGGTGATCAGGTCGAAGACGGGCGAGGCGTCCATCAGGTCGAGGAATGCCTGGTCGTAGTGGAGCAGAACCCGGCGGTCCATGAAGCCCTCGGGGTCGCGGTCGACGGCGTGGTCGAGCCAGGCGTAGTGGCCGAGCGGTCCGTCGGGGTTCGGCTCCCAGCCGGGAAGCTGCCGAATGCGGTCGAGTTCGGCGTCGAAGAACGCGACCTGCTCGGGCGACAGGGCCTGCTCGACGCGGATGTAGCCGTCGATCGCCCACTGTTCGCGCTGGGCCTGGGTCAGTTTCTGCATGCTGGTTGCCTCCTCCTGCGGACCTGGCTGCCCGCGGGGCCGCCCGTAGCGGTCGTGTCGATCGTGACGCTAGAGAGTATGCCTGTGGTTCACGGCGGTCGGTCGAGGGCTTCCAGGCTGTCGCGGACGCGTTCGGCGGCGTCCCGAGCCTCCCGCCGGCGCTCCTCGGTGCCCGGGTGGCTCGCCAGCCAGTTCGGAACGCCGGAGTCGGCGTGGGCCTCTTCAAGGCGCTGGCAGGGAACGGAAGTCATATCCCGATCTCCAGGCCGAACTCGCCGGCCGCCTCCGCGCCGGTGGCGGCGACGCGCTGCGTCTCGCCCGCCTCGAAGGTCTCCTCGCCTCCCTCCCGCATCACGCGGCACTGATCCACGACGTACCGCAGTACCCGGATCCGCGCGAAGGGCACGAAGAGCCCGAACGTGGCGACGATCAGCGCGGCGTTGCTCGCATACAGCCAGAGCATCGTCGGAAAGGGGAGGTCGAGCCGGAACTCGTTCTCGCGGAGGCGCGTGTTGCTCCAGCGGTAGCTGAGCAGGCGGGTTCGCAGATAGGCGAGGATGAACAGAGTGGCGGCTGCCGCAATGGCAAGCGAGCCTGCAAAGAGCAACCTCATGTCGAAGGCCGGGGGGCCGGCATCCGGACTTGCGCCGAGACTGGCGGCGGCCATCACGAGGAGGAGGCCGACGACGCCACCAACGTAGAGGAAGAAGAGGACGACCACGGTTGCGAGGTACGCCTTGTAGTAGGGGCGGACCTGTCCAACGAAGGTGAACGGCGTACTGCCGAACCTGGACTCGGTGACCAGGAAGTCGTCACGCTGCCGCACGGTAAAGGGTCTCGCCAGACCGAGGGTCACGATCGAAGCGGCCCAGGACAGCGGATACCAGACGGCGGCGTCCCAGTACTTGCCATGAAAGTCAAGGGCGATGCCCTGGTATCTGGAGTTGCGCATGTGGAAGGAGCGGGCCCGGACCACGACCCACGGCACCAGCGGCATGAGAAGGAGGAGGGCGGCGTAGTAGTACACGAGGGAGATGCGCTGGGCCAGTGAGACGGGCACCAGGACGAGGAGGAGCAGCAGCCGGCCCCGCAGGATGGCAACCGGGTTCGCCGTGTAGTCGAAGGCGTCGTCGCCAAGCCAGACGTTGCCGTACAGGT
>JAPVWO010000182.1 GCA_027493375.1 Candidatus Multivorans thiocomprendens | reverse complement strand
CCTCGAGCAGCCCAGCGCCTTGGCCGCCTCGCGCGCGGCCATGCGGTCGCGGTAGGTGATCACGTTCGCGGTCATCGCCGCCCCGTGCCGGCCGTAGCGCCCGTAGACGTACTGGATGACCTTCTCGCGCTGGTCGCCGGACGGCAGGTCGAGGTCGATGTCCGGCCACTCGCCGCGCTCCTCGGACAGGAAGCGCTCGAACAGGAGGTCCATCTTGACCGGGTCGACCGCGGTGATCGAGAGCGCGTAGCAGACGGCCGAGTTGGCGGCCGAGCCGCGGCCCTGGGCGAGGATCCGCTGCTCCTTGCAGAAACGGACGATGTCCCAGACGATCAGGAAGTAGCCGGCGAGGTCGAGCTTCTCGATCAGCGCGAGCTCCTTCTCGAGCTGCGCTCCTGCCCTGGCGGTCAGCGGCCGGAAGCGCTCCCGCGCCCCCTGCCAGGTCAGTTCGCGGAGGTGGGAGATCGGCGTTTCGCCTTCGGGCGCCGGGTAGTCCGGGAAGGCCGCCGGTGGCGACGACCGGCACGCGAAGCCTGTCCGCCAGCCGGACCAGGGCCTGGTTGCGGTGCTCTTCGGCACGGATGCCGTGGCGCGAGAGCTCCACGTGCAGGCGGCCGGGGAAGACGGCGTGCAGACGTTCGAGCTGGCGGCCGGCCGCTTCCAGCCCTTCCCGCGCCAGCGCTCGCCCGACCGGATCGGTTTCAGCGCCGGCCAGGCAGTGAAGCCCCGCCGCGTGCTCTTCCAGCAGCGTCCAGTCGATCCGCGCTTCGCCCTTGGGATGGCCTAACGCCCCGGCGGTCAGCAGGCGGCAGAGGTTGCGGTAGCCCCGGCGGCTCCGCACGAGCAGGTTGACGCGGGTTTCCTCGTCGTCCAGGGTTGGCCGCTCCTCGCGCTGGCGCGAGACCGCGGACGCCTGTGGCCGGTCGATGACCGCCTCGGCGCCGACCAGCGCGCGGATTCCCGCCTCCCGCGCCGCCTTGTAGAAGCGCGGCGCGCCGGAGACGCCGTTCCGGTCGAGCAGCGCGACTGCCGGCAGCCCCAGTGCCGCGGCCCGCGCCACCAGGTCCTCGGGCTGCGACGAACCACGCAGGAAGGAGAACGACGACGCGGCGTGAAGCTCGGCGTAGGGCGGGGGCCGAAGCCGGCGTTTCGGCGGAGTCCGGAACCGTCGCCGTCGCAGTTGCTCCTTGACCGCGCCCGGCGCGGCGTAGCCGGGATTCGGTTCCCCTCGGGCGTCGAGCAGGTCGTTGCCGCCGCGATCGCCGTAGCCGCCGCCCTTGCGCACGGAACCGGAGAGTCCCATGTTGCGGGCCGGCACGTTGACTTCGGGTTTGGGGACCTTGGGTTTGGGGGAACTGTCCCGGGCCATCCGTGAAGCGTAAATCAGGCGGTAACGGAAGGCAAGATCGAGGAGGCACGTCCGTCCCCGTGTGACAACATGCAGAATGAACCCGGCGCGGCGCTGACCGATTCACGCCGTCGAGCAACAGGAGAGGTGGAAGTGGCGAGATACCTGATCGAGGCGAACTACACTCACAACGGCGTCCAGGGCCTGATCCAGGAAGGCGGCAGCCGTCGGCGGAAGGCGCTCAGTGAAACCGTGGAGGGCGCGGGCGGCACGGTGGAGGCCATCTACTACGCGTTCGGTGGCGTCGACCTGCTGATGATCGTCGACCTTCCGGACAACGAGACCGCGGCCGCGGTCTCACTGACCCTGAACGCCGGCGGCGGCATCAAGGTGACGATGCGCGTCCTGATGACGCCGGAGGAGATCGACGGCGCGGTCGCGAAGAGCGTGCCCTACCGCGCGCCCGGCGCCTGAACCCGAGCCGTCTGCTGGGTGCGCGGGTCTGACATCCGAGCGCCCGATGACGGGCGCTCGGACTGTGACGCGGCTGGCGCAGGGGCGCGCCAGCCGGGTTCTGGCCCGCTGCCGCCAAAGGCGGCCAGAAGGATGCGCCGGCCGCCAGGCCGGCTCCGCTGGCCGTCAGGGCGCCCGCAGCGGCTGGCGGGCCTGGTAGAGCGCGAGGCGATCGAGCCGTTGCGGCGAATTGCCGCCGGCAGCCTGACGTTCCGCTTCCAGCGCCCGCTGCTGCCAGGTGACCGCGTCGTCGAACCGACCGGCTTCGGCCATCGCCATCGCCATCGTTTCCAGATGATCGACCGCCGGCTGTTCGTCGACGACGGATCGCGCCAGTTCAACCGCGCGGGCGCCGTCCCGCACCGCCTCTTCGGGACTGACCGCGAGCAGGCGCGCCAGCAGGTGACGCGTGGCGACGTCGCCGGGGAAGCGCCCGAGGGTGTCGTCGAGGGCTCGGCGCGCTTCCGCGTAGCGGCCGCCCTCGAACAGCATGAGCCCGAGATTGAAGCGCGCCTGCAGGTCATCGGGCGTCAGCGCGACAAGAGCCCGCAACTGGACGGCGGCTTCCTCCGTCCTGCCAGTGCCAACCAGCACGGCTGAGAGCATTCGTCGCGCCTCAACCATGCCGGGATCCTGGGCGACGATCTGCCCGAGTTCCTCGACGGCGCCGGCGGTGTTGCCGGAGGAGGCCCGTACTTGCGCCCGTTGCAGGCGCCAGGAGAGGTTCTCGGGCGCGAGGTCGGCCGCCCGCTCCAGGTGCTGGGCGCCTTCGGGGTGGCGGCCCTCGCGAGCGAGAAACATCGCGAGGGCGAAGTGCGCCCCGGGATGCTCGGGGTTGTGGGCGATGGCCCGGCGCAGATGCCGTTCGCCGCGTCCGCCATCGCCGAGAGCCAGCAGTGAGCCGGCCAGCCGGAAGTGAGCCTCGTCATCCGTCTCGTTAGCCGCGAGGATCTCCTCGTAAAGGGCGACCGCCCGCTCGTGGTCGCCTTCCGCGGCGGCTGCCACGGCACGGTCGAGCGGCAGCGTCACGTCCTCCTCGAGCGGCCTCAACCGTTCGAGCAGCGGGTCGTACATTGGGATCAGGATGTCCTGGTTCAGCCGCCACGCCTCGGCGGCCCGGTCGGCGTCGCCCAGAGCACGGTAGGCGAGGCCGACGTGGTGATTCGCTTCGCTGCCCTCGGGCTGGGAGGCGGCGACTTCCTGGAAGATCTGGAGCGCCTTCGCCGGGTCGTCGCGCTCCAGGGCGATATAGCCCAGCCCGACGCGGGCCGTGGCGCTTTCCGGGTAGGCCTCGATCGCGGCCTCGTAGGCGGCTTCGGCGGCGTCGACGTCGCCGGCGGCCACATGGAGTTCGGCCAGCCGGATCAGGGTGGGCGGGTCGTCCGGGCGGATGGTCAGCGCTTCATCGGCGCTGGTTCGTGCGGCTTCCAGATCGCCGAGTGCGATATGGAGAAGCAGCTTGAAGTAGGCCCACTGGAAGTCAGCGGGCGCAAGTTCCCGGAGTTGGTCCAGGCAGACGGCCGCCGCGTCGTGCAGCTCGTAGTGCAGGTAGCGCGCGCAGAGGTCGCCGTAGGTGTTGGCCGCCACCTGCGCCTGCATCGGCTCGGCGGCGTGTTGAAGGGCGCCTGCCGTGAGCGTCCGATAGTCCCGAAGCCTCTGCGCATCGACTGTGGGTACCTGGGACAGATCCGGCTCCGGCACTTGGCTGAGGACCAGCGTCTCCTTGACGCGGCGGATCTCCAGAAGTCCGGCGAAGTCCTGGGCGACGGCGGGCAGCGGGGCGATCAGCAGGAGCGCGACGATGGCCGCGGGCCCGCTGGGGGGACGAGTCATTGGCTAGCTGTTGCTCAGCGGCTGATGGAAGTAGTAGCAGAGCCCGTCCGGCGCGACGACGAAGAAGACCCGGAATCTCTTGCCGTCGCGCTTGTGGATGCGCCAGTTCTTGACCTTGACGCCGTTGCTCTTCAACTCGGCTCGCGCCTGTTTGATGTCCGTGACCAGGATCGCGGCGCCGTCCATGCTGGCGTCGCCGCCGTTGATCGCGAAGCCGATGCGGACGCCGTCGCGTTCGAGGATGACCGTCGGCACGGGCTCTTCGCGGCGCTCGACTTCCTGGAGCCCGAAGGCGTCCGCGTACCACTTCGCAGTTGCATCCAGGTCGTCGACCGGAAGAGCCAGCACGTCGTCCTGAAACGGGTAGGCGGCTTCGTAGAGCTTCATTGGGAGGAGTCTAGCCACCGGGATCGTGGAATCATCGCCGCCATGGACCGCGAAGCTCTCGACCGCGCCCGGCGCAAGGCGGAGGCGATCGGCATCGCCAACGTGGAGCGGCACATCTTCCTGTGCTGCGACCAGACGAAGCCGAAATGCTGCGACCGGGAGTTGTCGCTCGAGTCCTGGGACTACCTCAAGCGCCGGCTGCTCGAACTGGGTCTGACCGAGTCGGGCGCGGTGATGCGGACGAAGGCGAACTGCCTCCGCATCTGCGACGCCGGTCCCGTAGCCGTCGTCTACCCGGAGGGCGTCTGGTACTGGGGCTGCACACCGGAGGTCCTGGAACGGGTGATCCAGGAACACCTGATCGACGGCCGGGTGGTGGCGGACCAGGTGATTGCGGGCCAAGCGCCCCGACTTGCTCCGCCGGCCGATTGAGGCGTGCCGGCGGCGATACGGTGGATCTTCAGTTTGGCCGTGAAGGAGCTACTTGTAGCAGTCTGCTCCGCTTTTGCTCCTAGACAAAAAGCTGAGCAACCTCCTATAAGTGCTCCGCAACCCACAAACTTGTAGCATCCTGCCCTACTTTTATCTCCAGTCGATAAAAGTCCGGCAACTTCCTATAATCGGCGAATGGACCCGACTCGCAACCCCTATAGTCCTGGCGCCGGAAGCCCGCCCCCTGCCCTTGTAGGCCGCGGCGCTGAGATTGAGGCGGTCCGTATCGCCATCGAGCGATTTCGCCTTGGCCGGTCGGCCAGGAGCACGATCCTGACCGGGCTTCGCGGGGTCGGCAAGACGGTCCTCCTGCAGGAGTTCCGCAGGTTGGGGCAGGAGCGGGGCTGGGTCTGCCGACCGCTTGAGGCTGGCCGCGGAATGAGCCTTCCCTACGCCATGGCCGACTTGGTTCGCAAGGTGCTCCTGCGTCTTTCTCCGGCTCACGACATCGCCGCCCGCGTGCGCCGGGCGCTCGGAGTGCTCAAGTCGTTCCAGATGAGATGGAACCTGCCGGATGGAAGCGATCTGACCGTCGGCCTCGATTCCGTGCCCGGATGGGCGGATTCCGGGCTCCTGGACGAGGATCTGGCCGGTCTCTTCACCGAAGTCGGCGAGGCGGCCCGGGAGCGAGGCCGCGGCGTGCTGGTCACGCTCGACGAGGTTCAGTATCTGAAGAAGGAGGCCTTGGGCGCGCTGATCGTCGGCTTGCACCAGATCAGTCAGAACCAGTTGCCGTTTCTTCTGGTCGCGGCCGGCCTGCCGTCGGTGCCGACGCTTGCCGCCGAGGCCAGGTCCTATGCCGAGCGTCTGTTCGACTTCCGGACGATCAACACTCTCGGCGAGGAAGATGCCAGAGCTGCCCTGGTAACGCCGGCAGAGCAGGAGGGAGTCGCTTGGGAGGACGAGGCGCTGGACCGAATCGTCGCCGAAACGAAGGGCTACCCCTACTTCGTTCAGGAGTTCGGCAAGCAGTCGTGGGACGTGGCCGAAGGCACCGACAGGATTACGGCCGCTGATGTCGACGCGGGCGTTCCACTAGCGGTCGATGAGTTGGACACAGGGTTCTTCCGGGTCCGGGTCGACGGGACGAGCGACGGAGAACGTGAGTACCTGGTCGCCATGGCTTCTCTTGGAAGGGGACCCCATGCTTCCGGCCGGGTTGCTGCGGCGATGGGGAAGGACACGCCGGGCGTGGGAGCTTTGCGCCACAAGTTGATTGGGAAAGGGCTCTGCTATTCGCCCCGGTACGGCGAGATCGACTTCACTGTGCCCTTGTTCGACGACTTCGTGCGCCGCCGGTTGTGGCCGACGTAGCTTGCCTCTCAGTCGTACACCCCGTCCGCGAACCACCGCTCCGACGTCCGGTCGCGGTAGATCCGGCACACGGCGCCGCTCCGCAGTTCGACGTCCCAGTAGTCCCGCAGCGCCGGGGCTTCCCGCCACCAGCCCTCCTCGATCTCCCAGGGGCCGGCGGCGGTGCGGACGGCGCCTTCGATGCGGACGTGGCGCTCCTCGGTGGGCAGGGGGTTGATCTGTCGCGGCGCGGGGCAGGGAGTGGGGGCTTCGCTTGCCGCGGTCAACACCTCGACCTCGACCGGCGGCCGC
>JAPVWO010000181.1 GCA_027493375.1 Candidatus Multivorans thiocomprendens | reverse complement strand
CCGAAACGGCCCTCAGACCCCCGCTCGCACCGGTTCAGGGGGTTGACAAGGGTCATCTCTTGGTCATAATCGTCAATATATGCTGCCCCGTGAAGTCCGATGCCCCACTGTTCTCCGGAGCGAACGCACCTTCCGCGGCGAGCGCCCGCGGGCCCATGAGAAGGCTGCTCCGAAGGCCGCTCACGGCAGCTAGATTGAAGTCGATCAAGGCAGCGTTCTCGGATTCCTACTCACCGAACACCCACAAGGCCTACGGCCTGGCGGTCGAGCGCTTCGCCGCGTTCCTCAAGGGCCGCGCCGCGGACGACGACACGGTCGCCGCCTTCCTCACGGCTGAAGCGGAGCGCGGCCTCGCCCCCGCGTCGCTCTCGATCCTGGCCTCCGCAATCGGCGCCGCCGCCAGTGCGGCGGGCGCGAGGGACCCCCGCGGCCCCGTCACCCGGCGAACGCTCAGGAGGCTCAAGCGCGAGCACGCCGCCCGGAGCCGGAGCCAGGTGGAGGGGCTGAAGCGGGAGGACGCCGTCGCCGCTGCCAGGCTCGCGGCGGAGGAGGGCAACGCCCTTGGTCTGCGTGACGCCGCCCTGCTGCTGCTCGGCAGCGACGGCCTCCTGAGGATCAGCGAACTGGCCGCCGTTCAGGTGGAGGATCTCGGTCCGGGAGGAGGCGGTAGCGGCGTCCTCGCGCTGCCACGAAGCAAAACGGACCAGGAAGGCGAGGGCTCCAGCCTCTACGTCTGCCGCGAGACGATGCAGGCCGTCGGCGCGTGGCTGAGAGTCTCCGGAATCGAGGACGGACCGCTGTTTCGCCCCGTGCTCCGGAACAGAGCCGGCGACTCCGCCTTGAGTACGTCCGCCGTGCGATCCGTCATCCAGCGCAGGGCCAGGGGCGCCGGTATCGAAGGCCGCGTCAGCGGCCACTCTCTAAGGGTCGGCAGCGCCCAGTCGCTGGTTGCCGCCGGCGCCTCCACCGCCGAACTCATGCAGGCCGGCAGATGGACCGATGAGAGAACCGCGACCCGCTACGCCGCCAACGAACTCGCGGCGAACGGCGCCGTCGCACGGTACTTCGAGGCCGAGGACGCGTAGGCGTCCCCGGAACAGGCGCTCGGCTAACTCAACTAGTCCATCTGCTTGCGCAGCACCGTCGGGATGTCGTAGTCGTCGACGTTCCTCCAATTCGGTCCGTAACCGCCCGGATCGATCTTGTGGTGCTCGGCCAGGACGCGATCCCGGAACTCGGCGTTGCCGCCTTCCTCCTTGCCGGCCTCCTCGTCCCCGGGCTCCGCCTCCGTCACCTTCGGATCGGCCGGCGCCGCCGCTCCGGCCTCGACGGCCTTGACGTCGCCACCCTCGCGCGGCTGCCGGTCCTCGGAGAATCCGGTGGCGATCACCGTCACCTTCACCTCTTCGTCCATCGATCCGTCGACCACGAGACCCGAGATGATCGTCGCGTCCGGGTCGACCGCGTCGGAGATGGTGCCGGCCGCTTCCGCCACTTCGTGGAGGGTCAGCGAACCGCCGCCGGTGATGTTGATGAGACACCCCTTGGCGCCCTCGATCGAAGCGTCCTCGAGCAGGGGCGACGACACGGCCCGCTGCGCCGCTTCGAGAGCCCGGCTGTCGCCCGACGCCACGCCCGTGCCCATCACGGCGATGCCCTGGCCGCACATGATCGCCCGCACATCGGCGAAGTCGGCGTTCACCTCGCCCGGCATCGTGATCAGGTCGCTGATGCCCTGAACCGATTGTCGCAGGACATCGTCCGCGGTCACGAAGGCGTCGGCTATGGACGTGCCCCGGTCCACGAAGCTCAGCAGCCGCTCGTTCGGGATCGCGATGACGGTGTCGACCGCCTTGTGCAGCTCCTCAAGCCCGCGTTCCGCCAGCAGCTTGCGGCGCCGGCCCTCGAACGCGAAGGGCTTCGTGACCACGGCGACCGTCAGGGCGCCGACTTCCGCCGCGAGGGAGCCGATGATGGGCGCCGCGCCGGTGCCCGTGCCGCCGCCAAGGCCGGCCGCCAGGAAGACCATGTCCGCCTCGTTCAGCATGTCCAGGATCTTGTCCGTGTCCTCGAGTGCCGAGTTGCGACCGACCTCAGGGTCGGCGCCGGCGCCCAGGCCGCGGGTGATCTTGCGCCCGAGCTGCAGCTTCGTCGACGCTTCGCAACGCCGCAGAGCCTGAAGATCGGTGTTGGCGGCAATGAACTCGATACCGCCCAGATTGGCGGCGATCATCCGGTTGACGGCGTTTCCGCCGCCGCCGCCCACCCCGACCACCACGATCCTGGCCGGTCCGAAGCTGTCCTCGGACGAGACCTCCTCGTCGATCGTCGGCGTGACCTCGGTCGGCTGCTGCTCTTCCATCAGAATCATGGTTCCCTCCATTTCGAACCTTGGTTCATCAAACTCGAATCAGACAAGATCGCTGAACATCTGGCGCAGATTGCCCATCACCGAGCGCACGCCGCCCAGAGAGCGGCGGCGCGCAATGGGCATGCGGGCCTCCTCGGAGGCGACCGCATAGCGAAGAAGACCCGCGGCCGTAGCCCAGGTCGGGTCGGTGAGACCTTCGATCTCGCTCACGAGACCGAGCGGCACTCCGTAACGAACGTCGCAGGAGAAGACCTGCTGGGCCAGCTCCGGCAGGCCGGCCAGTTTCGAACCGCCCCCGCACACGACGAGTCCGCCGCGAAGCTGATCGGCCCAGCCCGCCTTCTCGAGCTCGGCCTGAATGAGCTGGAACATCTCCTCGGCGCGGGCCTGCAGGATCTCGGCGAGACTGCCGCGCGCGATCGTCCTGCTGCTGCCGCCCGCGACGTTCGGCACGACCAGGCCGTCGTCGCCGTCGACCAGGCCGACCAGGCAACAGCCGTCCCGCAGCTTGAGCGTCTCGGCGCCGGCGAACGACGTCCGCAGCACGGAAGCCAGGTCGGCCGTGAAGTGACTGGCGCCGAACGGAAGGACCCCGCTGTGCTGCACTTCGGCGTGCTGGAAGAAGGCGAAGCCGCAGGTTCCGGACCCGATGTCCAGCAACAGGACGCCCAGTTCGCGCTCGTCGGGAAGGAGGACCGCTTCCGCCGTGGCCAGCGGTTCGAAGACGATCTCCCGGGCCTCCACGCCGGCGCGGTTCAGGCATCGGATGAGCGTCCTGGTTCGCGGAGCGTGGCCCATGACCAGGTGGACCTTGGCTTCCAGCCGGCTGCCCAGCATCCCGTGCGGATCCGCGATGCCGCCGTGGTCGTCGACCGCGAACTCCTGCGGAATCGCGTGCAGGATCTCCCGGTCGGGAGGAAGCGGCACTCCCCGGGCGGCGTTCAGAACGAGGTCGATGTCGGCACGGGCGATCCCCCGGTCGCCGCAGTCGACGTAGGCGGTGCCGTGGCTGTTCGCCGAACGCAGATCGGATCCTCCGATGCCGACGAAGGCGCGGGAGATCTCGACGCCCGCCATGGTTTCCGCCTCCTCCGTGGCCCGCTTGAGCGCGCTCACCGTCGCGTCGAGGTGCACGATGTGGCCCCTCAGCGTGCCGCGGTTGGGCGCCCGCCCGACACCGACGATCTCGAGCGCCGGTTCTCCGTCGACCTCGGTGCGCTCGGCGATCAGCACGGCGACCTTCGCCGAGCCCACATCGATGGCGACTACATGCGTATCCGTCTTCGGCATCCTCTTCTGTCCTCTTTCGCTATGAAGGGGCCTGAACTCCGTCCCCGGTGGCCGGAGCGTCCTCCGTGTCCGTAGCGATCCCCGCGCCCGGCGCTTCCATCGACAGGACGATCCGATCCCTGAACCGCAGGTCCACGACTTCCGGATCGTTGTGTTCCGTGATCGCGCCGTGCAGCAGCTCGAACACCGAAGCCTTGGCCGTCAGGTCGCTGCCGCGAACGAGCACGGTGGCCGGACGGCTGCCGCAGGCGAGCAGGTAGTCGTCGTCAACGATTCCGAAGCTGATGACCTCCACCGCCCGGACCTGACGTCCCCACTCGAACGCCCTGACTTCGGTCGCCACGTCGAGCGCCCGTTTCAGCGTTCGAGCGAGAACCTCGCCCGGCACGTCCCTGGACGGAACCTGACCGGCGCCCGGGTTCCGCGCCGGACCGTCGCCCAGACGCTCCCCCGCCAGAGCGCTTTCGATCGACACGCTGACCAGATCGCCGCCGCACAGGTCGGGCGCCCGCTCGCAGGGCACGATCGCCCGGCCATCGCGGTCGATCACCCACGCCCGGTCGCCGGCCGTGAACAGGGCCGCCGGTCGATGCTCCACCACCCGCACGGTGAGTTCGTTCGGCAGGCGCTTGAGGAGTTGCGCCTCACGGATCCACTCGTGGTCGAGTCGTCTCGCGACGGGCTCGAGGGAGAGCAGCGGCAGGTTCCGTCCCTCCAGCGGAGCAAGCCGGCTCCGTACCCACTCTTCGGAGATCCGCTCGGCCTCCTCGATCTGGATGTCGAGTTCGAGGTCGAACACCGGGGCCGTGGCCAGCCACACGCCGACCCCGACGACCGGCGCGATCCCGAGGAGGACCTTTCCGACGCCCAGCGCCAGCCAGACGACGGGCCGCGGCCGCCTGCGGCGCACGGGACGGCGAGCGCCCGACCGCCTGCGAGTCACCCGCCGGCTCACGAAACGTCCCCCGCGCCGGCGGCGAGTCGATGAGCCAGCCGGTAGATGTCGCCCGCTCCGAGCGTGAAGATCAGATCGCCATCGCCGACTTCGGAACGAAGCCTGTCCGGCGCCGCCTGCCACGGTCCGCAGCCGCTGATGCTCGGATGACCGGCGCGAGCAGCGGCAGCCACCACCAGGCCCGCGTCGACCCCCGGGATTGGTCGCTCGCGGGACGGGTAGATGTCGGCGACCAGCACGTTGTCGGCGAGCAGCAGGGAACGGCCGAAATCCTCCGCCAGATCCCGCGTGCGACTGAACAGGTGAGGCTGGAACACGGCGTGGATCCGAGCCGTGCGAGCGCCGTTCCCGCCGCCGCGATCGATCACCTCGCGGGCAGCCTTGAGCGTCGCTTCGACTTCGGTCGGATGATGCGCGTAGTCGTCGATCACCGTCGCACCCCGCCACCGCCCTACCCGCTCGAACCGCCGGTGAATGCCCCGGAAACCCGAGAGGGCCCGGGCCGCCGCCTCGAACTCGACTCCTGTGGCCCGCGCCGCTGCCACCGCCGCGAGGGCGTTCAGGACGTTGTGACGCCCCGGCAACGGCAGTTCCAGGACGCCGAGCGGGCCAAGCTGGGAGTCGGCGACCTCGAACCGGACACCCGCGCCGGTCGGCGACGCGTCGAGCGCCCGGAGGTCGGCCCCCGGATCGAAGCCGTAGGTGACGATCCGCCGGTCGGCGAGGCGCCGAAGCAGGTCCCGGACATTCGCGTCGTCGGCGCAGGCGATCACCTGGCCGAAGAAGGGGACCCGGCCGGCGAAGCGCGCGAAGGCATCCTGGATGTCGGCCAGGTCGCGGTAGGTGTCGAGATGATCCACGTCGATGTTCGTGATCACTGCGATCACCGGCGCCAGATCGAGGAAACTCCGGTCGAACTCGTCCGCCTCGGCGACCAGGTAGTCGCTGCTCCCGTAGCGGGCGCCGGTGCCCGAAACGCGGAGGCGGCCGCCGACAATCACCGTGGGATCGAGGCCGGCGTCCGTCAGCACGGTGCCGATGAGCGACGTCGTCGTCGTCTTGCCGTGGGTACCGGCCACGGCGACGCCGTACTTGAGCCGCATCAGTTCGGCAAGCATCTGGGCGCGGCGCACGACCGGCACTCCCCGCCGGCGGGCCGCCGCGACTTCCTCGTTCCCGGCCGGCACAGCGGACGAGATGACCACCAGATCGGCCCGATCGATGTTCCCGGCGCTGTGGCCGATGGCGACTCGAGCGCCAAGCGCCGCAAGCCGCTCGGTCGTTTCGCTCCCCTCCAGGTCGGAACCGCTGACCTTCAGTCGGTAGTTCAGCAGGATCTCGGCGATCCCGCTCATGCCCGCGCCGCCGATGCCCACGAAGTGGACGCGCTCGAGCCCCGCGGTGCGCAGGAACAGCAGCATCAGCCGGTCCTCTCCCGACGCCCGGAGGTCCCGCGCTCCGCGATCTCGCACACCCGGGTCGCGATGTCGCGCGCCGCGTCGTTCCGGCTCAAGCCCCGGGCCGCCGCCGCCATCGCCAGAAGACGCCCGCGATCCGCAATGAGCCGCGCGCAGCGGTCCGTCGCCGTTTCGGCCAGCAGGTCGTCCTGCTCGACCAGGATCGCGGCGCCCGCATCGACCATCGCGCGGGCGTTCCCGCGCTGGTGGCCGGCGGCCATCGGCAGCGGGACGTAGACCGCCGGCCGGCCGGCGGCGGCGGTCTCGGCCGTGGTCACCGCTCCGGCGCGTGACACGATCAGGTCGTGCGCCTGCATCGCGCCGGCGGTGTCCCGGATGAAACCGGTCACCGTCGAGGAGAGTTCCGGCGTCGCCACATCCCGGTAGCGGTCGCGGGTCTCGTCGACCCAGGCGGGACCGGACTGGTGCGTCACGTCGACCCGGACCGGTCCGGCGGCACGGGCGAACAGTCCCGGCAGATGGCGGTTGAGCGCATCGGAACCCTGACTGCCGCCAAGCACCAGAACCCGAACACGATCGTCGCTGAGGCGCAGTTCGTCGATCTCCCCGAAGGCCCGGCGCACCGGCACGCCGACCAGCCGCGCCTCGCACGCCAGGTCGCCGGCCGCGGACTCGAAGGCGACGCCCGCCTCGGTCGCGAAACGCGACAGTGTCCGGTTCGCGGCGCCGCTCTCCGCGTTCGGTTCGAGCAGGTAGAGCCCGCAGCCGTGGAGCCGGGACGCCAGGGCCGCCGGAGCGCAGACATAGCCGCCAGTCGCGAACACGAGCGCCGCCCGGAACCGGCGCAGCATTGCCGCGGCGCGGAGGCTCGAGAGCAGGAGGACGGCCAGGGCAACCGCCCGCTGCGCGCCGCCGCGGTCGACGAACGGGCGGGCGGGCAAGGCCCTGAACTCGACCCCGGCCGATGCAACCAGCCGCTCCTCGAGACTGCCGCGGCGGCCGATCCAGGCGGCGTTCCAGCCGAGAGTCCGGAGCTCGTCGGCCACCGCCAGGCCGGGGAACACGTGGCCGCCCGTGCCGCCGCCCGAGAAGACGACCGTGCCGCGGTGATTGCCGGTGCTCATCCATGCTCCGAGACGCTCAACAGCAGACCGCAGGCGATGAGGGTCATGACGAGGGACGACCCCCCGTGCGACAGGAACGGCAGCGGCGTGCCCGTCACCGGGACCAGGCCGACGGTGACGCTGACGTTGACCAGGGCCTGGATCAGGACGGCCGAGGTCAGCCCCCAGGCAAGGAAGCGGCCGAAAGGATCCGGGGCGCGGTGTCCGGCGACATAGCCGCGCCAGGCAAGCACGGCGAAGGCGGCCAGCACCGCCGCCGCGCCGAGCAGCCCGAGTTCCTCGCTGACGATCGAGAAGATGAAGTCGGAACTCGCGAGCGGCAGGAAGTAGAGCTTCTGGGCGCTTTCGCCCAGACCCTGGCCGGTCAGACCGCCCGATCCGATCGCGATCCAGGACTGCAGCACCTGGAAGCCGTTTCCGGAGGGATCGTTCTCGGGTGAAAGAAAGCCGAGGAGACGCTCCCTGCGGTAGGGCTCCGACCAGATGAAGACAGCGAACAGCCCCGGCAGAGCCACCATCGCGGGGACGATCCAGCGCCAGGAGAGGCCGGCAAGGAACAGCATGACCCCGGCGATCCCCAGAATGAGCGCGGCGCTGCCGAAGTCCGGGGCCTGCAGGACGAGCAGGGTGACCAGCCCCACGGCCAGACCGCATGGCACGAGCACCCGGGGCTGGCTGACCCCCTCCGGACAGCGGTGGATCTGGTAGGCGACGAAGACGACGATCGCGATCTTGGCCAGCTCCGAGGGCTGGAAGGTCAGCGGCCCCACGGACAGCCAGCGGCTGCTGCCGTTGATCGGCGCCGACGCCAGCACGACGACCAGCAGAAGGAGCGACGCACCAAGGCCGGCATGGACCAGCCATGGCTTCGCCCAGCGGCGGTAGTCGATGCTCATGACCACCAGCATCGCCACCAGGCCGACGACGGCCGCCAGCAACTGGGTGACGAACTGGCGCTTGAAGCCGCCGCCGAGGTCGGGCGGGTTGGCCGAGTAGACCATCACCAGGCCCGCCACGACGAGCAGCACGACGACCATGAAGAGGACCTTGTCGATCGCGAGCTTCCTAGCCATGGCCGTGCTCCCGGCAGGCCATCGCCAGCGCCCGCACCTGTTCCTCGAAACGGCGGCCGCGCTCCGCGAAGTCCTCGAACTGGTCGAAGCTGGCGCAGGCCGGCGAGAGCAGGACCGCCTGGCCTTCGCTCGCGGCCGCCGACGCCGCCTCGAGCGCCCGTTCGAGCGTCCCGCACAAACGGCGCTCGGTAACGCCGGCGAGCACCGAGGCGATGACCGGGGCCGCCTCGCCGATCAGGTACACCGCCGCCGCCCTGGCGCCGGCCACCGACGCCAGTTCGGCGAAAGCCGCGGCCTCGCCCTTCGCCCGGCCGCCGAGGATCAGGTGAACACTGCCGTCGCCGAACCCGGTCAGCGCCTTCATCGTCGCCGCCGGGTTGGTCGCCTTCGAGTCGTTGTAGTAACGGACGCCGCCGACGGTACCGACCAGGCGCATCCGGTGCGGCAGGCCGTCGAAGCCGCGCAACGCCGACGCGAAGTGGCTCGGGTCGGCGCCCACGGACGCCGCGAGGAGAGCGGCCGCCATCGCGTTCTCCACGTTGTGCAACCCGTCGAGCGCCAGGTCGTCAAGCCGGAACAGCTCCCGCCGGAACTCCGGCCCCACTTCGATCACCCGGTCGCGGTCGAGATAGCAGCCGTCCTCGACCTGTCGCAGCCGGGAGAAGAACCGGCGCCTCACGGCGGCCGGCGCGCCGTCGCGACCGCCGCTCCAGCGGCGGGCCTCGCTGTCGTCGGCGTTCACGACCGCGACGTCGCCGGCGGCCTGCCTGCCGAAGATGCGCGCCTTCGCGGTGGCGTACTCGGCGACGTTCGCGTATCGGTCGAGATGGTCGGGGCTGACGTTGAGCAGGGCCGCCGCGCGTGGGCGGAACCGGTCGATCGCCTCGAGCTGGAAGCTGGAGAGTTCCACCACGAAGACGCGGCCCGGCGGACCGTCGACCCGCGCGCAGAGCGGCGTGCCGATGTTGCCGCAGACCTCCACCAGGTAGCCGGCCGCCTCGAGCAGCGCCCCGGTGAGGGCTGTCGTGGTGCTCTTGCCGTTGCTGCCGGTCACGCCGACCACGGTCGGCGAAGCCTCTGCCTCCAGGAGGCGCCAGGCGAGTTCGACCTCGGCCAGGATCGGAACGCGGGCCGACCGGGCGGCCCGCAGCAGCGGACGGTCCGGCGGTACACCCGGGCTCAGCACGACCGCGTCGAGGTCGGGCGGCAACCCGGCCCCTTCTTCGGCCAGAAGCCGGTCGACCCGACCCGTCCGCAGGAGCTCGCGGGCGCCAGGATCCAGTTCCCCGGCCGGACGGCCGTCGACCGCCACCACGCGAACGTCCCGGTCGGAGAGGGCCCGCGACGCCGCCACGCCGGACAGGCCCAGGCCGTAGACCAGCGCACTGCCCCAGGCGGAGACCGGCGCCGCCATGGACTTCCCGCTGCGGCTCACTTCGAGGGTCACCCGCTACCTCAGCTTCAGGGTGGAGAGACCCAGGAACGCGAACAGGACGGCGAGGATCCAGAACCGGACGATGACCTGGTTCTCGCTCCAGCCGCGGAGTTCGAAGTGGTGATGGAGCGGCGCCATCCGCAGCACCCGCCTGCCTGTCATCTTGAAGGACGCCACCTGGACGATCACCGACAGCGCCTCCAGCACGAACAGCCCGCCGACCAGGACCAGCAGCAGCTCCTGCTTCGAGAGCACGGCCACCACGCCGATCGTGCCGCCGATCGCCAGCGACCCGACGTCGCCCATGAACACCTGGGCGGGATGGGCGTTGAACCAGAGGAAACCCAGACTGGCGCCGACCAGGGCGGAACAGATGATCGCGACCTCGCCGGCCCCCGGCACGTAGGACACCTGCAGGTAGCGGGCGGCGATCGAGTTGCCGGCGATATAGGCGAAGATCGCGTAGGTGGCGGCCGCGACCAGGGTGGCGCCGATGGCCAGCCCGTCGAGTCCGTCCGTCAGGTTGACGGCGTTCGAGGACCCGGCGATCAGGAGCGCGACGAAGGGGATGTAGAAGACCCCCAGTTCGAGCACCAGGGTCTTGAAGAAGGGGAAGCTGAGGTTCGCGTCGAGGGGCGTGAAGCTGACCAGGCCGGCGCCGAGGGCCGCGCCCACCAGGAGCTGCAGGGCGAACTTCGCCTTCATGCTCAGGCCCCGGTTGTGGCGTCGCCTCACCTTGAGCAGGTCGTCGGCGAAGCCGACGGCGCCCAGCCCGATCGTCGTACCGATGGCGAGCCAGACGTAGACGTTCGAGAGGTCCGACCACAGCAGGGTCGGCACGATGACGGCGGTCAGGATCAGCAACCCGCCCATCGTCGGCGTGCCGGCCTTGCTGTGGTGCCGCTCCGGCCCCTCCTCCCGGATCGTCTGGCCGATCGAGAGCCGCCGGGCCGCCCGTATGAAGCTGGGGCCCAGGAGCAGGCTGAGCACGACGCCGGTCAGAGCCGCGCAGGCGCAACGGAAGGTGATGTACTGAATGACGTTGAAGGGCGCCATCCGCTCGCCGAGCGGCAACAGCAGGTCCAGGAGCATCAGTTCGGCCTCTCCTGAAGCAGCCCCTCCACCAGGTGCTCCAGCGCCGCGCCGCGCGAGCCCTTGACGAGGACGACGTCGCCCTCCCCGATCAACGCCGGAGCGCCGGCGCCCGCCGCCTTCGCGTCTTCGAACCAGGCGGTCTCGACGCCCGTCTCGCCGGCGGCCGCGACCGTCTCCGACGCCAGTTCGCCGACGCCGACGACCAGGCCGAAACCGAGTTCCGCCGCGTCGCGGCCCAACTGCCGGTGGTAGCGGCGCTCGGCGCTGCCCAACTCCAGCATGTCGCCGAGGATCGCGACGTGGCGCCGGCCGTCCAGCAGCCGCGCCGCCTCGAGCGCCAGGCGCGCCGCCTCGGGGTTCGAGTTGTAGGAGTCGTCCACCAGGGTGGCGCCCGACGGCAGCGAGACGACCTCGCCGCGGCCGGCGCCGGGACGGGGACGGCGCGCCGCCGCCGCGACGGTCTCGATCGGCACGCCCAGGCGCAGGGCGCAGGCCGCCGCCGCCAGGAAGTTCTCGACGTTCGCCCTTCCGTGGAGCGGCAACTCGACCTTCGCCGAGGCGCCTCGGTACCCCAGCGTGAAGCGCGTGCCCGGCTCTCCGGCCAGTGGCTCGACGCCGTGAGCCGTGACCTCGGCGGGTGGAAGCCTGCCGGGCGCCGGCTCCACCTCGAACCAGATCACGCTCTTCTCCCGTCCCGCCGGGGCCGGAGTCGCGTCCCCGCGGCGCGCCAGGTGCCGGTCGACCAGACCGACGACCCGTGGGTCGCCGGCGTTGGCGACGATCAGGCCGTCGTCCGCCAGGCCCTCCAGGAGTTCCGCCTTGGCACGGGCGATCGCCTCGACGTCCGCGGGGGCGCCGTCCGGTTCCTCGAAGCCGGCGAGATGCGCCGGCCGGACGTTCGTGAAGATGGCCACATCCGGCCGGCCGAGGCGGCTCACCGCCGCCAGTTCACCCGGCACCGACATCCCCATCTCGGCGACCAGCCATTCGCAATCCGCGTCCGTGGCCAGCAGCGTGAGCGGGAAACCGAGCAGGTTGTTCAGGTTGCCCGGGCTCTTTCGCACCCGCCAGCGCTCGCCGAGCAGGAGGGCCAGCAGGTCCTTGGTCGTCGTCTTTCCCGCGGAGCCGGTCACGCCGGCCACACGGATATCGAGGAGTCGCCGGTGATCGCGGGTCAGCTCGTGGAGCGCCTCCGTCACGTCGTCGACCCGAATCTGGGGACCGCCGACGTCCCCGGCCGGCGTTCTGACCACCGCCGCCGCCGCGCCCGCGGCGAGGGCCGCCGCCACGAAGCGGTGGCCGTCGGTCCGTTCTCCGGGCAGCGCGAAGAAGATCTCGCCGCCCTCGACCCGCCGCGAGTCGATCGCGGCGCCGCGGTAGCAGGCGCCCGCGTCGACGTCTCCGATCAGTGTGCCGTTCATGACGTTGGCCGCATCAGCAAGGGGCCGTCTCACCTCGAAGGCGCCTTCCGCCCTCCGGGCAACCCGGAGGCGCTCAGCGCAACCAGTGCTTCCCCGGCCTCGTCCCGGTCGCGAAAGGGCAACCTGCGTTTCCCGATCGTCTGCGTCGCCTCGTGGCCCTTGCCCGCGATGAGCACCGCCCACCCGGGTTCGGCGGCGGCCAGCGTTACGGCTCGGCGAATCGCCGACCGGCGGTCCGGTACGACCTCGTGGCCGCAGCCCCCGGCCGCGCCGAGTCCGGCCACGATCGCCCGGTGAATCAGCGCCGGGTCCTCGCTCCTGGGATTGTCGTCGGTGACAATGGCGAGATCCGCGAGCTCGCCCACGGCGCGCCCCATCAACTCCCGCTTGCCGCGATCCCGGCCGCCGCCGCAGCCGAACACGACCAGGATGCGCCGGGAGCAGAGTTCGCGGATCGCCCCGATTGCGGCGCGCAGGCCGCCGTCGGTGTGGGCGTAGTCGATGAGAACCGGAAACTCCTGGCCGCGGTCCACCGGCTCCAGCCGGCCGGCCGGGGCCTTCTCCGCGGCAACCGCGTCGCGGATCGCGTCGGGCGGCACTTCCAGGGCGCTGGCGGCGGCCACCGCCGCCGTCAGGTTCTCGAGGTTGAACCGGCCGAGCAGCCGGCTGACGAGCGAGAGACGAAACCCGGGCGCCTCGACCTCGGCCCGAATGCCCGCGAGGTCGAGCTCCGACCCGACCACGCGCACCTCGGCATCGTTCCGGCCGGCGCTGCTGCAGCGCCACACCCGGACCGACCTCCCGACCTCCGCGGCCAGCCGGCGTCCGTACTCGTCGTCGACGTTGATCACTGCGGGACCGCCCGAACGGAGCAGGGAGAAGAGCCGGCGCTTGGCCTCGTAGTACGCCTCCATCGAGGGGTGATAGTCGAGATGGTCGCGGCTGAGATTCGTGAACACGGCGGCGTCGAACGTCATCCCGTTCAGCCGTCCCTGATCGAGCGCATGCGACGAAACCTCGACGGCCGCGGACCGCGCTCCCAGGTCAACCGCCCGTCTGAGCATCCGGAACAGATCGCTGCTCTCCGGCGTCGTCCGGTCGGAAGCCGCGGAACTCAGCGGGCTCGTGTCGGAGCGCCCGGCGCCCGGAACGTGCACCGTTCGGCCCAGAGTCCCGATCACCGCGGCCGATCGACCGGCACGGCTCAGGCAGGAACCGATCAACTGGGCGGTCGTGGTCTTGCCGTTGGTGCCGGTGACCCCGACGGTCAGGAGCTCCCGCTCGGGGTGGTCGTAGAGCCTGGCGGCCACCGGCCCCATCTGGCCCCGCGGATCGTCGATCTCCAGCCAGGGAACGGAAGGCGCGGCGGGCGGCGGTCCGAAGGAGAGGACGGCGGAGGCGCCGCGGGCTATGGCATCGGTCGCGAAGGCCCGGCCATCGTGGACTTCGCCCCGCCAGGCGACGAAGAGGTCGCCGCTTCCGATGCGCCGCGAATCGTGCTGAATCCCCGTGACTTCCGTGTCGGCCGCGGGAAGGCTCAACTCCGAGCGCAGAGGCAGGTCGGCGACCGCGTCGCCGAGTCTCATCAGCTCGATCCCGCCGCCGTCCACAGCTCGCCTTCCGTCGACGCGTCGTCCTGATCGGGGCTCGCGGACTGGCCGTCCGCGGCCGCGACGCGGACCTGCGGCGGTCCTTCGAGGGGCGCTGGCGCCGGCTGCAGCCAGACGGGCCGGCTCCAGCCCATCGGCTGGCGAGACGGCGTCGCGCCGAGATAGAAAAGGGCTTCGCTGATGATGCGCTGAAAGGCCGGCGCCGCCACTTCGCCGCCGGAGGTCGAGACGGTCGGCTCATCGATCATCACCAGGCAGACCAGGCGCGGCGCCCGCGCCGGAGCGATGCCGACGAAACCGGCGACGCGGCCGGTTTCCGAGTAGCCGGAAGCGTCCGACTTCTCTGCCGTGCCTGTCTTGCCGGCGACCCGGTAACCGGCAATCGCGGCCTTGCGGCCCGTGCCGCTGACGACGACTTCCTCGAGCAGGCGGATCACGCGGTACGCCGTCGCCCTGGAGAGCACGCGATGGCCACGGTTCCTGGGCCGCACGTCGACGACCTCCCCTTCCCGTTCCAGCGCGCGCACCAGGTAGGGCCGGTTCCAGACTCCGCCGTTGGCGACCGCGGCGTAGGCATTCGCGAGCTGGAGGGGCGTCACGGCGACACCGTGGCCCATCGAGGCGTACGCCGTCGTCTCCTGGTCCCAGACCCGCGGCGGAACGATGCCCGGGTGTTCACCGTCGAGGTCGATTCCGGTGACCTCGCCGAAGCCGAACGCGGTGACCAGCTCCTGCATCGTCTCCGAGCCGGCCAGGCCACCCGCCTTGATCGCGCAGACGTTGCTCGACTTGGCGATCGCGGTGCGGAAGGTGAGTTCGGGAAACGGCTTGTGGTCCTTGATCAGGGCCTTGCCGACGCGGATCCGGCCGTTGCCGCAGTCCATGATCTGGTCGGGATGCACCACGCCTCGTTCGAACGCGCCGGCCGCCGTGATCATCTTGAACGTCGAGCCCGGTTCGTACGAGTCCTGCAACGCACGGTTCCGCCGCTCGTTCGGGCCGAAGTCGCCGAACCGGTTCGGATCGAACGTCGGGTAGGAGGTCATCGCCAGCACCGCCGAGTCCTCGGGGGCCAGGATGACGACGCTGCCGGCACTGGCGCCCGACGACTCGATCGTCTCGCGAAGAGCGCGCTCGGCGAGGTGCTGAATCGTCGCGTCGATCGTCAGATGGAGGTCCGCTCCCGGTTTCGGCTCGCCCAGGGAACCGGCAACCACGACCAGTCGCTGCTGCCCATCGCGGAGGACATGCCTTCGGACCGATTCGCCCGCGACCTCCCTGTCGTAGCGGTACTCCAGGCCGGCGAGGCTGCGGTCCGTGCCGACGAAGCCAAGCACGTGAGCCATCAGGGGGCCCATCGGGTACTTGCGCTTGCTCTCGCCGAGAAAGTAGAGGCCGGGGAACGCCGACAGGTCGATCCGGTCGGCCACTTCGCGGTCCAGCTTGCGCGCCAGGGGCACGTGGCCCGGTTTGTTGAGCAGCGCCTCGATCCGTTCCCTGGACCGGCCGACCAGGGGAGCGATCTCGGCGGCAACAACCGCCGGCTCGCCCACCTTCGCGGTCTCGGCGTAGAGCGTGCGCGTCTCCACCGAGACCGCGAGTGGTCTGCGGCGGGCGTCGTAGATCGTGCCCCGCTTCGGATTCAGGACGACTTCGCTTCGCTGCTGGCGCGCCGCCCGCTCGCGGTATTCGTCGGCCCCGCGAATCTGCAGGTCGAACAGTCGCACGGTGATCGCGCCCATCCACAAGCCGCATAACGCGACCAGCACAGCCAACCTTCCGACGTAGCGGCGGCGGGCGCTCCGCGCTCGGGGTCCCAGCGTGCTCACGGCGCCGCCTCCGCGGCCGCGCCGGCCTGTACGAGGGACACGCTCTCGGCATTCAGGAAGACCATCTGGTCCAGTGTCGGCGGCGCCATCCCGAGCTCTTCGAGGGCCAGGGCAGAGAGCCGCTCCGGCCGGCTGAGCCGTGTTGCCTCCAGTTCGAGCCGAAGCTCCTGCTGCCGCATCTCCTCAAGGCGCCGTTCGAGTTCCTCGATGCGGTAGCCGGCTTCGAGTCCCTGTTCGTGCACCCAGGTGTACGCGAACACGGCCGCCGCGAACGGCAGCAGGATCGCGAACACCGGCCACAGACCGCGCAGGCGACCGGGATCCCGCTGGCGCACCAGGAAGGGATTCGCGACCTCCTTGCTGACGCTGTAGCCGGTCTTCACCGTACCGGTTCCCTGTCGGCCCGCCCCGCTAGAGGCGCCTCGCCGCCCGCAACCGGGCGGACCGCGACCTCGGGTTGTACTGCACCTCGCTCGGCTCGGGCCGGATCGGCTTCCGCGTCATCAGTTCGATCAGACGGGTCTCGGCGCGAGGCCGGCCGGTGATCGGGTCCTTTTCGCCAAGAGCGCTTGCACGCAGACGGTGCTTGACAATCCGGTCTTCCAGACTGTGGTACGAGATGACCACCAGCCGACCATCCCGCTCGAGCAGCTTCATCGCCTGTTCCAGCGTGGCTCCGAGCCCGGACAGCTCCTCGTTCACCGCGATGCGGAGCGCCTGGAAGGTCCTCGTCGCCGCGTCGATCGACCGGGCGCCGGCCCGCAGGGCGCGGCCGCGCCGCACCCTGGAAGCGCCGACCGCCTCGTGAACCAGATCGCGCAGGTCGTCCGTGGTTTCGATCGGCTGGCGACGGCGGCGCTCGACGATCGCCCGCGCGATCCTGCGAGCCTGCCTCTCCTCGCCGCAATCGCGCAGCACCGTCTCCAACACGCTTTGGGATTCCAGATTCACGACGTCCCTCGCAGTCCTCGTTGCCGATCCGGGCGATTGGTCCATCCGCATGTCGAGCGGCCCGGACCGCATGAAACTGAAGCCGCGTTCCGGCCGATCCAGCTGGAGCGACGAAACGCCCAGGTCGGCGAGGATTCCCACCGGCCGGCCGACGTCCGCCGCCGCCACGATCTCCCGAACCGACCCGAAGTTGCCGTGGACGAGGCGCGCCCTCGGGCCGAACTCGCGCAGCCGGTCCGAGGCGTGTTCCAGGGCCTCCGTGTCCCGGTCGATGCCCAGAACGGAGGCGACGGGGTGGCGTCGCAGCACCTCGGCCGCGTGGCCGCCCAGGCCGACCGTGCAGTCGACGAACCAACCGCCCCGTTCGGGCGCGAGGAACCGCAGCACCTCGTCAACCAGGACGGGCAGGTGGGAGACGGTTCGTTCGGCCACATCGCTAGCCGTCCCTGTCTCCGTTCCCGTCGAGCGCCTCGAGATCCCGGGTGAGTTCGTCCTGGTCTTCGGCCGTGAACGGGTTGGCCTCGAGCTCGCTCTCCATCCGTCCGAGGTTCCAGACCTCCAGGCGGTCAGGCCGGCCGAAGATGACGACCTCGCCGTCGATTCCCGCGCGCTCCCGCAACCGGCCAGGGACGATCAGCCGGCCCTGCGCATCGAGCCGGCTCTGCTGGCCGAAGTAGCTGACCCGCGCCTCGTACTTCCGCCGCATCCGATGGGTGGAAGGCAACCGGGCCAGTCGTTGCTCCGCCTGTTCCCAGAGCCGAAGCGGGTAGATCCACGCGCAGTCGCCGCGCAGCGACGTGGTGAAGATGTCCGGGCCGTACCGCTCCTGGAGCGGACGGAGGAAGACGCTCGGCACCTTGAGCCGGCCCTTGGCGTCGATCTTGGCCTCTGCATGCCCTCGAAACATCGCTCACGCCCCGAGAGTCAGGTGGGCGGAATTGCCCACAAACTGACGCTCAGACGCGGAACACTAGCACCGTCAGGCCATTCTTGTCTACTTCAGACCACTTTGCTCCACTATGGAATCGAGGCCCTCAACCTCCTGCGGCGCGCTTCTCTCCGCAACAGACCCGTGGACCCAGCGAATCGATCAGGGCCGGGCGTCGGGTGCGTCGTCGGTCTCTTCGGCCGCAGGTTCAGCCGCGTTCTGAACGTCGGCGTCGGGCCCGAAGCGGCTGAGCAGCCCGAGAGCGTCGACATCGAGCGACTGTGTCGCGACCGGCCGGTATCCCACCGCTTCCTCCGGCAGACGCTCGACGATATAGGCGGCGTCCGCAAGCTCCTCCATGTAGAGGGTGAACTCCTCGTCGAAGAGACGGCCGCGCTCCTGCCGCTCGATCGCGTCGCGCACGTCCTCGAAGGGCTGAACCGAAGCGGGTTCGCGCTCGAGCATCTTCAGCACATGGAGACCGCCCCGCGCGGTGACGGCTTCCGCCACCTCGCCCGTCTGCAGATCCCAGGCCACGGCGTCCAGCTCTGCCGCCAGGTCGCCCGGCGTGATCCAGCCGACATCGACGGCGGTCGCTCCCTCGCCGAGGCCTTCCGCCACGTCCGCGGCTGCTTCACCGGACATCAGCCGGGTCCGCGCCAGCGACGCCAGCGGCGCCATCCGGTCCGCCGGTACCACGCCTTCGAGGATCACGACCTCCTCCAACCGGGCCCGCTCGGAGATCGCGAAACGCTCCTCGTTGTCGCGGTAGAACCCGCGCAGGTCCTCGTCCGCGAGGTCAACCCGCGGCGCGACCTCGCGGCCGCGCACGATGTTGGACCGCAACTGCTTGCGCATCTGGTCGCGGAAGTCCTGCTCGCGCATGCCCTGCTGAGCGAGGGCGTCCTGGAACTGCTCCTCGTTCTCGATCCCGGCCCGGTCCCACATCGTCCGGATCTGCTCGTCGACATCGCTCTCGTCGACGACCACCGCGAGCTGGTCCGCCCGGGAAAGGATCAACTGCTCCTCGAACAGCGCCTTCATGATCATCCGGCCGGACTCGCCCAGCAGCTCCTGACGTCGCAGGTCGGTAAGACCCGGCGCATTCCGGATGTCGCGGATCTGCACGGCGACCGCCCTCTGGTACTCGTAGAGGGTCACGATCCGGTCGTTGACGCGCAGGACGACGCGGTTCTCCCGGCCCGGCTCCGACTGCCCGGCCGCCGGCATGGCACCCAGCGCCGTGACCAGCATTGCCACGGCCGCCGATCGCAGCGCGGCGCCACCCGGGAGGCTCGGCATTCCTGCTCTGACTAGGCTCATGTCGTCTTCCTCACTCGGTTGCGGAAGCGCGGTAGGGACCGCTGTACTCGAACGGTAGTCGTGAAACCGCAACCTGCAGATTGTATTCCCGCCTCGCCTCCTCGATCGCCTGGCGGATCAGCGCTTCGCTGCGTTCGGCGACCAGCCGGGACCGGATCGAAGGCGCCGCGGCCTGGAGCGACAGCGTCTCGTCGGGCAGGAAGCGTTCGACCTGGAAGATGCGAAAGCCGTAGTCGGCCTCCAGCAGTTCGCTCCACTCCCCCTCCTCGAGCGCGAACACGACCTCGGCAAGGGCGCCGGGCAGATCCTCCTGCGACAGCTCGCCCTGGAGGCCTCCGTCCGGGGCGCTCGGTCCGATCGAACGGATCCGCGCCACCTCGCCGAAGTCGACCCCGGCTTCCAGTTCGGCCAGCGCCTGCTCCGCGCTGTCGCGATGCTCGACCAGGATCTGGCGCAGGCGCGCCCGGGCGGGCCGCTCGTAGTCGCTCCGGTGCTCCGCGTAGTAGCGCTCGACATCGGTCGAAGAGATCTCGGGCGGCGAAGCCTCGAGCAGCGCGGCGGCGGCCTCGTGCGAGGTCGCCGTCGCGTCCGCGAATCCCCGGTCGCGGACCCAGCGCAACAGGAGCTGGTCGTCGACGAACCGTTCGAACAGCCGTGACAGCACCTCGCTGCTCGACCGCGAAGCGTCGACGTCGAGGACTCCCGAGACGTAGCGGTCGAAGTCCTCGTAGCTCCTTTCTTCGCCGCCGATCCGCACGACGACACCGTCCGGCAGGCTGCCCGCGCAGGCAAGGAACAAGGCCGCCAGCAACAAGGCGGACGCCGGACTTGCGGCCGGCGCGTCTTTCCGGCCGCCCGCGGCGGCAGCCGGCGGGGACGCCGGCGCACCCAGTGGTCGCCAATTCCACTCAGCGCGTGGCCGGGCGTTCAATGGACCGTCTCCACGGCGCCCAGGCGCCGCTGGGCCTCGCCCGACAGAAGCTCCAGCAACTGCAGCGAGATCTCCATCGACTCCCGACCCGGCACGTCCCGCAGCGTCAGCACGCCGTCCGGCGCGAAGGCGGCGCCGTCGCGTTCGGACACGAAGCGGATCAGCCGTTCGACGTCGACCTTCGCGTCGCGGCGCAGCCGGATCGTCAGCCGGTCGTTGCGGTGGGCGATCGCCTGGACGCCGAGACCCTCCGCGACCCGCTTCAGCTCGGCCCCCTGGATCAGCGTGTGGACGGGTTCGGGCGGCGGACCGAAACGGTCGCGCAGCTCCGCGAGCAGCATCGCCGGATCCTCCGCGGCGTCCGCCAGGCGACGGTAGATCTCGAGCCGCAGCGAAATCTCGCCGATGTAGTCCTCCGGGATCGACATGGCGGCGGGCAGGCTGATCGTCGCGGAAGGAACCTCCGACGGCGCCTCGCCGCGCAGTTCGGCGATCGCATGCTCCAGCATCTTCATGTAGGTCTCGATGCCGACCTCCGCGATATGACCGCTCTGCTCGGCGCCGAGCAGGTTACCCGCGCCACGGATCTCCAGGTCGCGGGCCGCGATGCGGAAACCCGCCCCCAGCTCCGTGAACTCACGGATCGCCATGAGCCGTTTGCGCGCCTCGGCCGACAGCACGGTGTCCGGCGGCGCCAGCAGATAACAGTAGCCAAGCTGGTCGCTGCGGCCCACGCGACCCCGCAACTGGTAGAGCTGGGCCAGGCCGAACCTGTCCGCACGGTGCACCAGCATCGTGTTCACGTTCGGGATGTCGATTCCGTTCTCGATGATCGTCGTCGCGAGCAGCAGGTCGTACTCGCCCGCGGTGAAGGCGCGCATGCGGCGGCCCAGTTCCGCCTCCTCCATCTGCCCGTGACCGACGGTGATCCTGAGCCCCGGGACCAGCTCGCGCAGATAGCGGAGGATCCCCTCGATGTCCTCGACCCGGTTGTAGACGTAGAACACCTGGCCGCCGCGCTCCACCTCGAACTCGATCGCCTCGCGCACGAGGTCGCCCGAGAACGGCAGGATCCTGGTCTCCACCGCCATCCGGTCGCGCGGCGGCGACTCGATCAGGGACAGGTCCCTCACCCCGGCGAGCGAGAGCTGCAGGGTGCGCGGCACGGGCGTCGCCGACATCGCCAGCACGTGGACGTTGCGCCGGAGTTCGCGCAGCCGTTCCTTCTGGGCGACGCCGAAGCGCTGCTCCTCGTCGATCACGACGAGACCCAGGCACGGCATGTCGATGTCCCGGCCGAGCAAGCGGTGGGTGCCGATCAGGACGTGAATCTCGCCGGCGGCGAGCCGGGCCCGGATCGCCCGGATCTCGGCCGCCGACCGGAAGCGGGACACCATCTCGACCTCGACGTTGAAGCCCTGGAATCGCCGCCGGAACGTCCGCAGGTGCTGGTCGGCGAGGATCGTTGTCGGCGCCAGGACCGCCACCTGCAGCCCGTTGTCGACCGCCTTGAACGCCGCCCGCATCGCGACTTCCGTCTTGCCGAAGCCGACGTCGCCGCACAGCAGGCGGTCCATCGGCCGGTCGCGGGCGAGATCCTCCTTGATCGTCCGCACGGCTTCCAGTTGATCGGGCGTCTCCTCGTACGGGAAGGCGCTCTCGAACTGGAGCTGCCGGTCGCTGTCCTCGTCCATGGGCACCGCCTGCGCCAGCCGGCGCTCCGCGTAGAGCTTCAGCAGGTCGGTCGCGATCGCCTTGAGACTGCGCCGGATCCGGCTCTTCTTCTTCGCCCAGCTGCTGCCGCCCAACTGGTCCAGGCGGGGCGCGATGCCGTCGATGCCGCTGTAGCGCTCGATCTCGTCCAGGCGGGTCAGGGGCAGAAGCAGGGTCCGTCCCGACGAGTAGAGAAGCTCCATCACTTCCACCGCGCGCGCCTGCTCCTGCCGAAGCGGGTCGGCGGCAACCGCCGGGCCCTCGCCGGACGGACCGTCGACGGTCTTGAGCCCCAGGAACTGACCGATGCCGTGATCCTCGTGGACCACGAACTCGCCGACGCGCAGGTCGCGCAGGCCGGAGACGAAGGGACCCATCCGGCGGCGACGGCGGCTCGTGGCGAGCCTCTGCCGAAAGAGCTGGCCCTCGCCGTAGAGCACCAGACCGGCGTGCGGCAGCCGGAAGCCCCGCGCCAACTCGCCGTCGATCAGCCGCACCGCGCCGCCGTCCCAGTCGATCTCGCGGCGGCCCAGCGTCTGGCGGAGCGCCTCGTGCCGCTCGGAACGGGCCACCAGCCAGAGGTCGTCCCCGCGCGCGGCGGCCGTCTCCACTTCGCGCGGAAAACGGGGAAGCTGGTCGACCAGCACGTCCGTCTCGACCGCACCGAAGTCGACCCGGAGGCGCCGCCCTCCCGAAGCCGGATCGCCAGGAGCCCGATCGCCAGGAGCCCGATCGAACGTCCCGCCGACCCGGAACGCCGCCCGCTCGACGAGCTCCAGCACCTCGTCCGCCGACACCGTCAACCGCTCCGGCTCGGCCGCGATCTCGCCGTCATCGCAGCGCCGCCCGTACTCCTCCCACAACAGGCCGGCGTGCTGTTCGACTTCCCCGCTCACCCGCTCGGGATCGACCACGACCACCGGAGCATCCGCCATCACCTCGCCGAGGCTCGTGCTCGGCTCGAGCAGGGGCAGATACTTCTCCCAGCCGTCGAAGGGTTCCCCCGCCGCCATCTCCTCCAGTTGGGCCCGGGCCCGGTCCGACAGGTCGCCGCTCCGTTCTTCCAGCAGCAGCGCCGACAGGCCCGCCGCCCGCTCCGGCCCGGCGACGAAGGGCGTCAGCGGCCGAATCCGCAGAGACTCGATCGGCTCTTCGGAACGCTGCGTGGACGGGTCGAAGCGATGAATGCTCTCGACCGTGTCGCCGAACAGGTCGAGACGCGCCGGTCGGGGTTCTCCGGGCGCGAAGAGATCGAACACGCCGCCGCGCTGCGCCACCGCGCCGACAGCCGCCACGAGGTCGCTCCGCCGGTAGCCGTGGGCGAGCAGACGCGGCAGCAGATCCTCGGGCGAAACCTCGCCGCCGACCTCGAGCTCGACCACCGACCCCAGGAACGCGTCCGGCCGAGCCAGGCGGTGGAACAGGGCCCGCGGCGTGCAGACGACGGTGACTCTCGAAGCCCCGAGCAGGGCATCGTAGGCCGTGCTCTCCTGGGCGCGCACCAGCAGCGAGGCCTCCGCCTGCTGGTAGGGCGTCAGCGCCGGCGACGGGAAGGGGATGAGCCGCGCCCGGCCCGGCCCTCGCAGAAGCCCCGCGGCCTCGGTCCAGGCCAGAACCTCGTTCTCGCTCGGTACGACGACGAGCTGCGCTCCTTCCCGATCCTCCGCCAGCAGTTCGAACACGACCGCGGCCGCCCGGACCGGAAGACCGACGACCGCCGCCCGCTCCGCGTCCGCCAACTCGCGGTAGTCCCGGCCGCGACGAATGCGGCGGCCCAGTTCACGCCAAGCGGACACCGGTCGGGGAAGCCGGAGTCAGTCGTCCGTCCGCGGCAGGACGACGACCGTGTCGCCCGGCCTCACCAGGCCCAGCTCCTCGCGCGCCAGCCGCTCCAGCACCACGGGATCGTCCTGGAGCAGCTCCACCGTGCGCCTGAGTTGCTCCACGCGCAGCCGGGTCTCCTCGAGGTCGATCTCGAGCTCGGCCTCGCGCTCCGCCAATTCGGCCAGCCCCGCGTAGCTCTCGGTGCCCGCCCTCGCGAGAAACAGAAGAGCGAGGATCAGACCCGCGCCGATCAACGTCGGCAGCGAGCGCTGAGCCCTCTCGCGCCAACGATCCAGGCGCTCCCGCAATCGCTCGCGCCCTCCTTTCGGCGTCGCCGACACGCGGAAAGCCTATACGAGCGGCACTTTTCCGTTGCTCCCGGCCGGCTTCTCCATGGCGGCCCGCACGGCCTGGATCCGACCGCCGAACCGGTTGACATCCCTATCCCGCTATGCCACCATTTTCCGTCCTGACGCGGGGTGGAGCAGTCTGGTAGCTCATTGGGCTCATAACCCAAAGGTCGCAGGTTCAAATCCTGCCCCCGCTACCAAAGTCTTCAAAGGGCGCGGCCGACGGCCGCGCCTTTCTCGCGTTCAGCCCTCCACGCCACACCACCGACGTAATCTCTGGGTGCGCGGGTCCTCTGACCCGCTGCCGCCGCAGGCGGCCGGAAGACGCGCCGCGAAGCGGCGACCGCCAAGCTCCGCCGTCCGCTTCAGGCTCCCCTACCGAACGAACGGCAACACCGAATAGCGCACCCGCTTCGTGTAGCGCTCCCACAGCTCGCCGTACTTCGCGCGGCAGCGACGGTCGTCGCGCCTCGAACGATGCAGCAGCAGCCCCGTGAGCCACGCCGGCACCAGAAACGGCGCCCAGGAAACGAACCCGGTGGTCAGCGTGAACGCGAGGTAAACGCAGATCTCTCCGGTGTAGTTCAGGTGCCGGCCGATTCCCCAGAAGCCCGAGACCAGGAGACGGCCGTCCAGGGTTTCGGCGGGCCGTCCCCAGATCTTCACGTTCGGGTCCTGCTTGAAGCGGTGCTTCTGCTCGTTGGCGCCGCGGAAGAGCCAGAAGCCGAAGGCGGCGAGCAGGACGATCCCGACCGCCGCGACCGGCGGCAGAACGTCCGGCGCGTCGACCAGCCACCACCCGGCGAGGCAGTAGAAGAACGGCACGAGGACGTAGTCGCCCCAGACCAGGCCCAGCCCGAACCGCTCGGCGATGATGTCCCAGGTGTGGACCATTCCGTACTCGAACTGGAAGTAGTTGAAGACGTACACGAAGGTGATGGCCTGGTAGACGGCCATCGCCAGCGTCAACCGACCGTGGGTCTCGAACTGGACGGCGGCGAAGGACAGGTTGAACACCGCCAGGCCGATGAGCGACGGGCGGTAGCTGAACATCTTCAGGTCCACGCCGCAGCAGGTCGGATTGAGCTCCGAACCCATGAAGAAGCTCCGGCCGTCTCCCCCCGAGGCAGCCCCGGCCCGCGCTCCCCGGAGAAAGAGCCACCCGGAAGCGGCAAGGGCGAACACGTTCGCAACGACGAACAGGGCCGCGAAGTGCGTGTGCAACACGGAGAAGGAGAACCAGCCGAACCCCCGGGCGACGACGCCCAGGGTCACGGTGACCAGGAACAGGGCGAGGCCGTTCAGCTTGTAGACGCGCGTTTCACCCTCGAGCTCCGGCCCGGCGACCCGGCGACCGGGCAGGACCATCGAACCGGCGAAGAGAAAGCCGATGAACAGCAGCAGCATCCCCGCCGCCTCGAGCAGGGTGCCGGCCGACAGCGCGGACAACGAGAACTGCGGCATGTCTGTACCTCCCTGTCGGGTGAGGCTACCCGGCAGGCTCAGCCCGTACTCGCGCGGACATCGCCGCCGCCACGATCAGAATCGCCCCGATAGCGACGAACGGCGCCTCCGGCGACAGGGCCTGGAACATGTAGGTCGCGACCAGCGGCGCCGCGATCTTGCTGCCGTTGCCGTACGCCTGCTGCACGCCGAGCACCTGCCCGACGACGCCGCTTCCCGGAGCGCGTTTCGAAACCTGGGACGTCGTGCAGGGGAAGAGCAGCGAGGTCCCCAGCGGCACCAGGAAGATCGCCGCTCCCAACGTCCAGACACCGGTGGCGAAGGGAATGGCGATCAAGCCGACGCCGAAGCTCACGGCGCCGGCGCGCAGAACCTTGACCTCGCCGTAGCGGCGCACCACCGGTCCCAGAACGAAGACGCGGAAGGCGATGGACAGACCGCCCAGGTAGAAGAAGAACAGGCCGATGTTCGACTCGTCGACACCGAAGCGGCGGCCGAGGTAGAGGCCGATGATCGCGGTCATCCCCGCCATGCCGATCTGTCCGGCGGCGTAGATCCAGATCAGCAGGTTGAGCGGACGCAGCGGATGCGTGGCAACGCGACCCACGGCAGCGAGGATCGAGTAACGCGTCTCCTCTGCCTGCTCCCCCTCCCTTGTCTGCCGCGATTCCGGCAGCCAGAAACGCGCGAACACCGCCGCCGCCAGACTGAAGGCCGCAGCCACGGCGCCGGCGCCGGCCGGATGAAGCTGACCCGCGAAACCGCCCACGGCCGGGCCGATCATCGCCGCGGAGCTGGTGACCGCGGTGACCCAGCCGATGCCCTCGGCCCGCCGTTCCCCGGTGACCGAGTCGGCGATGTAGGCGAACACCACCGGCACCGTGCCGCCGCCGACACCATGCACCAGGCGGGCTATGAGCAGCAGTTCGAGCGACTGCGCCAGGCCGAAGAGCAGGTAGCCCGCCGCCGAGACCACGAGGCCGAGGAGCAGCGCCGGCCTCCGGCCTCTCCGGTCGGCGAGCCGGCCCCAGAGTGGCGCGGTCGCCATCGACGCCAGGGCGAAGGCGGATACCAGGGCGCCGACTTCCAGAGGCGTCGCGCCGTAGCGCTCGGCGTAGAACGGCAGGAGCGCCACGACCAGGAACTCACCCAGCGTGCTGACGAAGGCGACCACCATGAGGGCCGCCAGGCGATGGTCGATCAAGCGCGACATTTGGCGGTCTTCCAAGCGCGACACTTCTCGACGATCCACATGTGACAGCTCGCAGCGGTCAAGCGTGACAGGTCGCGGCAGGCCAGCCGCGGCACGTCAGAGGCGGCCGCCGGCCCGGTCGTCCCAGGAGATGAAGGCGGCCGCGCTCAGCAGCATGAGCAGCACTCCGTAGGCGGCGGCGATCCCCGTTTCCTGGATCCGCAGGCTGGACTGGATCTCGATCGAGATCGGGCGGGTGTCGTAGGTGTAGAGCACGATCGACGTCACGAAATCGCCGAGCATCGTGATGAAGGCGAGGCCCGCACCCGCGATGACCGCCGGCCGCAGCAGGGGCAGCACGATCTGGAGCACCGTCCTCAACGCTCCCGCCCCGAGGCTCGCCGCCGCTTCCTCCAGGCGCGGGTCGAGCTGGCGCAAGCCGGCGAAGATGGAACGTCCGGTCAGCGGCAGGGAGCGAACCAGGTACGCCAGCGGCAGGATCCAGAGTGTGCCCACCAGCACGAAGCGGCCGACCCAGGGCGCGTTGACGCTCATCGCCGCCGCCAGGGCCAGGGCGAACACCGTGCCGGGGATCGCCCAGGGCAGGGTCATCATCGCCTCCAGCGCCCGTCCCGGCAGGCCGCCGCGCCGGAGCGACAGCCGCGCCGCCATGACGCCCACCACGACCGCCGCCAGCGTCGCCGCGGCGGCCATCCACAGCGAGTTCAACGCCGGCCGCAGCCGTTCGGTCGATGACAGGAGCTCGCCGTAGTTGACGAGCCCGAGCACCGGCGGGAACGCCTCGACCGTCCAGGTGTTCGGTGGCACGAGCGACATCAGGATCAGCGTGGCGTGCGGCAGCAGGAGCACGCCGGCCAGCACCCAGCCGCCGGCCGCGGCGCCGATCCGCGCGCCCCGGCTGTGCAGTCGCCGGCGCGCCGGCGGCGTGCCCCGCGCTCCCGACGCCAGGTCCAGGCCCGGATCGATCTTGCGGAGCAGAAGCAACGAGGCGAAGGCGAGCAGCGCCAACATCGTCGTTTCGACGTACGCCATGCGCAACTCCCCGTTCAGCTTGGAGGCGACGATCTGGGTCGTCATCACCCGGAAGCCGCCGCCGAAGATGTAGGGAGCGGAGAACGATCCGAGCGACGTCATGAAGGTAAGGAGAGTCGCCCCGGCAAGAGCCGGCCGGAGCCGCGGCAGGGTGACCCGGAAGAGGATCTGCGAGCGGCTCGCGCCCAGGCTCTGCGCCGCCTCGATGGCCGCGCCGTCCTGCCCGGACAGCCCGGCCCGGGTGAACAGGTAGAAGTAGACGTACATCGAGTACGCGTGGACCAGGAGGATCGCCCAGGCTCCGGTGAGGCGCCAGGACACGTCGAGCCCCAGGCTCTGGAGCCCGCGCGCCGCCAGCCCGCTCTCGCCGTAGAGGAAGAGAAACGCGATGACGCCGACCAGGGGCGGCAGCGCCACCGGCAACGCGACCAGCGCGCCGAGCAGGCGCCGGCCCGGGATCTCGTTGCGCTCGAACAGGAAGCCGAGCGGCACGCCGATCGCGGCCGCGGCCAAGGTGGAGAGCACCGAGATCCACAGGGTCCGCCACATCGCGTTCCACTCGTCGGCGCGGGTGAAGAAGGACCGGAACGCCTCGGTCGTCGGGCCGCCTCCACCGGGGCCGCCGATGCCGAAGGCCTCCGCCGCGACCACCAGCAGCGGGTAGCCGACGAGCCAGACCAGGAACGCCAGCACCAGCCACGGCATGAGCGAGCGGAGCCGCGGCGCCCCGCGGCCCGCTCCGGCGGCGCTCAAGGACCGGACTCCGCCGCCGCCGCAAAGGTGGACGGCAACTCTCCGGCAAGCTGCCGGATGACGCAGGCGCCGCTCAAGCCCGCCGCCGTTCCCGGCATCGCCACCTCGACGGTCGGTCCCGCCGCGAGCCGCACCGTGTAGAAGCTGTTGCTGCCGGTGAAGCGCTCGGCCTCGATCTCGCCGGGAAGCCCCGCTCCCCCGCCCGTCTCGAGTTGCACGGACTCGGGACGAACACAGACGTCGACCCGGTCGTCAACGGCGAGCTCGCCGCTAACCCGGCAGCGCCAGGCTGGCGCTTCGGGCTGCGACTCGAGGCGCACCGTCAACTCGTCGCCGCCATGGCGCTCCTTCACGACCCCCGCCAGCACGGAGCAGCGGCCGACGAAGGTGGCCACGAAACGCGAAGCGGGATCCCGGTAGAGCTCCGCCGGCCCTCCGACCTGCTCCAG
>JAPVWO010000180.1 GCA_027493375.1 Candidatus Multivorans thiocomprendens | reverse complement strand
GCGTGCCTCCTTTGCTGTTGTCGTCGATTTCCGAAAACCGATCTCAGCAGGGCACGCCGCCTACCTCAACCCCCGTACACGAATTTCGACCATAGCTCCCTGCAAGCACAAGGAGCCGGTCCAGCAGCCGAGATGCGCCGGGCAGGTCTGAGTCTCTTGCCAGCGCGATAAGGCTGTTCGTTGCACCGAGCCAATCCGTTTCGTCGGGCGATTCGAGCCGCGGCATCAGCACGGCAAGCACCGACAGCAACTCCCATGTTCTCCGTTGAACCTGCGCTGCGTCGAATCCGGCCGAGTCACCTTGGCACAGCGCGTCTTCAACGAGGTGCTCTAAGTGACAGAGCCTGCGTCGAACATCCTCATTGAACTTGAGTGGCGTGCGGATGAGGTCGAAAAAGCCTCCTGCATCTGCCTGGCTCTTAGCGTGATCCGCCAGCACACCGAGTTGCTCAGCGGCTCGTTGCGCCCCGGCAACGACTAGGCCGAATCGTCGTTCCGCCCCGGCTGATCGCGGTTCGCCGGTCATTTCAACGAACTGCTGGATGAGCTTCTGCGAGTTCTCGTCACTCCGAACGAGCTTCGGGGAACGCCGAACGGCAAGGGCGAGCTCCAGGGATGGCTCCAGTTCGTCCTGACGGGCCGCCTGTAGCACGAGATCGTCGACAGCGTAGGCTGGAGCTTGCTGGAAATCGACCCTTACGACGCGGCGTCCGACCCCCAGTTCGGGTGCGCCATCGCCAGCAAGCAGATGCGCGAGGTACTGGGCCGCAACCTTCCGCTCAAACGTGACGCCGCCGCCGCCAGAAGCGTAGGGGCTTGTGCCTGAGCGTTCGTCGTTCATTCCGTCCCTTATCCTCCTGCGCCCTGGTCACGAGAACCTGGCCCAGTCGGCGATTGAGTCGAGTTGAGGGGATTGATCTCTCTCGGGGAGGAGGATACGCAGGGTGGGTCAGGTGGACAACGTCTTCGCCGAGGGCCTTCATGCCCCGAGCCAGAGGCTCCCCCAAGTTCCAGGCGATCATTGAAGCTACGCGGCAGCGCTCAGCTCGAAGTCGACTGCGGCCTCGACATCTTCCGGGCTCAGCTCCACCAGTCACAGGCGGTCTGAACGCTTTTCGCCCTATGCCTGGTAGAAGTCCGGAATGTTGGGCGTCGCCACGCTGCGCCTGACGAGAGTTGGCCGTCCGAAGGACATTGCGGGGTCTAGGACAACAGGTCCTCGCTTTCCGCGTGGGTAGCAGCGGCATGCGAGGCCGCTCGCGTCGTCGAAGCCGACCCGCTCGGCCGGGGCCTTGATGAGCAGCGCGAACGTCCACTGGATTCCGGAGACGAGTTGGAGGAGATCGTCGGCGTTGCTCCGGATCTCCAGTAAGACCTTGCGACCGTCCGTGAAGACGGCGAAGTGGGTGGCGCCCTTCGTGGCTACCACTAAGCGCAGCCGCACGGCAGTCCACGGCCAGGATCCTGCCACATAGGCCCCTTCCGAGATGGGTCTCCGAGACACTGAATTCCGACTCCCGTAGGCTACGCGGCGCCGTGGAGTTTCGTATCGCCGACACCTTCACAGACAGCCTGGCGCGCCTGCCGATGGACGAGCAGAAGGCCGCGAAGACGGCGGCCTTCGACCTGCAGATCGATCCGTCGCGGCCGGGTCTGCGGCTGCATCGCGTGGGCTCAGCTCGGGACCGGAACTTCTGGTCGGCGCGCGCGGGCCGGGATCTGCGAATCATCGTCCATCGCACGTCGTCGAGCTTCCTGATCTGCTACGTCGGCCATCACGACCAGGCCTACCGGTGGGCGGAGCGGCGGAAACTAGAGCGGCATCCGCGGACGGGCGCGGCGCAGTTGGTGGAGATTCGGGAGATCGTTCGCGAAGTCGAAACGCCGCGCTACGTACAGCCACGGCCGGATGCGGTCACAGCCGGGGTAGAGGACGTCGCCGTCCGCGAGCCTCTAACGGCCTTGGTAAGCCCGGGGGGAAGGGAAGCGGCCGCTGAAACGGCCGGTTTCCAGCAGGAGCGGAAGAGCGGGCTGTTCAGCGGTTGATCTTCGCGGAGAGAACCGATGACGAGCTGCTCGGCTATGGCGTGCCTGGAGATTGGCTCGAGGAGGCTAAGTCGGCCACGGAAGACACGCTGCTGGAACTCGCCGAGCACCTTCCGGCGGAGGCGGCAGAAGCGCTGCTCGAACTGGCGACCGGAGGCACGCCTCCAGTCCCCGTAACGCTGGCGCCCGGTGCCGACCCGTTCGCTCACCCCGACGCGGAGCGCCGCTTCCGCATCGTGGCCGACCGCGAGGAGCTGGAGCGTGCGCTAGACGCACCTTGGGAGAAGTGGGCTGTCTTCCTGCACCCGGCACAGAGGGCCTTGGTGGAACGGGACTACGGAGGTCCGGCACGGGTCGCCGGATCGGCCGGGACTGGCAAGACCATCGTGGCTCTGCACCGGGCCGTGCACTTGGCCGAGGCGGATCCCGATTCCCGGGTGCTGCTGGCTACGTTCTCGGAGCCCTTGGCCGATGCGCTCCGCCAGCGATTGCGCCTGTTGATCGGCAACCGACCGCGGTTGGCGGAACGACTCGATGTCCAGTCGATGGGCGGCTTGGCTCAGCGTCTCTATGGACTCAACATCGGGCCGCTCCAGCGGGCCTCCGAGGAGTACCAGCGGGAGCTGTTGAGCCGCGCTGGCGGTGAAGTGCCGGACCACGGTTTTTCGGACCGCTTCCTTTGGGCGGAGTGGAGCGGTGTTGTCGACGCATGGCAGTTGGAGAACTGGGAGGAGTACCGAGATGTGCCTCGGCTCGGTCGTCGCGGACGGTTGGCAGAGGCCCGTCGCAAGGTGCTTTGGACGATCTTCGCCAAGGTGCGGAACGAACTGGAGCGGGAAGATCTCCTGACCACGGCCGCCATGTTTGGGCGACTGGAGGTCCACTTCAACCAGGCACGGCGTTCGCCGTTCGACCACTACGTGATCGACGAGGCTCAGGACATCAGCGTCGCCGAACTTCGGTTCCTGGCAGCGCTCAGTGAGGACCGTCCGAACAGCCTGTTGTTCGCCGGTGATCTCGGCCAGCGGATCTTCCGGGCGCCGTTCTCGTGGCGGAAGCTGGGCGTCGATGTTCGGGGACGGTCTCGGACGTTACGCGTGAACTACCGCACGTCGCACCAGATTCGCCGGCAGGCCGACCGGCTGTTGCCGCCGAAGATCGCCGATGTCGACGGCGTTGAGGAGGACCGGCGGGGCACGGTGTCGGTGTTCAATGGTCCCGAGCCCGAGATTCGCATCTTCGGAACGGTAGAGGAGGAGACTGCAGCCGTTGGCGACTGGCTTCGCGAGCTGTCGCAGGGCGGCATCGGATCCTCCGAAACGGTCCCTGGTCGCGGCGGGATTGGGCTCTTCGTCCGGTCCTCAAGCGAGATCGAGCGGGCTCTTTGGGCAGCGGAGGCCGCTGGTCTGGAAGCGGTGCGCCTCGGCGCGGACGAATCCGTCACCGGCGCGGCAAAGTGTGGGGGCAACCCCCAGGTCGACGCTGTCCGGGCTCGTGTCTCGGTCGGAACCATGCACCGAGCCAAGGGGCTTGAGTTCTCTGCCGTGGCTGTCATGGCGTGTGACGACGATGCCCTTCCGCTGCAAGCGAGAATCGAGAACGTCGCCGACGAGGCGGACCTGGAGGATGTCTACAACACGGAGAGGCACCTCCTGTACGTTGCCTGCACCAGGGCGCGCGACCGGTTGCTTGTGACCGGAGTGGACCCGGCTTCAGAGTTCCTCGACGACCTCGCGTGAGGCGCAGAGAAAGCTCCCGGTTGTAGGCTGTCGTGGTTATGGCGGCTATCAGCAGTCTCAGCATCGAGGGGTTCAAGAGCTTCCGACGCCTGGCGCGGCTGGAACTCGGCCCGCTGAATGTCCTGATAGGCGCCAACGGCTCAGGGAAGTCAAACTTCCTGGCCGCTTTCGAGTTGCTCTCGAAGGCATGCAGTGCCCAGCAGCTCTCCGTCCACGTAGAGGCGACCGGTGGGCACCGCCTGTTGCACTACGGTCCCAAAGTGACCCGGAGCATCCGCTTCAAGGTCGGATTCGGCGACGGGCAGGGCGATTTCACGCTTCTCCTTGGGCAGGCCGTGGAGAACACCCTCCATTCTCGTCTGCAGATCGAGGGCGACGGTCTGCCCGAGAACTTGGCCGAGCAGTTCGAGCCGTCTCCGGGTCTCGCGCCGGCGGTCGAGTTCCTTCATCTGAGGCTAGCAATCTGTCGGACTTGGGTTGTCTCGGAGTCGCTCTTGTAGGCCGGGGCGTCGGTTCTGTCTGCGTGGCGTGAGCGATGCCTTCGCGGTCCGAG
>JAPVWO010000018.1 GCA_027493375.1 Candidatus Multivorans thiocomprendens | reverse complement strand
GGATGAAGGCCGTGCTCGAACTCGTGCGCGACAAATCGGAATGGGGCAAGGCGGACCTGCCCGAGGGCACCGCCCAGGGCGTCGCGTTCCACTTCAGCCACCGCGGCTACTTCGCCGAAGTCGTCCAGGCCACCGTCAGCAAGGAAGGCGAACTCGGCGTCGACAGGATCTGGGTCGCCGGCGACGTCGGCAGGCAGCTCGTCAACCCGAGCAACGCCGTCAACCAGGTGCAGGGTTCGGCGCTCGACGGCCTCGGCCAGGCGCTCGACCAGGAGATCACCTTCGACGGCGGCCGCACGAACGAGAGCAACTTCCACAACTTCAAGCTGCTCCGCATCGACCAGGCGCCGCCGGTGGAAGTCCACTGGGTGATGAGCGACAACCAGCCCACCGGCCTGGGAGAGCCCGCGCTGCCGCCCGTGCCGCCGGCACTGTGCAACGCGATCTTCGCCGTGACCGGCAAGCGGATCCGCTCACTGCCGATCTCGAAGCACGACCTGAGCTGGGCCTGATCCGCTGCGTGCGCCCCACACTGGGTGACGGCGCCACACACTGGGTGACGGCGCCACACACTGGGTGCGCCGGCGTCCCCGCCGGCCTTCCGGACAGAACGCGCCGCGAAGCGGCGACCATCCTGCCGCGTAGCTACAATCCCCCCGTGCGCAACATCGCCATCGCAGCAGCACTCACCACCCTGGTCACCGCGCTCGTCCTAGGTGCGCAGGACTCCGCCCCGTCGCTAGACGGCATGACCGTCCCCACCTACACCGCCGACGGCGACCTCATCCGCCCCGACGACTACCGCACCTGGGTCTTCGTCGGAGCCTCGCTCGGCCTCAGCTACAACGAAGACGCCGCCGAACGCGAAGGCCCGGGCACCTTCACCAACGTCTACATCCAGCCCGAGGCGTACCGCTACTTCATGGCGACCGGCGAGTTCCCCGAGGGAACCATGCTCCCCATGGACGTCTTCCGTCCCGGCTCCCGCGAGTCCATCAACCAGGCCGGCTACTTCGAGAAGGACTTCCTCGGAATGGAGGTCGCGGTCAAGGACAGCGAGCGCTACCCCGAGAGTTGGGCCTACCTCAGCTTCCGCGACCGGTCCGGAGGGTTGAGGGAGTCGGCGTCAGCGTTCCCGAAGGAACGGTGCTACGACTGCCATGCGGAGCATGCTGCGACGGACAATGTGTTCACGCAGTTCTACCCGGTGTTGCAGCGGGGGGAGTAGACGCGCGCTGGCTAGCCGAGAAGGCGCGCCGTCCACCGGACACTGGCGCTGGACCGGCGACAGCAAGACGAAATGGGACTGTTCGACCAGTGGTGCGACGAAGTCACACACGACATTGGAGCTCACTCGATCGTCGTTCTGAGAACGGATGAACAGCGTGAGGCCGTAGGCCTCCAAGCGATCGCCGAGGCCATCCCAGTGCAGTACGTGTCAACCCGGAGATACGCCCGGATACTGAAGCTGCTTGGGAAGAACGGGGCCGCGGCCTACCTACGGGACCAACTGCCGCAGACCCAAGCTTCCAGATCGGGCGACCTAGGCGAGGTGCTGGCGTTGACGTTCGTTGAGGAGCGAACCGCCTGGGGGCACACAGTGAAGAAACTACGGTGGAAGGACCATCGGGACATGCCGATGCGGGGGGATGACCTGCTCGCGATTCGAATAGACGGCGACGAGGTAGCGCTCCTGAAAGGGGAGGCCAAGAGTCGGCGCCAGATGTCAAGCCACGTACTGAAGGAAGCAGAAGAGGCTCTGAGGGCGAACGATGGTCGACCTTCGCCACACGCCCTCGCGTTCTACGCCGACCGACTCGACGAAGAAGGTCACGGCGAACTGGCGGACGCGATTCTCGCGATGCAGTACGGGGATGGGATCCCTACCAATCGAGTGTCCCACATGCTCTTCTCTTTCTCCGGAAACGACCCCGAATCGTTGCTGCGCGGCCTGTTGGAGAACTACGAAGGCCAGTTCGAGCAGGCATACGTTGGACTATGTGTTGAGAACCATCGCCGCTTTGTACATGACGTCTTCGAGAAGATAGGCAGCGATGGCGACGCTTGAGGAAATCGAGGCGCGCGTCGGTGACGCGATAAGACCGGGATCCAGGGGCGGCTTGCTTGCGCAGGGGCACGCGAGGTCCATAGTCTGGCGAGAAGGTGAATTGCCGGAGAATGCGCCCCGGTTCTCTCGGCTGTTAACCTACGATTTGCTCTCCTACGGCTTCTCGCTCTTGCGAGACGGGCTGAACATACTGGACCTGGAGGGTAGCGAGGAAACTGCCCGAGCTGCGTTCCAGAACGCGGCTTGGGCGATCGAGGCAGTTGTAGTTAACGGTGAAGAGACGGCCGAACGCGACTTCTATCGGTTCGTAGCGGGTGCCTCGTACCATCTAGCCCGCTACTCGGCGCGCGCGTTCTCGCTTCTCGTAGAGACGACCAAGAACGCGAACCTGACTTCGCCCGAGAGGTGCCTGGCGCTTCTAATCGTCCGGTCCTTGGACGAGCTAGAGAAACTCATTCGCTCATACAAGAGTCGAGGCATCGGCAACGACGAAGAGTTGATCGCACGGCTGGCGGCGGTCGAGGGTGACGCTAGTGAGGAAGCACTAGATGTTGTCGCGACGGCCCTGGAGGACGGCTTCGTGTCCGCTATCGCGACAGCCCTCCTAGGCTTCGAGCGCGGCGACGGCGAGTTGCTTGACGCGGCGCGGGCGCGCCTAGAACTGGGCATGTCCTGCAGCGCGGAATCGAATCTCGTCAATCAGTGGTGGTGCCACCGACTCGCGAAGTTCCTCCTTGAAGACCTGTGGGGCGTGTCCCTGCACAAACGACTTCCGTTGCAGTCCTCAGATGTCCCACTCGAAGCCTGGAGCAACTTGAGGGAGTTGTTCATTGCCTCGCTCTATCGGAGGTCCCGTGCAGAGGTTGAGTTGTGGCCCTCGCAACTCAAGGCGGCGGACAAGGCGCTGGACTCGGGTGAGAGCATGGTGGTGTCCTTGCCGACAAGCGCCGGAAAGACGCGTATCGCGGAACTCTGCATCCTTCGAACGCTCGCGAGAGGGCAACGGGTCGTATTCGTCACGCCATTGCGGGCGCTGTCGGCACAGACCGAAGCAAGTCTCGAACGGACTTTCAGGCCCCTGGGCAAGACCGTGTCCAGCCTCTACGGAGGTATTGGGGCGACCGGCGTCGACGAGAGCTTGCTTCGGCGTCAAGACATCGTCGTGTCCACGCCCGAGAAACTCGATTTCGCACTTCGCAATGAGCCTAGTCTCATCGATGACGTGGGTCTCATCGTTCTCGACGAAGGGCACATGATCGGTCTCGGAGAACGGGAAGTCCGATACGAGATTCAAGTACAACTGCTCCTTCGGCGAAGCGACGCGGCCGAGCGGCGGGTTGTTTGTCTCTCCGCCGTCCTGCCCGCAAACGAGGATGCCGACGACTTCATCAGCTGGTTGACGGGGGAGAGCGCCGGTGATGGGTCGGTGCGAATGGACTGGCGTCCCACTCGGCTGAGTTTCGGCCTTGTTCAGTGGCTCGGCACTCATGCGCGATTGGAGTTCACTGTCGATCCAGAACGAGCGTTCGTTCCGAGGTTGTTCACTTCTCGGGTTCCTCCAGTGGGCAAACGGCGAAAGCCGTTCCCACGCGATCAGAGGGAGTTCTGTCTGGCAACGGCTTGGGCGTTGGTCGAAGACGGTCACACCGTGCTGATCTACTGCCCTCTGCGCAAGTCAGTGGAGCCATTCGCGAGAGCCATAAGGGACCTGCACCGTCGAGGCGCGCTTGACTCCGTCCTGAGTGAGGATCCAGGGGCACTGCAAAGCGCTCTGGCGATTGGAAGGGAGTGGCTGGGTGAGGAGAGCGCACTCCTGTACTGCCTACGCCTCGGTGTCGCGGTGCACCACGGGGCATTGCCGACTCCCTACCGTCGAGAGATCGAGCGTCTGCTGCGCGAAGGCGTCGTGAAGGTCACGATCTCGTCACCGACGTTAGCGCAGGGCCTCAACCTGACCGCGAGTGCCCTCGTCTTCCACGGTGTGCGTAGGGGACCAAAGCTCGTCGATGCCAAGGAGTTCCAGAACGTGGCAGGGCGCGCGGGGCGCGCCTTCGTTGATCTGGAAGGGCAGGTCCTCTATCCAATGTTTGACAACGAAGTCAATAGACGCAGGGACTGGAGTGAACTGGCAGAGCAATCGGCGGACCTCGGAATCGAGAGCGGTCTTGTCCTTCTCGTGAAGCACTTGTTGCGCCGGATGATCCGGAAACACTCAATAGAGGACGCATCTACATTGGTCGAGTACGTCACGAACACCTCGCACTGGGAGTTCGCCGAGTTGCCGGGAGAGAACGAAGGGGAGCAGCGTAGGGAAGAGAAGCGCTGGAACGGTCTGGTGCGCGCGCTTGACACTTCAATCCTAGGACTCTTGGGGGAGGACGACATACCGGACAACGAGATCGAACAACGGCTTGACGAAGTGCTGCAGTCTTCGCTCTGGGCGAGATCCCTCGCAAGGAAGAGTGAGCAGATGCAAGCTCTCCTGAAGTTAGGCCTCGCCGGACGGGCACTGGTTGTGTTCCGGCGAACAACCTCTTCGCAGCGTAAGGCGTACTTCCTCGCGGGCGTGGGGCTGGAAGCCGGCGCATTCCTGGACAGCAACGCTGAGCGACTGCAGGGGCTCTTAGCACAGGCCAATGAGTGCATTTCAGCCGGCGAAGACGAGGACGCGATCGCGGCGATACAGCAGTTTGCGGAAGTAGTGTTCGAGATACGCCCGTTCACTCCAGATCCGATGCCATCGAAGTGGCGGAGTGTGCTGGCGGCTTGGCTGAAAGGACGGGCTCTCGGACTCGCGGCGGACCCACAAGACCCGGAGGTCCTGAGATTCGTTGAAGACGGTCTGACCTTCAGACTAGCGTGGGCAATGGAGGCCGTTCGGGTGCATGGTTTGGCGGCTGCCACGGAGGCAACGGCGGGCAACCAGTTCAAGCACTTGGACCAGGACTTCGCTGCCTCGGCGGTCGAAACCGGCACCCTGAGCGTGCCGGCAGCCGTTCTGATGAAGGCGGGCTTTGGATCCCGAAGCGGAGCGATCAGGGCGGTACTCGACGGGGAAGCGAAGTTCGACAGTATGCCGGGGCTGCTGAGGTGGGTGCGAAGTGATGTTGTTGCGAGGCAAGCGCAAGATCCTGAATGGCCGACGCCGGACACACATGAGCTCTGGATGAGGTTCTCCGCTGGGTTGGCTCGGGCGCGCAGGCGGACTTGGAGCCGATCCGAAACCAAGGTGCCGGTTGAGTGGTTCGATTCGGACTCAAGGCAGACCGCGTTACCAGTTCGACTATCACCGGCCGCCCAGGCCTGCGAGGTCCGGTCGCCGGATTTTCGGCTCTTGGGCAAGGCAGACTTGAGCTTGCCGGACTCGCTAGAAGGCGTTCTTCAGGGGACGATCTCAGAGGATGGCGCGGCAGTGGAACTGAGATATCTAGGTCCGGAACGACCGTTCGTGCAGGGTTGAAGAACGTGGGTGTCTCGCAGGGTGGTGGCCGGCCGAAGGCTGCCGAGTCGCCGAACGGTGTTCTTCAGCGAGGCTCTCCGAGGCCGCCTTGAGCAGCTTGAGCACGGGCGGTGCCTCTTTCTGTCAGCATCCAACCGAGCGTCTTGTTGAGCACTCAGGGGGACACCGGCCTGATCCACATCACCGGGTCTACAGCATCTGGCGGTGGCACGTACCGCCACCCGCCCTTTCGTTCGGCAGAAAGACACAGTGGCCACGCCAGCGCAGCCCTCATGCCCTCCTCGCAATGCCTCACCGTCCGCAGCAACCGCTGACCAAGAGCGGGGACTCTTCTCGGCAAGACTAGGAGTAAACCGCGCGAACCTCCCTGACAGGGCGTAGCGTGTGTAAACGGCCATGCCGGGGCCGATGGCGGCTTGGGCGAGGTCGACCGGGGCGACGTTGCCGGTCTGGAGGAGGTGGACTGCCTGGGGGAGTTCGGCACGGAGAGCGGAGAGGAACTCGCGCCGAGTGGCCAGCGGGGCGTCAGCGGAGCGGGGTCGACAGACGAGGACGATGCTGGAGGCGAGAGCGTTCGTCAGCATGCCGACGAGCCGTGAAGCGTTCTCGGTTCGCATCGGCCAGGTACCGGTAATCGCGAAGCCGGATCGGATCACCGCCTCCAGGAAAGTCTCCCAGCCTGTGCTCGCGAGTCCAGTGTTTCCCTTGCGCTCCGACTGCTTGAAGGCGTAGTAGATCGTGACAGGGAAACCGGGATGCCCCTGTTCAGACAATCTGCGCATCGCGTTGGTCATCCCTTCCAAGAAGAAGGTCTCGGCCCCTTGTTTGTTCCCGTGCCGATACGGCGTGGCGACGAGTTCTTCGGCCTTCGGCACAGCCAGCGTCGTGAAGAGTTCTGGCGCGGTTGCCCGAAGGGAACGACGAAGCCAGACATAGAAAAAGTCCGAGAGGTCTGCGTAGCCGATGTTGTCGTAGTAGGGCGGATCTGTTGACACGACAGCGTCTTGCGAGAGCTTCTGTGCCCCCGCGTCCGCCTGCTGACAGCGACCTCGTGCGTCCGCTCGAACGCTCCCAAAGGCTCTGGAGAACGCCCTCACGATGCCGTCAACGAACACCGACCACGATCCTGAGCTTTCCCCCAGCGGGTTGCCTTCAGCGAAGTCCCAGATCATTGGGATCGCCTGCCGCCCGAAGAGCTGGCGCGGACACTGCGCAACCGGTTCCCAGCGACACAGGCTGTTGCCAAGGTCTGCCTGTTTACTGAGTGCGAACGCCAGATACACCCCTACCGCCTCGGCATATGCGGTCGCGCCGGTGCCGCCGTCGCGGAGCGGCCGACCGTCATCGGGCAGACCTGCGGCCGTCGCGTC
>JAPVWO010000179.1 GCA_027493375.1 Candidatus Multivorans thiocomprendens | reverse complement strand
CCTCCCAAGGACTCTCGATGCCGAGAATCCGACCGTACAAGTCTGTGTCACGCATACCGCCAGACTACGCCATCTCCACCATCAATCCTGAAGAGCCTGAGGAAGTAGACGACGGCTGCGAGAAGAAGAACCAGCGTGGGCCAGGGAGCACGGTAGTCGCCCTTGACGAAGGCCGTCAGCATTGCGAAGAAGATTTTGCCTCTTCTGAGGAAGAGGTACCCACGATGTCGAGAACGAAGGTTAGTGTTAGTGCACGGCAGAGTACCGGTGGCAAATGGTGGATCTGGTCAGGCTGGGTCCGGTGTCGGGTCGTCGCCCGCGGTCAGAGCCCGAAACAGGTCGATCTCCGTCTTGCAGGTCTTGACAACCCAGGCGATGACCGCGGCGTCGTCGATGAAGCCGGCGACCGGCATGAAGTCGGGGATGACGTCGATAGGGATGACGAAGTAGAGGACGGCACCGGCGATGAGAATGAGGGTCTCCCTCCGGAGACGGTAGGAGCCGCGGGCGACCGCGCGGAGGAGGTCGAGCATGGTCTTCAGGTCTTTGGTCACGCCGTCGAGCGGCCTCGCGGTGCCGCCGGCCGAGTCGGCCTTCTCCCTGGCTTCGGCGACCATCGCCCGGAGTTTGTCGGGCGATCGGACGATCTCGGCGGCGCGGTTGCGGGCGTGGCGCGGGAGCTCCATCTCGTACTCTCTCTCCGGGGACGTCTCCGCCGGTCCGTCGCCGGAGGCCATTCCGTTGGTCTCGAGTTCGCGACGCTCCTTCGCCGCTTCGCTCAGCTCCTCGTTAGGTGGCATTTGCTGCTCAGTCTCCTTTGGACCGGTCATCGGTGGCAGGCTGATGTGGTCAGCAGGTCGGCGTTGGCGGCACGCGAGTAAATGCGCCCTCTGGGCCGGTCGATCAACCGCTTGTTCTTGAAGTCGTCGATCAGGTCGGCGTCGCCGCTGTAGAGAAGCCGAGCGCCGCTCGCTCGCGCCAGAGCCAGAATGTGAGCGTCTCCTGACTTCAGGGCGTCGCCGCCTCTCAGGTCTTCTTCATCGTCTCGGAACCGCTCAAGGGAAATGGCTGTGGCCCAGCCCGCCCGCGACCACTCGCGGAACCTCCTTCGCGCTCGCTTTGTCAATTCCTCGGAGAACACGCCACCCGTCGAGTACACGATCGTGCCGTGGCCCTTCTCCAGCCAGCGGAGGATCGGATAGGTGTCGTCGCTTGGCGGCTCCTTGAGGAGCAGACCGATCTTGTCGGTGTCCACGATGATGCACATGGCGGCTGGCTCAGGCGAAGCCGAGGAGACGATCCGTCTCTCTCAGAAAGAAGTCCCGGTAGCCAGCCGGCGTGTTCACGAGGTTGCCATCGGAGTCGACCCGTATGTCGTGCAGCTTGACCGAGTTTCCGAGCGGCTCGAAGTACAGGATCGCCATGTCGTCCGCACGGATGCGGCCGTCCCGCACCAGAATCCTGAAGCGATCAATGATGTAGTCGCTATGCGTTTCGATCAGTACTCGGTGGTGGCGGCGTCTCTTCCTGGCGCGCGCGAGGAATCCCGCGAACAGACTCGCGAGCGCCGCTTGGCCTCGGGGGTGGAGATGAACTTCAGGCTGTTGCAGCATGAACGTCAGTGGACCTCTTTCTGGCGAGTACTGGTGGCCGCCGACGGTTTCCTCGGCACTGAGCAGATCCACGAGAATCGGCAGACTTTGGCTGACGCCGTAGCCGACGTCCGTGAGATTGTGGGACGAACTGGATTGAACCTTGACTTCGATCTGGAACGGGTCGCTGATCTGCTTGCCGTGGCGCCTGATCTTGATGTCGGAAAACAGGCCGGAGTCGCGACCGAAATCGACGAGGCTGTCTCGGAGGCGCGTCCACGACCTTTGTTCGGAATGGTGGAGCCTCATCATGAACATCGGAATGTGCGCCCCCTCGGGCGTGGCTCGCTCCGTGACCGGGTTGTAGGCCCTTGCGGGTTTCGCGCGGAGCGGCGCGAGGGGGACCAGGTTTGCCGACGAGGTCTGCGGTACGCCGAAGATCCGCCAGTCAGCTTGACGGCGGCTGCGGGACTTGCCGTTCGAGAGTTCGGCGATGAACTCGGCGATTGGTCCTGCCTCCGGGAAGCGTTCTGTAATCCAGTCGAACTCGACCGACGACGTCAGCAGCTGGGGTGCGACTTGCCACGGGACATCCAGGGCGACTTTCCGACCCTCGATAGCCAGGGTGGTTCGGCCGTCTTGAGCCGCGCACGCCAGTAGGAAGGCCCCGTTGTCGAAGTCGTAGCGATAAGAGGAGATCGTGGGCTGCGAGCCTTGCTCGCGGAACGTGGCGACGAGGTCGTAGGGCGGGAAACCGGCGGCCGGTCGGGATGCCCTGAAGCCGATCCCGAAGTCGTTGATTCGTCCCCTAGGCCCCAGACGCGAACGAACGATGTCCCGAAATGCGCCCATAGTGAAAGGGTCGCGGTTGAAGTCAGGCGAAGAGTCGCCCCACGGTGCGAGGAGGCGGTGCAAGGTGGCGTAACAGCCGAGAAACGTCGTCTTGCCGGTGCTGTTCTCGCCCACCAACAGCGTAATCGGGCGCAGGTGGCCGCGCGTGGGCGCGGACCGCGACGCGCTTGAGGTTGTGGACCGCTTCGGTCTCGGCGGACCTGGCGACGTCCGGGTCCGGTGAGCAGAGGAGCAGGCCGTCGACATCGCGGTGCGCGGCGAGCGGCGCGAGCATCTCGTCGCGGCGACCGGTGAGGATGTTCACGACGCCGCCGGGCACGTCGGAGGAGTTGAGCACTTCGCCGAAGGTCACCGCGGGCAGCGGCCGGCTGCCGGTGACCAGGACGACGGTCGTGTTGCCCCCGGCGATCGCGGGGGCGACAGCGGAGACCAGGCCGAGCAGCGGCGACTCGGGGGCGAGCACGCCGACGACGCCCATCGGCTCGAGGATCGAGAAGTTGAAGTGCGAGGTCGCGACAGGATTGACGCTGGAGAACACCTGCTGGAACTTGTCGGTCCAGCCGGCGTAGTGGAGGAGCCGGTCGACGGCGGCCTGGACCTCGGCCGCGGCTTCGTCCGGCGCCGCGCCGCCGGCAGCCAGCAGGGCCTCGAACTGGCCGCTCCGGCCTTCCAGCATCTCGGCGATCCGGTAGAGGATCTGGCCCCGGTTGTAGGCGGTACGGGCGGCCCAGCCGGCGTGGGCGGCGCGCGCCGAGGTCACGGCGTCGCGCACGTCCTTGCGCGAGCAGCGGCAGATGTTCGCGATCGGCGTGCCGTCGGGCGCCAGCGCGCGGTCGAAGCGGCCGGACTCGGAGCGCGGGAACTTGCCTCCGACGTAGACCTTGTGGGTCTTGAGCACCGGCAGGCGGCCGGTCGCGGCGACGGGTCGTCGCTCGCTCATGCCGCTGCCTCCGGTCTCAGGTAGGCGTGGAGCCCGGCGAGCCCGCCCTCCCGGCCGATGCCGCTCTCCTTGTAGCCGCCGAACGGAGCGGTCGGATCGAACTTGTTGTAGGTGTTCGCCCACAGCACGCCGGCCCGGATGCGGCTGGTGACCCGGAACGCCTTGGCGCCCTTGTCGCTCCAGACCCCGCCCGAGAGGCCGTAGGGCGTGTTGTTCGCCATCGCGATGCCTTCGTCCACGGTGCGAAACGTTTGCACTGCCAGCACCGGACCGAAGATCTCCTCCTGGACCACCCGGTGCGACTGGGATGCGTGCAGGAACAGGGTCGGCCGGCACCAGTAGCCGCGCTCGGGTACGGGGCACGAGGTCTGGAAGGGCTCGGCGCCCTCCGCTTCGCCGATCTCCAGGTACTCCTCGATCTTGTCGAGCTGGGCGCGGGAGTTGATCGCGCCGATGTCCGTGTTCTTGTCGAGCGGATCGCCGACGATCAGGGTCTCCATCCGGTCCTTCAACTTGGAGATCACTTCGTCGGCGACGGATTCCTGGACCAGCAGGCGGGAGCCGGCGCAGCAGACGTGGCCCTGGTTGAAGAAGATGCCGTTGACGATCCCCTCGACCGCCTGGTCGACGGCGGCGTCCTCGAACACCAGATTCGCCGCCTTGCCGCCGAGCTCGAGGGTGTAGTGCTTGCCGCTGCCGGCGAGGGCTCGCCGGATCAGCTTGCCGACCTCGGTGGAGCCGGTGAAGGCGACCTTGTCGACGTCTTCGTGCTGGACGACCGCCGCGCCCGTCTCGCCGGCGCCGGTGACGATGTTGACGACGCCTGGCGGCACGCCCGCGTCCTGGATGATCTCGGCCAGCTTGAGCGCGGTGAGCGGCGTGGTCTCCGCCGGCTTTAGCACGACCGTGTTGCCGGCCGCGATGGCCGGAGCGATCTTCCAGGCCGCCATCAGCAGCGGGAAGTTCCACGGGATGACCTGACCGGCGACGCCGAGCGACCGGGCGCCGCGGCCTGGGAAGGCGTAGTCCAGCTTGTCGGCCCAGCCCGCGTAGTAGAAGAAGTGCGCGGCCGCGAGCGGAATGTCGACGTCCCGCGACTCGCGGATCGGCTTGCCGCCGTCGAGCGACTCGGTGATCGCGAGTTCGCGGCCCCGCTCCTGGAGCACCCGGGCGATTCGGTAGACGTATTTGCCGCGCTCCCGCGGCGCAAGCTGCGACCAGACCTCGTTGTAGGCGCGCCGGGCGGCGGCCACCGCAGCGTCGACGTCGGCGTCGCCGGCCAGGGCGACGTCCGAGATCTTCTCCTCGGTGGCGGGGTTCGCCGTCTCGAAGGTCCGGCCGTCTTTCGCGTCGGTGAACTCGCCGTCGATGAACAGGCCGTAGCGGTCGCGCAGTTCGACGTGGTCGGTCGACTCGGGGGCGGGCGCGTAGCCCCAGCCATCGCCGCCGCCGAGGCGGAGCTTCGGAGCCGCCGGCCCGGTTGTTTGCGTGGACTTCGTCACGTCGTCTCTACATGGAGAAGTCGTCGAACGACTGGTAGATGCCGCTTCGCTGCTTGACGATCTGGCGCAGAACGTCGTTCGCGAGTGAACTCGCGCCGAACCGGTACAGGTCGGGATCGAGCCAGTCCTGGCCGAGCGTCTCACGCACCATGACCAGGTGCCGGATCGCGTCCTTTGCCGCCCCGATGCCGCCGGCCGGCTTCATGCCGATCTTCTCGCCGGTGCGCAGGTAGTGGTCGCGGATCGCCTCCAGCATGACCAGCACGACGGGCATCGTGGCGGCCGGCTTGATCTTGCCCGTCGAAGTCTTGATGAAGTCGGCGCCGGCGCCCATCGCCAGGTCCGAGGCGCGGCGCACGGCGTCGAGGGTGCCGAGCTCTCCGGTTTCGAGGATCACCTTGAGGTGTGCTTCGCCGCAGGCCTCCTTGACCGAGGCGATCTCGTCCGAGGTGTAGGCGAAGTCGCCGGCCAGGAAGCGGCCGCGGGAAATCACCATGTCCACCTCGTCGGCGCCGGCCTCGACCGCCTTCCGCACCTCCAGCAGCTTGATCTCGATCGGCGCCTGACCGGCGGGGAAGCTGGTGGCGACCGAGGCGACGTTGATCCCGCTGCCCTCGAGCGCCCGTTTGGCGACGCCGACC
>JAPVWO010000178.1 GCA_027493375.1 Candidatus Multivorans thiocomprendens | reverse complement strand
ACCAACCTGTCGGAACCGACGCCAAGCGGCCGTATCGCGGTGGACACCAGACCAAGTCCCGCGGATCGCAGCCTCAAAGTCGACCTCATGGAACGCCCGGACTCGGTAGAAGCCCGCGCCAATGCCGCCTGCTATCTAGCGTGGGTTCTGCGTACATCGCGCTGCCACCTCCTGAGCTCGGAGCAGGAGACCTATGGCATCTACTCCCTGCGATGGAGCCTGAACCTCGGGATTCCATCGGCAGGCTACGACGACGTGGACATTAGGACGGCCTTCCGGATCGCCGGGGCAGCCGCTTGGGCGCTATCCGTCCAGAAAACGCCGCCGACCCGATCGGAGGCGGTCGCCGAAGTCAATCGTCTGTCTGGGCCCGAGTCCGAACCAGAGGCCCTACTGGACCTGGAGGAGATCGGAGTCGTCCCGGAAATCGTGGCGGAAGCGGCGAGGTACGCTCAGTCCTACGAGAGACGGAACGGTCTGCACTTCCTGGTCGACGTCGGTGCTTCAACCATCGACTCCTGCGGCTTCGTTCTACACGAGCGCGAAGGCGACCGCTGGGAGATTCTGAACGCACTCGTGGAACCTCTGGGCGCACTTCACCTTCACGTCGGTCGCCTGAAGGCACTCGACGATGCCGGGGCCGCCATCCACCCAGCGACTCCCCCCGTGACGCTGGCCCTTTCGACCGCATACCGGACCGGGTCAACGACTACTTGGCGGAGAAGAGTGTTAAGCCCCCGGAGGGCGCGCTCGACGTTGACAGTGGCTATCGCGAAGAGGTCGCGAAGGCCCTCAGGAAGGTCATTTGGGACCTGAGAAAGAACCGAGACCCGAACTCTCCTCACTGGACGGCAGGGTTGCCCGTGTTCGTGACCGGTGGAGGCGCCAAGCTGTCGATCCTGCGGAACGCCATCAGAAGGGCAGAGTCCGACATCCGCAGCGCTTCCCAGAACGTGGGCGAGTTCCGCTACATGGACAGCGGCACCAGCGATGGCGGACCGAACTCTCCGCCGTCCGAAAGCCCGCAGGACGACGAACGCTCCCCAGCAGCCGTGAAGGCGCGATTGGCAGTGGCCTACGGTCTCAGCTTGCCGGATGTCGGGTCGATCAATCCACCAGCGCGGATAAGCGATGTGAAGCCGCCACCGCCCAAACCACGAACGCGTCCCGACTATTGGGGCGGCAAGCACTGACGCTCTCAGCGTCCGCGCATCCTAAGGCGGCGTTTGCTCGCGACCGCCATCGAAGGAGAGTCGCGGCGCAGCCCGTCAACGGTCGGTGCTCAACCCCCCGCGTGCAAGCCCCCGCCTGCATCCAGGGTCGGAAGCCGAGAAATCGCTGATCCGTTCTCCCGCTCCGCAAGCCGAAGCTCGTAGAGCTTCTGGAGATTGAGCCAGAACTCCCCCGAGGTGCCGAAGAAACGTCCGAGTCGAAGAGCCGTGTCGCCGGTAACGGCCCGCCGACCGTTGAGGATCCCTGTGATGCGGCTCACTGGCACCTCGATTCGCCGCGCCAGTTCCGCCGCGCTCATGCCGAGCGCGTCCAGATCCTCGCGCAGCGTCTCGCCGGGATGAATGGGCTCGCGCATGGTGTGCCTCCGTCTCAATGGTAGTCCACGATCTCCACATCCGTGGGACCGGGGCTCCCGGCGGGCCACCTGAAACAGATGCGCCATTGGTCGTTGATGCGAATACTCCACTGCCCCTTGCGGCGACCCTTGAGTGCCTTTAGCCGGTTGCCCGGCCTGGCCAGATCGCCCAGGCTTGTGGCCGCGTCGAGCTGGTCCAGCTTTCGCGAGGCCGTCCGCGCGAAGCCCGAGAACGCTGCGACCCGACGACCGTTGTAGAACGCCTCGGTGCGCTTGTCCGCACAATCGACGATCACGCCGTGCCAGCCGGATCAGGCCATGTGCGGGTAGCGGTAGTCCGTCGGCGGAGCGAAGTTCTCCTTGACAGCCCGCTGGGAAGTCCAGCGCAGCAGGTTGGCCATGGAGCCCGCCTTGTCATTTGTGCCCGACGCACGGGCACCGCCGAAGGGCTGCTGCCCGACGACGGCGCCGGTCGGCTTGTCGTTGATGTAGAAGTTGCCGGCGGCGTTGCGCAGGCGGGCGCCGATGCTGGCGACCGCCGTCCGGTCGTTGGCGAACACGGCCCCCGTCAACGCGTACGGGCTCGTCGTGTCGCAGAGTTCGAGAGCCTCGTCGAGTGCGTTGTCCGCGTAGACGTACAACGTGAGCACCGGCCCGAAGATCTCCTCGCTCATCAGACGCGAGCGCGGATCCTCGCTGCGGACGGCGGTCGGCTCCACGAAGTAGCCGGTTGAATCGTCGCGGCCACCGCCGGAAACGACCTCGTACGGAGCTCCGTTCTCCGCATCGCCGAGGTAGCCGGAGATGTTGTTGAAGGACGACTGGTCGATGACCGCCGCCATGAAGTTGGAGAAGTCAACCGGCGAGCCCATCGACACCGTCGCCAGCTCGGCGCAGAGCCGCTCGCGCACCTCGCCCCAGAGCGAGGCGGGAACATAGGCCCGGGACGAGGCGGAGCACTTCTGCCCCTGGTACTCGAAGGAGCCCCGGATCAACGCCGTCGTCAGCGCCGCGGGGTCCGCCGACGGATGGGCGAACACGAAATCCTTGCCGCCGGTCTCGCCGACGATCCGCGGATACGTGTCGTAGTTCTCGATCTGGTCACCGATCGTCCGCCACATGCGCTGGAACACGGGCGTCGAGCCGGTGAAGTGAATGCCCGCCAGGCGCCGGCTGGCCAGGACCGGATCGCCAACCGTGGCGCCGGGACCGGGGACGAAGTTGACGACCCCCGGCGGCAGGCCCGCCTCCTCGAGCAGCTTCATCAGGTAGTAGCCCGAGAGCAGCGCCGTGGACGCCGGCTTCCACAGCACGGTGTTGCCCATGATCGCCGCCGACGTCGGCAGGTTGCCCGCGATCGCGGTGAAGTTGAACGGAGTGACCGCGAAAACGAAGCCCTCGAGCGCCCGGTACTCGACGTAGTTCCAGATTCCCGGCGACGAGACGGGCTGTTGGCCGTAGAGCTCCTCCGCGAACGCCACGTTGAAGCGCAGGAAGTCGATCAGCTCGCAGGCGGAGTCGATTTCGGCCTGGTAGCACGTCTTCGACTGGTTGAGCATGGTGGCGGCGTTCACCGTCTGCCGCCACGAACCGGCGAGGAGTTCAGCGGCGCGGAGGAAGATCGCCGCCCGCTCCTCGAACGGCATCGCGGACCACGCCGGCCAGGCCTCCTGCGAGGCCGCCACCGCATCCTCCACCTCCGCGGCGCCGGCCTGGTGGCAGGTGCCGAGAACATGACCGTGGTCGTGAGGGCAGACGACGTCCTGCGTGCGGCCGGTGCGGATCTCGCGCCCGCCGGCCAGGACCGGAATCTCGACCCGCTCGCCGAGCATCTCCTTCAACCGCGCTTCGAGAGCGGCCCGCTCGGCGGAACCGGGCGCATAGTCGAGAACGGGTTCGTTGCGGGGTGCAGGAACTTGCATGGTGCCGTTCGGCATTTCAGTTGATCTCCTGGAATGTGAGGACCGCCTGAGCGCGGCCGGGGCCGCAGCATAGACCGCGCAGAGGCTGTAGGGAATGGTCCGAACGCGCGGCGTCGAACCGGCATTCCCCCTTTGTTTCAGAACCCGGCCGGAGTCCCCGGACCCTGCAGCATCCTCCAGGCGAAAACGAGGATTCCGACGATCAGCAACGTACCGCCGACCGGCGTGATGGCGCCCAGCCAGCGGGGACCACCGACGGCGATCGCCGCGACCGTTCCGGAGAAGATCAGGGAGCCAACGAACAGCAGCCAGCCGGCGAGCCGCAGGTCCACCGCCGAGACGCGCCCGGCAAGACCGAGGAGGCTGACCACCACCCCGCCGTACATGAGGTAGCGCGCCGCGGTCTCCCACAGAGCCAGGTGCTCGGCGTCCAGCGCTGACCGCAAACCGTGAGCGCCGAACGCACCCGCGCCCACCGAGGCGGCGCACATCAACAGTCCGAGAAACAGCCAGTTCATTGGCACACCGTCGGCTATCGTAGCAACCGGTGGACGCGCAACTGACCGCACTGGAAGGACGGCTGGCAGAGCTGGTTCCGGTCTACGTGCACGAAACATGGGGCCCGTGGCTCCAGTTGCTGGCCATCGCGTTCGCCTCCGCGCTCAGCGCCTGGGTGGTCTGGTGGATCCTCAAGTTCGGCGCGACGAAGGTCGTCGGGAAGACCAAGACCGAAGTCGACGACCGGCTGCTCGAGGCGGCGCACTGGCCGCTTTGGGTCTCGGTCTTCCTGATCGGCCTGCGGATGGGCGTCGCTCGATTGCCGCTCGCCGACCTCACCGAGCAGAGGATCGTCGACGCGCTGCAGACCGTGGCGCTGCTGTTCTGGGTCGTCGCGGCGCTGCGCGCCTCCGGAGTCCTGCTGCGGGCCTTGGCGCGGCGCCGGAGCCGCGGCGCTCTCGTCTCCAGGCACACCGAGCCCCTGTTCGAGAACCTGGCCAAGGTCGCGATCGTGATCCTGGGGGCCTACCTGG
>JAPVWO010000177.1 GCA_027493375.1 Candidatus Multivorans thiocomprendens | reverse complement strand
CCGGCTTCCTGTTCGCGGCCGCCGACGACGAGCATGTAGGGGACCTTCTTCGTCTGGGCGTCGCGGATCTTGTAGCCGAGCTTCTCGCTGCGTTCGTCGAGTTCGACGCGGACGCCGGCGTCGGAGAGCCGGTTGGCGACCTCGCGGCCGTACTCCATGAAGCGATCCGAGACGGGCAGGACGACCGCCTGCACCGGGGCGAGCCAGACCGGGAAGGCGCCGCCGGTGTGTTCGATCAGGATGCCGAGGAAGCGTTCGACCGAGCCCAGCATCGCCCGGTGCAGCATGACCGGCCGCCGGGTCCCGCCGTCGCTGGCGGTGTACTCGAGGTCCAGCCGCTCCGGCATCTGGTAGTCCAGTTGCACGGTCCCCAGTTGCCAGCTCCGGCCAAGCGCGTCGAGGATCTGGAAGTCGATCTTCGGGCCATAGAAGGCGCCGTCGCCCTCGTTGATCTGGAACTCGAGGCCGCGGCTCCTGAGCGCCCCCATCAGGGCGTTCTCGGCCCGTTCCCAGAGTTCTTCGCTGCCGATCGACTTCTCCGGCCGGGTGGAGACCTCGATCTGGATGCCCTCGAAGCCGAAGGTGCTGTAGATCTCCAGGATCGTCGACACCGGCAGCAGCACCTCGGCTTCGACCTGCTCGTCGGTGCAGAAGGTGTGGGCGTCGTCCTGGCAGAACGTACGCACCCTGGTGAGGCCGGTGATCACGCCGGACCGTTCATAGCGGTGGAGCCGGCCGAAGTCGGCGTAGCGGATCGGCAGATCCCGGTAGGAGCGGAGGTCGGTCCGGTAGATCAGGCAGTGGCTGGGACAGTTCATCGGCTTCACCGCGTACTGCCGCTCGTCGACCTCGGTGAGGAACATGTTCTCCCGGTAGTTGTCCCAGTGCCCGGAGCGATGCCAGAGGTCGACGTCGAGAATCTGCGGCGTGCGCACCTCCTGGAAGCCGTCGCGCCGGTTGAGTCCCTGCACGTAGTCGACCAGCAGGTTGTAGATCACCGTCCCGCGGGGGTGGAAGAACGGACTGCCGGGCGCACTCTGGTTGAAGCTGAACAGGTCGAGTTCCGGGCCCAGGCGGCGGTGGTCGCGGGCCCGGCGCAGCTCCAGGTCGGCCAGATAGCCGTCGAGCGCTTCCCGGCTGGTGAACGCGGTCCCGTAGATGCGCTGCAACTGCTCGCGGCTCTCGTCGCCGCGGTGGAACACGCCTGAACTCTCGAGCAGCTTGACCGCGCCGACCTGGTCCACGCGCTGCGCGTGCGGACCGCGGCAGAGGTCGACAAACTCGCCGTGCCGGAACAGGGTGATCGGCTCGCCTTCCGGGATGTCGTCCAGGCGCTCCAGCTTCAGTTCCTCGCCCATGCCGGCGAACAGCTCCCGCGCCTCCTCGCGGTCGATCTCGATCCGCTCGACGTCGTGCTTCTCGGCGAGGATCTCCCGCATCTTCGCCTCGATCGCCTCGAGGTCCTCGGGCACGAAGGCCCGCGGGAAACGGAAGTCGTACTGGTACTTGTCGGTGTGATCGCGACGGCCGACGTCGATCTGGGTGCCGGGCCAGAGCCTCTGCACCGCGTCCGCCAGCACGTGCTCCGCCGTGTGGCGAAGGAAGATACCGGCCTCGTCGTCCCTCGACGTGAACAGCCGGAACGGACCGGACGCCTCGATCGGCGTCCGCAGGTCGACGAAGCGGCCGTCGAGTTCGGCGCCGACCGCCGCCTTCGCCAGACCGGGGCCGATCGAGCGCGCCACGTCCAGCGCCGTCGTCCCGGGCGGGACGCTGCGTACCGAGCCGTCAGGCAACGTCAGGTCGAGCATCGGTCGAGAGGGTCCTGGAAGAGCAGGTTCGTCTGGGGGGGACGGTTTCGTCCGAACGGGGGCGGGCCTGCGCGGCCCGTCACCGCGATGGTAGGCGCTAGCGGACTCGAACCGCTGACCTCTACCGTGTGAAGGTAGCGCTCTAACCAACTGAGCTAAGCGCCTGAGCCACAGACCGAACGGCCCATGTCTGGTAGGCCCGAGCGGACTCGAACCGCTGACCTCTACGATGTCAACGTAGCGCTCTAACCGACTGAGCTACGGGCCTGTATCCCGAGGCCGAGAACGCCGCCAGAAGCGCCGGCAAGGCCGGCCGCGGGAAGGCGCAACGGTACAAAGGGGAGACTCGCCCTGTCAACGCGACCCGCGCTGGTGTCAACCCGCGGGGCGGCGACTCCGGAAGACGCCGGAGCAGAAACGTGTTGCAGAATCCTGTCGTGGTCGATGCCCTGCACATGGCCGAGCTGATCGAGCAGGCGCGGCGGCGGATCGCCGGCGCGGTCTACGAGAGTCCCTGCGCCCGGTCGGAGTACTTCTCCCGTCTCTGCGGCATCGGCGCCTGGTTCAAGCTCGAGAACCTGCAGATGACCGGCTCCTTCAAGGAGCGCGGGGCGCTCAACCGCATCCTCACCCTCTCGGACGAGGAGCGGAGCCGCGGCCTGATCACCGCCTCCGCCGGCAACCACGGCCAGGCAGTGGCCTACCACGCGAACCGCCTCGGGCTCGAGGCGACCGTCGTCATGCCGCTGCCCACGCCCCTGATCAAGGTGGCCAACACCCGGAGCTTCGGCGCCGATGTCCGGCTCGCCGGCGAGACCTTCGACGACGCGACGGCCCATGCCCGGGAGCTCGAGGCCGAGCACGGCAAGACCTACGTCCATCCGTTCGACGACCCCCAGATCGTCGCCGGCCAGGGCACGATCGGTTTCGAGCTGATGACCCAGGAACCCGACCTCGAAGTCGTCGTCGTGCCGATCGGCGGCGGCGGGGTGATCGCGGGGATCGCCGCCGCCTACAAGGCGCACCGGCCGCAGACCCGGATCATCGGCGTGCAGACGGAGGCCGTCCCCTCGATGCAGGAGAGCCTCGCCGCCGGCCGGCCGGTCACGGTGGAGCGCCGCCACACGATCGCCGAGGGCATCGCGGTCAAGCGACCCGGCGAGTTGACCATGGGGCTGGTGCGGGACCTGGTCGACGACATCGTGACGGTGGACGAGGAAGAGATCGCGAACGCCGTCCTCCTCCTGCTCGAGCGGGAGAAGGCGGTGGTCGAGGGCGCCGGGGCCTCCGTGCTGGCCGCGGTCGTCAACGGCCACATCCCCCAGGCGAAGGGCCGACGGACCGCGATGGTGCTGACCGGCGGCAACATCGACGTCACCCTCCTCAACCGCATCATCGACCGCGGCCTGACGAAGGACGGCCGCCTCGTCCGGCTCGACGTCTGCGTCAAGGACCGTCCGGGCGCCCTGGCCGCTCTGCTCAACCTGGTCGGCGACGCGGGCGCCAACGTCCTGGAGACCCACCACGAGCGCGCCTTCACCGCACTCGGCCTCAATGAAGTGCACATCGAGCTGCGGCTTGAGACCCGCGGCGTCGAGCACGTCGAGGAGTTGATCGAGACCATCGCCGACGCGGGTCTACACGTCCGGCGGCAGAGCGAGCCCCAGCCATGGCACGAACACTAGAACCCGCCCTTCCCTGCTACGCTAAGCCGGCGTGAACGACGAAGCTCCGGATCCTTCGCCATCCGACTCCAGTCTGGACGACCCCGACCCGGACCCCGACCGGCGCGCCCGTGACCGCGGGTCCCGTCCTCCGCTGACGACGACGCCCCTCCCGGCCCGCGAGTGATCCCGCCGGTCGTCGCGGCCACCGGGCCGCCCGTGAATCTCGACCTGCCGCTGGGCTGGAGCCTGGCCCTGGCCCTGTTCCTGGTCGGCCTGAACGGCTTCTTCGTCGCCGCCGAGTTCGCCCTGGTCAAGGTCCGGCCGACCCAGGTGGCGCCCCACCAGGACACGCTCCGCGGCCGTCTCGCGCAGCGCATGATCGACCAGCTCGACGCCTACCTGTCGGCGACTCAGCTCGGCATCACCCTCGCCAGCATCGGCCTCGGCATCGTCGGCGAACCCGCAGTCAACCGCCTGCTGCAGCCCCTCTTCGACCTGGCGCCCAACCTGCCGGCCGAAGCCGCCCACTCGATCAGCCTCATGGTCTCCTTCGCGATCATCAGCATGTTCCACATCGTGCTCGGCGAACTGGCGCCCAAGTCGCTCGCCATCCGCCGGCCCGAGCCGACCAGCCTGTGGGTGGCGGCGCCGCTGTGGTTCTTCTACCAGGTGACCTATCCCGGCATCTGGGTCCTGAACCAGATGGCGAACGCCTTCCTGCGCCTGTTCGGCATCGAGCCGCTGCGGCACGGCGAACTCGCCCACAGCGAGGAGGAGATCCGCAGCCTCCTCGCCTCGGAGCAGGAGACCGAACTCTCCGAGCCCAAGCGCGAACTGCTCGACAACGTGTTCGAGCTGTCCGACCGCAACGCCCGCCAGGTGATGGTCCCCCGCACCGAGGTCGTCTACCTCGACGCGGCGGCGCCGATGGACGCGAACCTGGAGCGCGCCCGCCGGAGCGGCCACACCCGCTTCCCGCTCTGCGAGGGCGACCTGGACCAGCTCGTGGGTCTCGTCCACATCAAGGACCTGTTCATCGCCGAGGAACCGCCGGAGTCGCTGCGCGACATCGCCCGGGAGACGTTCGCGGTGCCCGAGACCCTGCCGCTCGACCAGTTGATGGCCCGCATGCGCCGCGAGCAGATCCACATGGCCGCGGTGGTCGACGAGTTCGGCGGCGTGGCCGGCATCGTGACGCTCGAGAACGTGCTGGAGGAGATCGTCGGCGAGATCCAGGACGAGTTCGACGCCGAGGCGCCGGAGTTCGTCCGCCTCGACGACGGCGGTTACAAGGTCCTCGGCGGCATGCTGCTCGACGATCTCGAGGACGAGCTCGGCATGGACATCTCCGATGAGCGCGAGGAGGACACGGTCGCCGGCATCGCCCTGTCCGAACTCGGCCGGACCGCCGAGGCCGGGGACACCGTCGAGGTCGGCCGGCTGCGGTTGGAGGTGGTGGAGGTCGAGGGGAACCGGATCGTGTCGTTGAGGCTGTGGGTGCTGCCCGAGCCGGAAGAGGAGGAGGGCTAAGGTCGCCGCTTCGCCGGCGCGCTTCCCGGCCGCCTTCGGCGGCGGCGGGTCAGCACCCGGCTGGCGCATCCCTGCGCCAGCCGCGTCACAGTCCGACCGCCCGTCTTCGGGCGGTCGGATGTCAGACCCGCGCACCCATCAGCCGGGCCAGGACGGCCTTCGGCACCTCATCGAGCGGCACGACCTCGCGCTCGCCGTCCAGCCGGTTCGAGACCTCGGCGCCGCCGGCCCGAAGCGAGCGGCCGCCGACGACGACCCGCACCGGGAAACCGACCAGGTCCGCGTCCTTGAACTTGACACCCGGCCGCTCGCGGCGGTCGTCGTAGAGGATGTCGAAGCCCCCCGGGGCGAGCGACGCCTCGAGTTCCTCGTAGAGACCGTCCGCCGCCGAGCTCACGGCCTCGTCGCCGGGGTCGAGCGAGCTGAGGACGACCGTGAAGGGCGAAAGGGGCACGGGCCAGACAATGCCGTCGTCGTCGTGCCCCTGCTCGATCGCCGCCGCCGTCGTGCGGCCGATGCCGAGGCCGTAGCAGCCCATCTCCGCCGGGCGGAGCTTCCCCTGCTCGTCGCTGAAGGTGCAGTTCATCTTCTCGGAGTAGGCGGTGCCGAGCTTGAAGATGTGGCCGACCTCGATGCCCCGCGACATGCGGAGTACTCCGCCGCTGCAGCGCGGGCAGGGGTCGGAGGCCTCGGCGGTCATCACGTCGGCCCACTCGAGCGGACGGGCGCTCGCCACGTCCCGGTCCCAGCGTACGGAGACGAGGTGCTCGTCGCCGGCATTGGCGCCGCAGACGAAACCGGCGAGCGGACGCGCCGACTCGTCGACCACCAGGCGCACCTCGGGCGAAAGGCCGACCGGACCCGAGAAGCCGAGCGGACCGCCCGTCGCCGCCGCCACCTGCTCGGCCGAAGCGAGCCGCAGCCCGAGGCCGCCCAGCACGTTCAGCAGCTTGACCTCGTTCACCTCGCGGTCCCCGCGGATCGCGACTGCCGCCAACCCGTCGTCCGTCTCGTAGATCAGGGTCTTGACCACGGAGGCCTCGTCGACCTCCAGCATCCCGGCGACCTCGGCCACCGTCGTCGCTCCCGGGGTCGAAACCCGGCGAGCTCCGTCGCCGCTGCCGCTGCCGCCGCCCTGCGCCGGGAGCGGCAGAGCGCCGATCTCCGCCCGCTCGACGTTGGCGCCGTAGCCGCAGGCAGCGCAGCTCGCCACTGCGCTCTCGCCGGTGTCGGCGAGCACCATGAACTCGTGGGACGAGGAACCGCCGATCGTGCCCTGGTCCGCTTCGACCACGGAGTACTCGAGCCCGCATGCCTCGAAGATGCGCGAGTAGGCCGCGTACATGGCCTGGTAGCTCCGGTCGAGGCCTTCCTCCGTGGCGTCGAAGGAGTAGGCGTCCTTCATGATGAACTCCCGGCCGCGCATCAGCCCGAAGCGGGGACGGATCTCGTCCCGGAACTTGGTCTGGATCTGGAACAGGTTGAGCGGCATCTGCCGGTAGCTCTTCACGTCGCGCCGGACGAGGTCGGTGATGACCTCTTCGTGGGTCGGACCGAAGCAGAACCGCCGGCCGTGACGGTCCTCCATCCGCAGCAGCTCGGGGCCGTACTTGAACCAGCGCTCCGACTCCTCCCACAGCTCGGCGGGCTGAATCGCCGGCATCGAGAGCTCGACCGCTCCCGCCCGCTCCATCTCGCGGCGGACGATCGCCATCAGCTTGCGCGCCGTCCTCCAACCGGCCGGCTGCATCGTGTAGATCCCCGCCGCGAGCCGCCGCACGAGGCCGGCGCGCGCCATCAACTGGTGACTGATCACCTCGGCGTCCCGGGGCGCCTCGCGGGCGGTCATCAGGTAGTAGTTGCTCCAGCGCATCGCCAGTTGCTCCAGCGCATCGTTGCTCTCCGGCGCATCGTCAGTCGCTCCGGCGCATCGTTGCTCTCCGGGCGCGGAGACTACTAACAAGTAGGCTCACCGCCGCGATGTACTGCCAGGTCTGCGGCGCGCGGAACGAGGACGACGCGGAGTACTGCCAGCGCTGCCGGCAGAAGCTGATGGTGCTCTCCGGCTCGGCCGTCTCGGGCGAGGAGACGCTCGACGCCGGCGACGAGGAATTCTCGCTCGACGAGCACCTGCTGGAACGGATCTCGATCCTCGAGGAAGTTCTCAAACGCACCGGCGAGACGGTGCAGAAGGTCCTGAGCGCCATGGAGCGGCAGGAGGAGAGCATCCTCGTCCATCACGCCGGCATGCTGGCCCTGCGCGACATCCTGGAACGGCAGGACGTGATCAACGCCGCCGAGTGGAGCGACCTCTGGGAGTCCAAGATGGACTACCAGTTCCTCGTGCTGGAGAAACGCGAGCGTTTCGCGGCGGTCAAGGACAGCGTTCTGGGACTCTACGAGGGCGGCCGGCGCCCCGCCTTCACGCAGCTCCTGGAGGAAGCGGAGCACGCGCTGAACGGGCTGGACCTGGCCCGCGCGATGAAGGCGCTGGAGGAGGCGGCCGGCCTCGACCGCCGCAACCACGAACTGGCCCGGTTCCTGGGCGAATCGCACTTCCAGGAGGGCCAACTGGAACGCGCTCTGGAGCACTTCGACCGTCTGCTGGAGGCCAAGCCGGATCACGTCCAGGGTCTCGTCTACACCGGCGTCATCCAACTCCAGCAGGGCGACGAGCAACGCGGCCAGGAGCTGCTGGAGCGGGCCGTGATCCAGCACCCGGACGCGTTCCTGCCACACTTCTGCCTGGGAGCGTCGCTCGCCGGCCGCGGACAGTTGAAGTCCGCCGCCGCGTTTCTCGAACGCGCGGTCGAGATCGACGTCGTGCCGCAGGCGCTCTACCTGCTCGGCCGCTGCCACTACGAGATGGGCCGGCTGCCGGGGGCGATCGAGTCACTGAGCCGGGCGGTTCAGGTCGATCCGGCCTTTGAGGAGTGCCATCACCTCCTCGGCCTCTGCTACCTCGATCGGGGCTGGAACCGCAAGGCGCTCGCCGCGTTTCGCACGGCGCAGCAGTTGAACCCCAGGCGCATGCGCTACCGCGATCTGGTGGCCTACCTCTCGGGCCGCTCGGGCGCCGACCTGCCCAGGACCAGCCCTGTCGCGGCGAACTGGGTCAGCCGCGGCGAGCAGGCGATCCGATCCGGCGACGCGCCCGAAGCGCTCCATTGCTACCGCGAGGCGCTGGCGCTCGACCCGGACAACCCGGCTCTGCTGATGTCCTGTGCCCTCGCCTGCCTCCGGCTCGACCGCATCCAGGAGATCCGCCCGCTGACCGAGCGGGTGCTCGCATCGAAGCCGGGCGAGATGCTGCGGGCGACGGCCTACGCGACCCTGATCGAGGCGCTGCGCAGCGAGGGCAAGTACGGGGATGCGAACGACGCGGGCCGACGGCTGCTCGACGAGGCCGGCTCCAACTTCTCGAAGAGCATCGCCTACTACGAGATGGCGTACAACCTGGCGGAGATGGACGAGGACCTGGACCAGGCCCTCGACTTCGCGCGCCGGTCCCTGGAGCACGCCCCGGAGGAGTTGCGCCAGTTCCCGCTGGCCGCCCTGGGCTGGGTCCACTACAAGCGCCAGGAGCTGGACGAGGCGATCGAGTTCCTGTCCCAGTCGACCGAACTCGGACCGTCGACCGCGGCGCTCACCCGCCTGGGCATGGCGCTCCTGGCATCGGGCGACGAGGACGGGGCGCGCGGCGCCCTGGCTCAGGCCCGCCGGCTCGACGAGCGCGGCGGCGCGATCGAGGAGAAGATGATGGAGTTCATGAAGGACTCCGCGCGCATCATCGAGCGCGTGCGCCGGTAGGGTGCGCGACAAGTGGCCCTCCGGCGCGGAACCCGCGAAGCCCGCACCGCCTCTGTTGCCGGCAGCTGCCTTTCCGTTGCGACAATCTACGCCGCCGCGCAGGGCAAAGGCCATCGTGTCGCTCACTGTGCGCGCCTTGCAGCCCTCGACTGTCATTTGCGATGAGCCACGACAGCCTGCAGCGTAATCCAATACAGAGGGGATCGTGAACGGAGCGGTGACGGAGAGGCGATCCCGGTGGGTTTCGGGGTAGTTCTGGAGCGGCAGACGGAGCGCTAGCGGAGTCTGCCGCCCAAGGGATACGCCCGCGTGGCGGGCGAGGAGGCCGGCTGGCGAGCCGGCAGTCGGGGTTGCGGTTTGCATGGATGTCAGGCGCTCCGGCGCCGAAGCGGATCGGACTCCCGCCTGATGAGGTCGAAGAGTCTGGCGCGGGCCTTGTTGAGAGCGATGGCTGCATCGAGGTCGCTTGTGGTCTTGGCCTGTTCTTCGAGCACGGCGATGGTGATGCCGGGCTTCAGGTACTTCTCGGCGCCGGGCAGGGACTTGAGCTTCTCGAACGGCGTCATGGTGTCCTGGTAGCGGTAGATCCTGGTCGTCTTTCCCTTCGGATCGACGACTTCGGTGGGAAACAGGCACGGGCGGTGGAAGTTCAGGTAAGGCGTGAGGACGTCGCGCGAGAAGACGTTGACCTCGGGAGCGAACAGCTTCGGGATGTGACCGTAGCCGAAGCAGCGCCGGATCACGTTGCCGTTCTTGGACTCGACCAGCGCGTTGTCGTTGCCGCGCCGCGGCCGGGACTTGGTGAACTCGGGGACGTGCAGGCCGTTCAGCATCTTCGCCACTCGGTGGTTGATGTACTCCGAGCCGTTGTCGGCGTGGAA
>JAPVWO010000176.1 GCA_027493375.1 Candidatus Multivorans thiocomprendens | reverse complement strand
CCGTTTCGTTGACGGCATCGAACAAACCGAGAAAGCCGATCAGACCAGGAACGCCGCCTGATGATCAACAGCCCGTACACGAAATTTGACCATAGCTCCACTACGCGGACGCGCCCCGCTACGCCACCGGCCACAACGTATCGGCCCAGTGGGACCAGGAGGAAGACGGCAGTTGTCGCACGGTGCGCACGGCCTGGATCCCAAGCGCCGAGGTCGAGAAGACCGAGACCTTCGAGCCTCCGGGCGTCGGTCTCTCGATGGACCGGCTCGGCGCACTGGCCGGTGGCACCGAAGCGAAGGCGGCGCTCCAGCCGCTGATAGCCACCTACCGCGAGTGGATCGAGGGCCGCCGCGCGGAACTTGCGAGCATCGACAGCGAACACGCCGAGACCGCCGAGGAGCTCCTGCGACGCGCGGAGTTCGCCGCCAGCCGGATGGAACAGGGAGTCGCCGCTCTGCAACGGGACGAACAAGCCCTCGACGCCTTCCGCGTGGCCAACCGAGCCATCGCCCAGGCGCTCCGGCGGCGAAACCCGGACGTGTTCGCGGAAGGCGGGCCGAAGTGGCGCGCCTTCCAACTCGCCTTCATCCTGCTCAACCTCGCCCCGCTCGCCGACCCGGAAGAGCCGCACCGCGAGTTCGTGGACCTGCTCTTCTTCCCAACCGGCGGCGGCAAGACGGAGGCCTACCTCGGCCTGGCGGCCTTCGCGATCGTGCTGCGGCGTCTTCGCCATCCCGAAGTCGGCGGCCGAGCCGGCGCCGGCGTTTCGGTCGTCATGCGCTACACCCTCCGCCTGCTGACGCTGGACCAGTTGGCGAGAGCCGCCGGCCTGGTCTGCGCACTGGAACTGGAACGGGCAGACGATCCCGAACGCTACGGCGAATGGCCGTTCGAGATTGGGCTCTGGGCCGGCAAAGCGGCCACGCCGAACGTCCTCGGCCGCAAGGGCGATGGCAACAGCGATTCGGCCCGCGCCAAGACGACGCGCTACCAGCGCGAGCCGGGCCGCCAGCCATCGCCGATCCCGCTCGAGAACTGCCCGTGGTGCGGCGAGCAGTTCACTCCCGACTCCTTCTCTCTGGAGCCGAACAACGACGAACCGCGGAACCTGCGAGTGGCGTGCGCCGACTGGGAGTGCGAGTTCTCCGGCGACCGTCCGCTGCCGATCGTCGCCGTCGACGAACCGCTCTACCGCCGCCTGCCCTGCTTCCTGATCTCAACCGTCGACAAGTTCGCTGCCCTGCCGTGGGAAGCACGGTCGGGCTCGCTCCTAGGCGGCGCCGACCGGTACGACGCTGCGGGTTTCTACGGCGCGGCCGAGCCGGGCCGCGGGCGGCCGTGCCGGCGCCGCTCCCGGGGCCCGATCTGATCGTCCAAGACGAGCTTCACCTGATCGCCGGCCCGCTCGGTTCGATGACCGGCCTGTATGAAACAGCGATCGAGGCGCTCTCGGTCCGTCACACCGGCGGTCGCGAGGCGAAGCCGAAGATCGTCGCCTCAACGGCCACGACGCGCCATGCGCAGGACCAGATCCAGGCACTCTTCGGCCGTCCGCTGACCCAGATCTTCCCGCCGCCCGGACCCAGCCGCCGGGATTCGTTCTTCGCCCAGGTCAAGACACCCAGCGAGAAGCCCGCGCGGCTCTACCTTGGCATCGCGTCGCCGGGGAAGAACGCGAAAGTCATGATGCGCCGGGTGCTGCTGCCGTTGATGGCGGCAGCCCAGAAGGCGTACCGCGACGCCGGAGGCAACGAGAACGAGGCCAATCCCGCCGACCCGTACATGACGGTGCTGGCCTACTTCAACAGCCTGCGCGAGTTGGGCGGCGCGCGCCGAATCGTGGAAGAAGAGGTGCAGAACACCCTGCGGCGGTACGGCGCCCGAAGGCGAATCGGACAGGAACGACGGTACTTCCGGGACCGTTGGACCTACGTCGAACCGCTGGAGCTGACCTCACGCGTCTCGACCGCCGACGTCGCCCAGGCCCGCCAGAAACTCGGCCTGCCGTTCCATCAGAGTGGACGCGTCGACCGCGCCCTGGCCACGAACATGATCTCGGTGGGCCTCGACATTCAGCGCCTCGGACTCATGGTCGTCCTGGGCCAGCCCAAGACGAACGCCGAGTACATCCAGGCGACGAGCCGGGTCGGCCGGGACGATGCCAGGCCGGGGCTGGTGCTCACCCTCCTGAACGTCCACAAGCCCCGGGATCGTTCCTACTACGAGCGCTTTCGCCACTACCACGAGACCTTCTACCGCGCCGTCGAGGCCGGCGTGGCGAGGCTGGCCGACACCCGGGACAGAATCGAGCGCCGACTGGTCGAGACGTTCTGCGACCGGATCCGCGCTCAGCGGCTGGAGGAGGCGGAGCGGGAGGCGAAGCTACGGAGCGTAAGGAATCGTACGGTCGATCTGCTCGACTCGTGGCAGCACGTCGTCGACGAGTACCGCAAAGTGGGAACCGACGTGAAGTACCAACGCTACGAGCGCCGGGGCGGCCAGCCTCTGCTGCGGGAAATGCTGGACACAGAGTTCGAGTCGGAACACCATCGGAAGTTCCGAGCCAACCGCTCGTTGCGCGACGTCGAACCCGAGGTCCACCTCTACGTGCAGGATCCTGTCGGCGGCGGAGAGCGCTGATGGCCAGTCGCAGACGCGGCAAGACTGGCAAGACTGGCAAAGGCGGCAGCAGAGGCAGCGTCCGCCGGAGCCAAGTGATCACGACCTACGGGCCGGGCGCCCTGATCGACCTGCCCAGGGACTCGGCGGTCGTCGGTGGACTCGACTGGTGGCCGCCGCCCCATCTACTCGAAGCGATCGAGGAACCGAGGCTCGCGGCGCGACTGCGGGGACTTACCGGAGGTACACCGCCGGGCCTGTTCGCTCCGCCCCCGGCACCGGACCGTCCGGGCGACAACTCTCCGGGAATCACGTCGCCACGCTTCCCGGAGTGGTTCCTGGTGCAGAACGAGGCCGATCCCGACGCCGGTCACCACCCGGGCCGCACTGCCCGCCGGCTCGTGCATCGCACCGCCCTGGACGAGCGCCGAAAGTTCGACGGCAAGCCCGTGGTCGCGACCCGGTTCGTCCAGGGCTGCCCACGGGGCCATGTGGACGACATCGACTGGTATCGCTTCGTCCACCGCGGGCACTCCGAATGCAAGGGCGAACTTCGGCTCGAAGAGACTGGCACCGGCGGCGACCTCTCAAATCTCGTCGTTCGTTGCAGTTGCGGCAGCCACCGCGGCATGCACGAGGCGAAGACGCTGGAGGAACGGCCGCTCGGCGTCTGCAGCGGCGCCCGTCCCTGGCTCGGCCGTGACGCGAACGAGGACTGCAACCTGCCGAGCCGCCTGCTGATCCGCACCGCGACGAACGCCTGGTTCCCGCAGGTGGTCACGGCCCTCTCCCTGCCACGGCAGAAATCGGTCGTCGATCAGGCGGTCGGAGAGCTTTGGGACACGCTCCAGGTCGTCAAGACGGAGGAGAATCTGGCCCTGCTCAAGGGCATCCCCAAGGTCATGGCGGCCCTGCATGGGTTCGACGACGCCGAAGTCGTCGCCGCCATTGAGCGCCGGCGGGCGGGCGACCCGGAAGAACAGCCGATGAAGCACGCGGAACTCGACGCTCTGCTTGCGGCCCCCGAGGGTTACGGCGACGACGTGCCGGTGGACCCCCGGTTCCACGCCCGCCGCCTGCCGGCCCACGAGTGGCGGTACAGCGGCGCCGCGTTCCTGGACCGCGTCGAGGCGGTCGTGCAGGTCCATCGACTGCGCGAGGTGTCAGCCCTTGCCGGTTTCACGCGATTCGAGGCCCAGACACCGAACGTCGCCGGCGAGTACGACACGGACGTCGAACGCGCGGATCTGGCGCTTGAACCGTCATGGTTCCCCGCGGTCGAGAACCGGGGGGAGGGCGTGTTCGTACTGCTGAACGGCTCGGCCGTTTCGGATTGGCGCCGGAGGCCGGAGGTAGAGGCACGCTGCGCAGCGCTGCAGGCAGGCCACGAGCGTTGGGTCGAGCGTCGAACCGGCGGCCAGAGCGAACGCCCCTTTCCCGGCGGCCCCTATGTCCTGCTGCATACCCTGTCCCACCTGTTGATCCAGTCGCTCGCCCTGCGATGCGGTTACCCCGCAGCTTCGATTCGGGAGCGCATCTACGTCGACGCGGCCGCCAAGCGCTATGGACTCCTGCTCTACACCGCCAGCGCCGACGCCGAGGGCACGCTCGGCGGCCTGGTGCAGCAAGCCCGCCGCATGGGCGATCACCTGCGCCAGGCGCTGCACATCACCGCCCTGTGCTCGAACGACCCGGTGTGCGCCCAACACGTGCCGCAATCGAGCACGGAGCAGCGCTGGCTGCACGGCGCCGCGTGTCACGGCTGCACGCTCGTGGCGGAGACGTCCTGCGAGATGAGGAACGACTACCTCGACCGCGCCCTCGTGGTTCCGATCATCGGCGAGAACGCCGGCTTCTTCGACCGGGTCGATTGACCCGGGCCGGCGATGAACGACGAGGCCGTCCGGTCGCTGCTCGCGCTTCCCGCACACCTGCGCCAGACGCTCGCAGCCGCTCTGGAGTCCGGCCTCCTTGGCATGGCCCCCTCCACCACCGCCGTGCGCGCCACACTTCGGACGAACGGAGGCCAGGAGGAGCAAATCCTGAGCCTGCTCGACGCTTGGCGTGAACTGGGAGTCGACGGAAGGGCCGCCGCGGCCTGGCTCCGGAGCCTGGAACAGCTCGCCGACAGCTTCTCCAGCCCCGACCTCGTGTGGTCCGGACCGGAGGTTCCCGGCCTTCACGCCCGAGACACGCGCCGTGTCTACGAGGAGGTCATCGGTGCGGCATCGCGATCGATATGGGCGTCTACGTACGCATTCTTCGACGGGGAACGTGCCTTCAAGGTTCTGGCCGAAAGGACGGACGTGCTGCCCAGCCTCGACGTCACACTGCTCCTGAACATCCACCGCGGGCGCGGCGTCACTACCGCCGCAGATCATCTGGTTCGTAGCTTCGCGGATAGCTTCTGGAAGGAAGAATGGCCGGGAACCTCGCGGCCCGCCGTGTTCTACGACCCGCGCTCGGTCGCGACGGAAGGTCCCAAAGGCGTCCTCCAAGCGAAGGGAGTCGTGGCAGACGAAGAGGTCGTCTTCATCACCTCCGCCAACTTCACGGAGGCCGCCCTCGACCGCAACATCGAGATGGGCCTGCTGCACCGTGACCGCCACGTCGCCTTGACGGTAGTCAGACACTTCCAAACGCTGATCGACCGGAAGCTGCTTCTTCCTTTACCGATGGAGTGAGGCTACTCCGCCGCGCCGAAGAGCCGCACCAGACCCACCGTCACGCCGATCCCCTCCGCCTCCAGGGACGAAGGCACGGTGACACGCACGTCCGGAAAGTCGGCGACCCAGGATTCTTCACCGTACCGGCTGTAGGTCGCCTCGAAGCGCAGCGCGATGCGGCGGGCGTACTCGCCGCTGCCGAACCGCTTCTCCAGACCAACGCCCCAGGTGGCAGCCAGCGGATCCGCATCGCGGCCGTCGATCCCCGAGACGTACTGGGACGGCGAACACGGCTCGGCGGTCATGCACCCCTCGAAGCTCGCGCTGAAGCGCGACTTGAAGAGCCGGACGCCGCCGAGCAGATAGAGGCTCATGCCTCGGGACTGGAGCGAGTCCGGCTGGAAGCCGAGCCGCAGAGTCAGGCCGTAGCTGCGCTTCTTGTCGACGGACCATGTGTCCGGCCAGCTTTCGCCCAGTTGCTTGCGCTCCGGCGACACGCCCACGCCGGCGAGCTGGCCGTCCGGCTCGCCGCTGTGGAACGTGACGTCGATCTCCGTGCTCAGGTAGGCGCCGCCGTCACTCAGAGGCGCGCGATAGCCGGCCAGGAAGCCGACCGCCAGGTCGACCGTGTCGGCCGAACTCGTGTCGTGGAAGACCATGCCGCGCCTCGGTTCGGGCACCAGGGTGTCGGGATCCGTGTTGTCGACGCTCTTCGAGAAGGTGGCGTCGAACTGCTCGGCCGAGGCGCTGTAGCCGGCGTAGAAGCCGCGTTCCTGGCCGAGGGACGCTCCGGCCAGGACCAGCAGCGACGCGGCGCCGAGGCCCGCGGCCCTTGCCGGCGCCCACGATCGATGCGGGGACGTTCGTCGGAGCTTGCCCATCTTCATCTCCTCGCCTACTCCACGATCGCCTGATAGGTCAGCACCTCCATCGTCGGACGCAGGGGATAGGTGCCGGTAGGCAGCAACTGGGTCAGCACCATCGCGACGAGGTCCTCCTCCGGATCGACGAGGAAGTCGGTCGAGGCGGCGCCGCCCCAGCCGTAGGTGCCCGGCGAGGCCGGCAGACCGGTCAGTCCGGTGTCGGTGATCGAGTAGCCGCCGAGGCCGTAGCCCATGCCCTCGCTCATCCCCATGTCGAGGTTGAGGCTCGACATCGGCGACGGCCCGTAGGCCGATCCCAGGTGGTTGTCCATCATCAGGGCCACCGTCTGCGTCCCCAGGATCCGCACCCCGTCGACTTCGCCGCCGTTCGCCAGCATCTGGGCGAAGCGCAGGTAGTCGCCGGCCGTGGCGATCAGGCCGGAGCCGCCCATCTCGACCTTGGGCGGCTTGCGGTACGCGCTGGTCTCGGGATCGTCCATGACCACGATGCCGCCCTCCGGCGTCGGCGCGTAGTTCACGGCGAGACGATCGAGCTTCTCGTCCGGAACGTGGAAGGCCGTGTCGACCATGCCCAGCGGATCGAAGATGCGCTCCTTCAGGAACTCGCCGAAGGTCTGCCCGGAAGCGACCTCGACCACCCGGCCGGCGACCTCGAGGCCGACGCTGTAGTTCCAGGCGGTTCCGGGATGCGCCAGTAGCGGCTGCTTCGCCAGCTCCCGAACGTAATGCGCCAGATCGTCGTGGGGAACGGCGTCCGCCGAACCCTCGAGTCCCGCGGCCGCGTAGCTGGCGGCCACCGGGCTGGGGATGAAGGTGTACGTCAACCCGGACGTGTGGGTCATCAGGTCGCGAATGACGATCGGCCGCCGCGGCGGTTCCGTCTCCATGTCGTCGCCGTCGCCCGAGACGTAGACCTGCGTGTCGGCGAACTCGGGGAGAATCGCGGCCAGGGGCGTCGACAGCAGGAAGTGGCCCTCCTCCCAGAGGATCATCAGCGCCGCCGAGGCGACCGGCTTGGTCATCGAGTACATGCGGAAGAGCGTGTCCTCGGCCATCGGCTCGCCGGCCTCGACGTCCTGGTGGCCGCTGGCCTCGAAGTGAACGACCTGGCCGTCTCGCGCGACGACGGTGATCACGCCGGACAACTTGCCGTCCGTCACGTAGCGCTCGAAGGCCGGGCGGATCCGGTCGAGCCGTTCGCTCGACATGCCGGCGCTCTCGGGCGCTACCCGCGGCAAGCCGGCGAAGGTGCCGGCGGCGCCCGCGCCGTCCGTGCCCTGGGGCGCGCACGCGGCGAGCAGGGCGGCGGCGAGTATGGAAGCGAGAGCGACGGTGAAGATCTTCCGTTGGTGCATGTCGGATTCCTCTCTCAGTCGTTGCCGAGCAGCCAGGTCTCATCGAAGCTCACGTGCTTGATGCTCTTGCCCTGGCCGCCGTCGTCGAGGGCGCCGGCGACGTGATAGCTGTAGGTCACGTGGATGCGGCCGTCCCGCGCCTGGATCACCGACGGGTAGTGGTAGCGACCGACGTCCTTCTCCTCGCGCTCGATGTAACGCCGCCGCTTGAAGGTTCTGCCCTCGTCCTCGGAGACGGACACGGCGAGCTGGTAACGGCCGTCCGGAATGTCGTTGTGGACCACGATCCACCGGCCGCTCTCGAGCTTCAGCACTTCGAGACCCGCGCCGCTCTCGACCAGGTCCGGGTGATCGCGGGCGATGGTCCAGGTCGCTCCCAGGTCCTGCGACTCGGCGACGTGGGCGAGCTTGGGCGGCGGGCCGTTGTCGCGCATGTAGGCGACCAGTGTGCCGTCGTCGCGCAAGGCGAAGGTGGGCTGGATGTTGCCGCCGCCGATGATCGGCTCGCTCATCGTCCAGGTGTGGCCGCCGTCGTCGCTGTAGGTCGCGGATGCGAAGCTGAAGCCGTCCGAGTAGAGCCCCAGGAGCAGTCGCTGGGCGCCCGCGGGCAGCGGCAGGACGACCGGATGGGCACGGGTGAACCAGCCGATGCGGCGGGTCAGCTTGTCCGCGGCCTGCTCCAGGTTGCGGGCGGCCCATTGCCGGGCCGACTCCGGCGCAGCAGCATCCCTGGCGTCCGCGAAGCCGAGGCTCCGGAAGTACTCGTCGGTCTTCGCCGCCACCAGGTCGTGGAATCCGTCGCCTGGCTTCATGTGCAGCACGTCCTGCCACCGCCAGACCGGAGGCCCGGGCCCCTCGAAGTCGGTGGAGATCTTGAACTTCATCAGGGCGCTCTCCCAGAGGTTCGCCTGAATCGTGGGCCAGAACAGCCAAAGCCGGTAGCCACCCGCGGCGACCGGCTCGAGCAGCAGGGTGCAGTTCGTGTCGGGAAAGCCCGGCGTGTCCGCGAGCAGGAAAGGCTCGCTCCAGGCCTCCGCGCCAGCCGGCAGGCGGGCGCCCAGGATCCGCACGTCGTCCGACCTCCGCTCGCCCGATCCATGGAACCAGGCCACCAGCAGATCGCCGTTCGGCAGTTCGACGATGGAGGAACCGTGGTTGTGCCAGTGCTCGAGCGGGAAGATCAGCGAGCCTGTGGGACCCTTGGCAGCCGCGGGGAGGGCGACGGTCGACAGCAGGACCGCGACCAGCGCCGGAACGCAGCGCGGGCGGAGGCGCCCGGTCGGGAGCCGGTTCGCCGTCATTCCGGCGGCTTCTTCACCGTCACTCCGCCGCGAGGGACACGCGGATGATCTCTTCATCGTTGCGCGCGATGATGTGGCGGTTGGCGTAGGCCGGGTGCGTCCAGTTCACCATCGCGTCGAAGAGCCGTCGCGGACCGAAACCGGACTGCGTCGTCGGTTCGATCAATCTGGCGCGATCGATCTCCTCGTAGCCGTCCCGCGAAAAGCGGGCGATGATCAGGTCGCCGAGATCGTTGTTGACGAACCAGCGGTCGCCGTGCCTGACCATGAAGGCCGCGCCCCAGCGGCCCTGGCGGGTCATCTCGTCGCTCTCCCAGAGCCTGGAGCCATCGGCAGCGTTCAGACCTCGGAGCTGACCGTAGCTGCAGACCCCGTAGATCGTGTCGCCCTCGAGGATCGGCGTCGTGATCAGGGAGTGGAGTCCGTCCGTCTCTTCCGGCATCTCGCTGCGGCTCTGGCCGCGCCACAGCTCGCGTACCTCGGGCTTCTCGGAGTCGAACTCGAGCAGCAGCGAACCGCGGTAGAACTGGCTGAAGAGCAGCCGGTCGCCGTCGACCACCGGAGTCGTCACGGTCATGCCCGAGGCCACTTCCCAGGGCACGCTCCAGTACACATCGCCGGTCGCCGGGTTGAGCGAGTTGACCGCCTTCGGCTCCCAGATGACGAGCTGCTCGACGCCGCCACGCTCGAAGATCATCGGCTGGCCGTAACCCATCTCCCAGTCCGAGGAAAGGGCCCGCCAGACCTCTTCGCCCGTGTGCTTGTCGAAGGCGATCACCTTGCCGTCCGGTTCGGCCCCCACGACCTGGATCAGCAGGTCGCCGTGGACGAGCGGCGAGCTCGTGAAGCCCCAGATCGTGATGCTGGCATTGCCCTGTTCCACGGAGTCGTAGCTCCAGATCACCTCGCCGGTTTCGGCCTCAAGCGCGATCAGGTGACCGACGGCGCCCATCACGTAGAGCGTGTCGCCATCGATGGTTGGCGTCGAACGGGGACCGATCGCGTAACTCTGCTGCAGCGCCGAGTAGTTCACGTCCCACTCGTGACTCCAGAGTTCCTCGCCGTTCTCCTCGTCGAGCGCCAGGATACGTTCCTTGCCCGTGATGGCGCGCGTTCCCTCGATTCGCTGCCAGTCGGTGACGAACACGCGGCCGTCCGCGACGACGGGTCCCGAGTAGCCGCCACGAATCGGCTTGCGCCACACGACCTTCAGGCCGTCCTCCGGGAACCGCTCGAGGATGCCGTCCTCCTGCCATACGCCGGAGCGGTCGACGCCCCGCCACTGCGGCCAGTCGTCGCCTACGGCCGGCACCGTCAACGTCATCCCCAGCACGATGCCAAGGGTGCGAATCGCTAAGGCTTGCACGGAAGGGACCTCCTGCTCCGGAATGATGAAGGCGCAACGGTAGCAGCAGCCGAAGCTGGAGGCTCTGCATGGAACCGGCCGCCTACAAGGAAACGCCGGCCTGACGGCCGGCGTGTTTACCCGGCCACCTCCGGCGGCAGCCGGCGGGGACGCCGGCGCACCCAGTCGCGGCCAGTTCCATGCAAGTCAGCGCTGCGCACGCGCAGCGCTGACTCCTAGATGTCGTAGTACAGCGCGAACTCGTGCGGGTGCGGCCGCAACGCGACCTCCTGGCATTCGCTCTCACGCTTGTACGCGATGTGGTTCTCGATCACGTCCTCGTCGAACACGCCGCCCGCCGTCAGGAAGTCGTGGTCCTCCTCGAGGGCGTCGAGCGCCTCGTCCAGGGTTGCCGGCGTGGTCGGAACACCCTGGCTCTCCTCCGGCGACAGATCGTAGATGTCGACGTCGAGCGAGCTGCCCGGATCGATCTCGTTCTGAATGCCGTCGAGCGCCGCCATCAGCAGAGCCGCGAAGGCGAGGTACGGGTTGCAGCTCGGGTCGGGGCAACGGAACTCGACCCTCTTCGCCTTCGGCGACGGCGAGTACATCGGGATGCGCACCGCGGCGCTCCGGTTGCGCTGCGAGTACACGAGGTTCACCGGCGCCTCGAAACCCGGCACGAGACGCTTGTAGCTGTTCGTCGTCGGGTTCGTGAAAGCGAGGAGCGCCGGCGCGTGCTTGAGCAGGCCGCCGATCGCGTGCATCGCCATGTCGGACAGGCCGGCGTAGCCGTCGCCCGCGAACAGAGGCACTCCATCCTTCCAGAGGGAGAGGTGCGTGTGCATGCCGCTGCCGTTGTCCTCGAACAGAGGCTTCGGCATGAAGGTGACCGTCTTGCCGTGCCGGGCGGCGGTGTTCTTGATGATGTACTTGTAGAGCATCATCGCGTCCGCCATCTCGACCAGCGGCGCGAACCGGAGGTCGATCTCCGCCTGGCCGCCGGTGCCGACTTCGTGGTGCTGGCACTCGGGGTTGAGACCGAGCTCCTCCATCGTGAGGATCATCTCGCTCCGCATGTCCTGGTGCTTGTCGGTCGGCGGCACCGGGAAGTAGCCCTCCTTGTACCGTGGCTTGTAGCCGAGGTTCGGACCTTCGTCGGCGCCGCTGTTCCAGCGGCCCTCGATCGAGTCGACCTCGTAGAAGCCGAAGTTCGGGCCGCCGTCGAAACGCACGTCGTCGAAGATGAAGAACTCGGCCTCGGGGCCGAAGTAGGCGGTGTCCGCCAGACCGGTGGACTGCACGTAGGCCTCGGCCGCCCGGGCGACCCCGCGCGGGTCGCGGCCATAGCTCTCACGCGTGATCGGATCGACGATGTTGCACGTCATGACCAGCGTCTTGTGCTCGAAGTAAGGGTCGATGAACGCCGTATCCGCGTCGGGGACCACCAGCATGTCCGACTCGTTGATCACCTGCCATCCGCGGATACTCGATCCGTCGAAGCCGAGCCCGTCCTCGAAGGTGTCCTCGTCTACCTCGCGGGCCGGCACCGAGAAGTGCTGCCACAAGCCGGGAAAGTCGGTGAACCGGAAATCTACGATCTGGATCCCCTCATCGCGGATCCGATCGAGAATCGACTTGGGGCTTGCTCCTGACATGAAGTTCTCCTTTGCTGTTCCTTGCTGCGGACCGAGCCGCGCCAAATCTGTTGTTGCCGAGACGCCGCCCGGCCGCACGCTCCAACACGAATCGCCAAGGCCGCGTGTCTATCAGCGCGGCCATGAACTAGGCAAGCCACGGGCCGCACGCTGCGCAGTCTTCGCTAGCAACGTCCATGCCCAACCAGCGTTCTGGCAAAGAACCGGCCTCAGCGCTACGAACGAACGGCCCTGACCGTCCGGCCAGACGCCGCGGAGGCGACAACTCTGTAGTCCGCAGGCCCCCGGATCCCACGTTTCTGTAGCGCCGCGCCCACGGCGTCAGCCCGCCTCCAGGCGGCTCAGGACGGCCGCATCCTCGCGCCAGCCTGGCGCTGTCCGCACCCGCAGCTCCAGGTAGACCCGCCGCCCCAGGAACTCCTGCAGATCGCGTCGCGCCGCCGTGCCGATCTCCTTGATCCGCTTTCCGCCCCGGCCGACGACGATCCCCTTGTGGCTCTCCCGGTCGACCAGGATGCTGGCAAGCAGGTCCGTCCGCTTTTCGCCGTCCTCCCAGGCTTCGATGACGACCGCGGTGGTGAACGGCAGTTCGTCGCGCGTCTGCTCCAGCACCTTCTCGCGGATCATCTCCGCGACGAGGAAGCGCTCGGTGTGGACCGTCAGCAGCTCCGGGTCGTGGCGCGGCTGCCCGTGCGGCAGGTGGCGCCAAAGGAGTTCGAGCAGCTCGTCCACACCGTCGCCGGTGAGGGCCGAGACCGGGACGATCTCCTCGAACACGGCACGGCCCGCATAGCGCTCGATCTCGGGCAGCAATCGGGGCTTGGCGATCAGGTCGATCTTGTTCAGCAAGCAGAACATCGGCCCGCCGCGCGCCTCCGCCGCCGCGGCGACGAGATCGAGAGCGTAGGCGTCGCCCCGGCCGAACGGGGTCGCGACGTCCCGGAGCAGGCACACGACGTCGGCTTCCTTGAGCGCCGCCGCGGCGGCATGAACCATCCGCCGGTTCAGGCGGTGCAGGGGCCGGTGCAGGCCGGGCGTGTCGTGAAACACCATCTGGCCTCGCTCCGTGCTCAGAATGCCAATCAGGCGGTGGCGGGTCGTCTGCGGTTTGTCCGAGACGATCGCCAGCTTCTCCCCCAACATGCGGTTCATCAACGTCGACTTGCCGGCGTTGGGCCTGCCCACGAGGGCTACCGTGCCGGATCGTTGGGATCCCGGAACCTCCGACGGCTCCAGGAAGCGGGCCCGCAGCCGAGTTTCCATCGCCTCCATCTCGCCGTCGTCAGTCTCGTGGTCATAACCCAGGCAGTGCAGGATGCCGTGCAGCGTCAGAACCTTGAGCTCCCGTTCGAGGGAGATCCCGCCGCCGGCGCCGGCGGTCTCGACCGAGATGACCACATCGCCCAGGTGGCGGCCTTCCGGCGTCTCCTCGCCCGGAAAGGAGAGCACGTCCGTCGCCCCGTCGACCTGCCGGTACCGGCGGTTCAGCTCCCGCATCTCCGCGTCGTCGACCAGGCGCAGGGTGAACGTCGCCGGCGCCGGCGCCAGTTCGGCAACCGCCTCGTCCGCCACCGCGCGGAGCCCCGGAAGACACTCGCGGCACCTGGCTTCCACCGGGGCCGCGACCTGCAGATCGATGGTCGCCACCGGCGGAGTCAGTCGCCGCCCGGAGCGCCGCCGGCGCCGCCGGACAGAACCCGCAACGGACCGCGGCCGCCGCGTCCGAACTCGAAGCCCGGGTACTCCACCCGATGATGATGCACCGTCATCAGAACATTCTGCAGGGTGTAGCGCATCCGCCGGAGGTCGGCGAGGGTCAGGTCGGTCTGGCTGAACTGATCGTCCTCGAGGATGTCGTTCAGCAGGCGTTCGACCAACGCACGGATCGACCTCTCGGAGAAGTCTCCGAGCGTACGGCTCGCCGCCTCGACGGTGTCGGCCACCATCAGCGCGGCAAGCGTCTTGCTCTGGGGCATCGGGCCCGGGTACCGGTACTGGTGTTCGGCGACCTCCTCGCCCGCTTCCGCCTGCTCCTTCGCCTTGGCCAGGAAGTAGTTCAGCCTGCGCGTGCCGTGGTGCTGCTCGATGGCGTCGACGATCGGTTGCGGCAGCCGGTTCTCGCGCGCCAGCCGGGCGCCTTCCTTGACGTGATCGATGATGATCAGGGAGGACATGGAGGGCGAGAGGCTGTCGTGCGGGTTGTCGCCCTCGCGCTGGTTCTCGACGTAGTACCGCGGGCGCAGCACCTTGCCGATGTCGTGGTAGAGGCCGCCCACATAGGCGAGGGTCGGATTCCCGCCGACCGCCTCACAGCAGGCTTTCGCCAGGTGCGCCACCATCAGGGAGTGCTGGAACGTCCCCGGCGCCTCGAACGCCAGGCGTTGCAGCAGCGGCAGGTTCGTGTCGGAAAGCTCCAGGAGCTTGATGTCGGTGGTCCTGAACAACACCGCCTCGAACACCGGAACGGCGAAGCTGACCGCGGCCGCCACCATCAGGCCGCCCAGGAACCCGCAGAGCACCTCGAACCCCCAGACGGCCACCGTGACGCCATCCCCGAGCAGCGTCAGCATCGTCACCGAGGCGACGTTGACGAGTCCGACCAGGAGGCCCGCTCTCGTCACCGCGGACCGCCGCTTCAACTGGTCGAGCGCGAACACCGCGGCGAGGCTGCCGGTCAGGCAGTAGAGCATCGTGCCGCCCGCCAGCCCGAGCTCCGCGTTCGCCGCCTCCACCCAGCCCAGCCGGCCGACCAGGACCGAGAAGACGACGCCGGCGAGCAGGCCGGCGCCGCGACCGTAGAGCACCGACACGAGCAGCGCCACCGCCGCGAAGGGGATGGCGAACACGTAGCTTCGCGCCGAACTCAGCGCCTCGATCGGGAACGAGGCGGCGAGCGCGTCGGCAACCAGGAATCCGACTCGGGTCGCGGCGAGGCCCAGGATGAGAATCAGCACGACACTGCCGAAGTCGCGGCCCTCGACCGCGACCAGGCGCCTGCGCCGGAACGCGACCCAAAGGAACGCCACGGCGAGCCCGAGCACCAGTGCCGACGCCAGCGGCGAGCGAAGAAGGACCACGCTGCTCTCGCTGCCCGTCACCTCCCGTAGCAGACGCATCGATTCGGGATCGACCTCGTCGCCCTTGCGCACGATGACCTGACCGGCCCGAATCTGGTTGAACACCGGCCCGACGTCCTCCGCCGCGGCGTTGCGCCGTTCCTGGGTCTCGTTCAGGTTCAGGTAGACGTTGGGCGCCAGGTTGACCATCAGGAAGTCGACGACCGTTTCCCGCTCGGCGCGCGACCACCCCGCCCAGCGGCCGACCTCCGCCTCCAGGTAGGCCTCCACCTCGACCGGATATCCGCGATAACCGAAGAGGTCGAACTCGACCGACTCCTCGCCGGTCTGCATGTTGTGCAGCGTGACGCCCTCGAGGCGGTTCTGGAGCAGCGTTTCCTTGTTCTCCACGATCCCGGCCCGGAGCAGCAGCCCCACCAGGCGGGTCAGGCTTTCCTCCAGCTCCGCGCCCTCGTCCTCGCCGCCCGTGCGGGCCGCCAGCAGGTCGGCGTGGCCCTCATCGACCCGCAGGCCGCTCCCGATCCTCAACCTTCGCAGCCGTTCCTCGGCCACGTCCTCCTCGGGCAGGAGTTCGGCCACCTCGTCGAACCCCCGCTCGATCTCGAAGAGGCTCGCGATTCGCGCCTCGACTTCGTCCGCCTGAACGGCGTCGAAGTCGTAGAGCGGACGGACGCCGGCGCGGGCCCGCTCCTTCAGTTCCTCCGAGGTCTCCTCGTCGAGCAGCAGCACGTCCCGGGTCGCATGGTAGTCGCGGTTCGCGATGTCTCCCACGCCCAGATCCGGCCGGAAGAAGACCCCCGGCGGCGCCATGATCCAGACGCCGGCGAGGACCATGAACACGACCCAGACGATGTCGAGTTCCAGCGCGTAGTGCCACAGGCCGGCGATCGTCACACGCTCGCCGTGGCGGCGGTACATGCTGCGGCGGAGCCGCTTGCGAGCCTCCCTCCTGCGGTCCGACCGGCGGCGCTTCGGCGCCTTGACCGCCGCGGTCACCGGTTGCCTTCCTGCCGGGACCGCGTAGCGTGACGGGTTTCCCAGCGGTCGTACGCGCCGACGATCCGTTGCACGAGTTCGTGGCGGACCACATCGGACTGGCCGAAGCGAACGAACGCGATGCCCTCTTCGCCCCGGAGTACCTGGAGCGCGTGCTTCAGACCGGACTGCTGTCCGGGCGGCAGGTCGATCTGGGTGATGTCGCCGTTGACAACGGCCTTCGAGTTGAAGCCGATGCGGGTCAGGAACATCTTCATCTGTTCCGGCGTCGTGTTCTGCGCTTCGTCGAGGATGATGAAGCTGTCGTTGAGCGAACGGCCGCGCATGAAGGCGAGGGGCGCCACCTCGATCACTTCGCGCTCCATCATCCGGGACACCTTGTCGAAGCCGATGATGTCGAACAGGGCATCGTAGAGGGGGCGCAGGTAGGGATTCACCTTCTCCGCCAGGTCGCCGGGGAGAAAGCCGAGCTTCTCGCCCGCCTCGACCGCGGGCCTCGCCAGCACGATGCGCCGCACCTTCTGCTCCTTCAGCGCCGATGCCGCGACCGCTACGGCCAAGTACGTCTTTCCGGTGCCGGCAGGCCCGGTCGAAACGACCAGTTCATGGTCCAGCATAGCGCGCAGGTAGCGCTTCTGCTTCAGGCTGCGCGGCGCGACGAGCCGGCGCGAAGCCTGAATCAGGGCGCCGGTCCGGAAGAAATCGACCAGGGAAGTCGCCGGCTCCTGAGCCACGACCCGCAGGGCGGTGGCGAGATCGTCGGAGCGGAGTCGGCGTCCCGCCGCGGCCAAGGCGCCGAGATCGGTGAGCAACCGCTCCGCCGCGCCGACCGCAGCCGCCGCGCCCCGGATCTGTACGGCCGAACCGCGCACGCCGAGGGTGACCTCGAGAGCCTTCTCCACGCGTCGCAGGTTCTCGTCGTGGGCGCCGCAGATCGCCTGCACCGATTCCTCGGGCAGAGTCACCTGCGCCCTGGCCCGCGCCGCCGGCTCAACTGTAGTCAAAGAAGCCCTTGCCCGTCTTGCGCCCCAGATGTCCCGCCTGGACCAGTTGCTTGAGCAACGTCGGCGGCGCGAAGCGCGTCTCCCGGTACTCGTCGAACATGATGTTGGCGACGGAGTACATCGTGTCCAGGCCGATGAAGTCGCTCAGCGTGAACGGCCCCATCGGGTAGCCGCAGCCGAGCTTCATCGCGGTATCGATGTCCTCCATGCTGCCGACGCCGCTCTCGTAGGCGCGAACGGCGTCGAGCAGGTACGGAATCAGCAGCCGGTTGACGATGAAGCCGGAGTTGTCGCCGCAGGCCACCGGCGTCTTGCCCACGCGCTCGGCCAGGTTCCAACAGGCGTCGTAGGCCTCGTCCGCGGTCATCAGGGTCCGTACCACCTCGACCAGCCGCATCGCCGGCACCGGGTTGAAGAAGTGGAGACCGACGAACCGGTCGGGCCGCGCCGTCGAGGCGGCGAGCTGGGTCAGGGTCAGCGAGGACGTGTTGCTGGCGAAGATGCAGGCGTCGCCGACGATGCCGTCCAGCGCCACGAACAGTTCACGCTTCGTTTCCAGATCCTCGACGATCGCCTCGACCACCAGGTCGGAACCGGCGAGATCGGACAGTTCGACGGTGCCGCTCAGGTTCGCCAAAGCCCGGTCGTGTTCCTCGACATCGATGCGCCTCCGCTCAAGGCTCCTGGCCAGCGACGCGCGCACCGCGCCGAGCCCCTTGTCGAGCACGTCCCGGTTGATCTCCCGCACCGTCACCGGAATGCCGGCCCGTGCGCAGATCTCCGCGATGCCCCGGCCCATCAGGCCACAGCCGACCAATCCAACGCGTTCCACTTCCATCGGTACTTCCTCTTCTCCCTGGTCTGATTTCGCGCTGCCTCGGCGGACAGAGGCGGCACCCTAACAGTTGATCTCGACCTCCCGTTCTTCCGGCCCGGCGCCCATGCGCAGCCGCACTTCAAGGGCGGACGGCGGCCGCGGAAGACGCTCCGCCCACTCCACGACCTTGACCCCGTCCCCCGCCAGGAACTCGTCGACGCCGATCGCCTCCACCTCCTCCGGCGCCAGGCGGTAGAGGTCGACGTGAACGAGACGCACGGGTCCCCGGCCGGAAGCGGGACCCCGGTCGTACTCGTGAATCAGGGTGAAGGTCGGCGACTGGACCTGGGCCGCGTCCAGCCCGAGGCCCTCCGCGATGCCCTGCGTCAGCACCGTCTTGCCCGAACCGAGGTCGCCGAACAGGAGCGCCGTACCGTCCGGCCGGAGCCGGGCCGCCAGTTCGACGCCGAGTTGCCTGGTCTCGTCGGCGCTCTTCGTGCGTAAGATCATGCTTCGAGCGACTGGAACGCGGCGCCCAGCTCGTCCACCAGGTCGCAGGCCGCCATCGAGATCTCGCCCCAGCGCTCCGCCGCCAGATCGCCGGACAGCCCGTGAGCGTAGACGCCCAGCCGGGCGGCCGCGGGAGGATCGAGTCCCTGGGCCAGAAGCCCCGCGATCACACCGGTCAGCACGTCGCCGCTGCCGCCCGACGCCATGCCCGGATTCCCGGTCGGGTTGACCCAGGTGCCCAGCGCGGGGTCCGAGATCAGGGTCTGGCGACCCTTGAGCACGACGACCGCGCCCGTCTCGCGGGCGGCCCGCCTCGCATGCTCCCAGCGGCTTTCCGTGACCGCCGACACCGATACGCCGAGGAGCCTGGCGAGTTCTCCGGGATGAGGGGTGATCACCAGGTCCGAGTCGCGCGCGAGAAGCGCCTCGGCGTGGCCGGCGAAGGCGGAGATGCCGTCCGCGTCGAGCACGACCGGCGCCGCGCTCCGGGCAACGATCTGTCGCGCCAGCAGGCGGGCATCGTCCGAGAGCCCCAGGCCCGGGCCGAGAGCCAGCGCGCCGGGCAGGGCACGCTCGACGATCATCTGGAGCAGCGGTTCGACGGCGTCGCGCGACCACCCCTTTCCCAGCTTCGGCAGCCCCAGGGTCATCGACTCGATCGAACCGGCGTCGACCACCTGAACGAGATGTTCGGGCACTGCCGCCGTCACCAGGCCGGCGCCGCTCCTGACCGCCGCTCGTGCGGCCAGCACCACCGCGCCGCTATAGCCGGTCGAGCCGCCCGCGACGACGACGTGGCCGAAGGTTCCCTTGTGCGCGTCGCGCTGCCTTGTCCGCAGGCAACCAACGAGGTCCTCCCGTCGCGACTGGTAGAGGGCGCCCGGCCCCGGCGGCGGCTCGGGCAACGGAACGCCGAGATCACCGATCCACAGACGGCCACCGGCGTCCGCGGCCGGTGCCAGCACGTTCGCGACCTTGGGAAACCCCAACGCCACGGTCAGATCGGCCGCCACATGCGGACCCGGGGGCATCGCCGCCGACGCGTCGACGCCCGTCGGCACGTCGACCGAGACGAGCGGCGCGTCGCCGCGGCGCTGACCGAACCAGTTGACCCAGTTCGCCACGGGTCCCTCGACAGGTCGGTTGAGGCCCGTACCGAGCAGGGCGTCGACCCAGAGTTCGTAGTCCTCGTTCACCTCGTCGTCCGCGGCCGGCTCCGGCACCGACCGCGGCGAGAGTCCGAGCTGTTCGCACGACACGAACTGGCTCGTCGCATCGACGCTCAGCCGATCGAGCGGACCGGCAACGAAGGCCGTCGCCTCGTAGCCGCGGGTCGCGAGATCGCGGAGCAACGCGAGCCCGTCGCCGCCGTTGTTGCCGCGGCCGCAGGCGATGGCGATCCGGCGGGCGCGCGGATAGCACTCGACGATCGCGTCCGCGGTCGCGCGCGCGGCGTTCTCCATCAGGACGATCGCCGGCACGCTGAGGCTCTCGACCGCCGCGGCCTCGACGTCGCGCATTTCCTCGGACGTGACGACCCTCACAGAAGGACCTCGGCGGTGCGCGGACAGAGCGAACGCAACTCGGCCCGACGCTCAAGCCGCTGGCGGAAGCGGGCGAGGTCGGCCACCGTGTCGAGATCGTGCGCCTCAGGCAGAAGCGCCGTGTCCAGGCCGAGTTCGCCCAGACGCGTGAGCGTCGCGCCGAACACCGACGGCGAACTCCAGGCAATGCCCTCGAACAGGCGCCGGTGAAGCGCCTCCCGCCGAAGCGCGATCAGGTAGTAGCCGCCGTCCGCTGCCGGCCCGAGCACGGCCTCGCGGCCGGCGTCGAGCGCCTCGAAAGCCTCCTCTACCCGTGCGGAGTCGAGGTCGGGGTGGTCGCTGCCGACCGCCGCCACCCGATCGGCGCCATCGGCCGCCCAGCGAAGCCCGCGGTAGAGACGCTCCCCCAGGTCCCGCCCCTCCTGGAGACGCCATGGCACGGCGGCGGGCGCCAGGTCCGAGGGGGGCTCCGCATCCGGTGTCGACGCCCACATCAGGACGAGTTCCCAGGGACCGGCGCTCAGGCGGTGTCCCAGATCCGCGACAAGCGCGCGTTGAAGCGAAGCGGCGCCCGCCGGCGTGAGCCCTCCGGGCGCCACCAGCCGGGTCTTCACCCGGCCCGGGATCGGCGCCCTGGCGAAGAGGAGCAGGCGTCGCGTGCTCACCTGTTCCGGAGTCGCCGCAACGACCACGCGATGGCGATGCCGAGCGCGCCGGCCGCGAGCGGCAGAACCCAGACCCCGGCCCTTCCGGGAGATGATCTTCCGGGCGATGACCTTCCGGAAAGGGCCGCTAGGCGAGGGACGCCCACTCGTTCGAGGGCGCCTCTCACGTCCGCCACCGCCTCGCGAACCTCGTCGCGGCGGCGTGCCAGCGCCGCCGCCCGTTCCCGCGCCTCCGACTGCCGCCTCACGACGTTCCCCCTGGCGTGCCGCCCTCGTCGCCCTCGTCCGGTCCCGGCGCCGTACCGCCGCGGACGGCCTCGTCGTCCAGCAGGCCGCGCCAGAAGTCAAGGTGGCTGCCGACGCGGCGCCTGACGGTGCCCACCGGCGACTCGAGCCGGCGCGCCCGCACCCGAACGACCCGGCTCAGGATGAGCGCCAGCACGAGAAGGCCGCCGGCCACCGCAAGCGCCGCCGCCCACACCGGCAGCACGTGGGCCAGGCCCGCACCCGCCGCGAAGACCAGAGCGCCGAGCGCCCAGAACACGGCGCCGAAGACAAAGGCGGCGAGCAGGACCAGACGGAGCAGACGAGCCCAGTTCCGCGCCAGGTCGAAGCGCAGTTGCTCGACTTCGGCCTCCAGCAGCGCCGCCGCCGACCGTGCCAGCGAACCTCCCAGTCCGCTCAGGGTCGCGAGAGCCTCGACGATCTTCGTGGTCATTGGGGCTGAGACCTCAAGCCGGCGTCATCGCCGGACGGAGTTCAGGCGCCGTTCAGGCGCCGACACGCAGGGTCCGCGTGACGAAGGAAGTTGCTCCGGCAACCTCGTCCCGCACCGCCACCGTCAGGCGCTGGTCGCCCTCCTTCATGATCAACGGCAGCGTGTACGTGTAGTAGCTCTCCATGGCGCGTTCCAGGTCCCCGGCCGGGATCGTGAGTTCGAACGGCTCGACCTGGGGCGGGGAGATGTCGCCGTTCGATGCCAGCGCCTGCACCCAGATCCGGGCGCGCAGGAGGTGCTCGCCCTCGGTCCCCACCGGCACCAGGGTCATCTCGCCGATCGGAACCTGGACGTCGACGTGAACCGTGTAGAGCCCCCGCTCCTCGCGGCGAATCTCGTCCGCCTTGATCAGCGAGATCTCCAGGTCGTTCTTTTCGTAGCCGAGCTTGAGCGCCGCCAGGGTGCCTTCGGTCATTTCCGTGTCGACCGACTTGTCGCGGTAGCTCTCGCGGTGGCGGACGAAGCGCTCACGCTTGAGGCCGAGCCGTTCCTGCGCCGCCTTCGTGAGGTCGACATCGATGTTGTACTTCCGGCCCGTGCCCGCGTGACCCGGCTGGAAGCCGAGCGAGTAGTAGCTGGCGAAGTCGAGGGCGATCCGGTTCAGGCCGTCGCGGAAGTTGTTCGTGTTGACGATGTACTGCCCGCCGGTCTCCTCGGCCATGTACATGACGGAAGAGTGCATGTTGTCCCGGGCGACGGAGTCGATGTTCGACGAGAAGGCCATGCCCTGCATCGAGGCGTCTCGCGAGTTGATCCCCATCGGCCCCGAGGCGTCGACGGTGTAGAACGAGACCTCGTTCGCGTTGGCCGTGTCGACGATGTCGGTGAAACGCCGGCTCGAGTCGTACTGCAGCGAGTCGAGGAAGAAGTTCTGGTTGTACTCGATCGAGTCGACCGAGCGGCCGCGCTGGTCCAGCGCCTCCCACATGTCCGCGCCGGCCCTCATCGGCAGCCCGTCCGAGACGTAGAGGAAGGCCTTGCGGCCCGGCATGCCCGCCAGCGAGATGACGCTGTCCTTCAGTCCGTCGAGCGTGAACTGCATGTCGTTGTAGATCTGCTGCGAGTAGATCCGCACGCGCCCCTGCACGAAGTGGTAGTCGCGATCTTCCTCGCCGATGTCGCGGATCAGATCGGCCCGGTCCGAGTCCCACATCGTCCGGCCGCCGGTGTGCTTCTCCAGGTCGTACAGCGCGTTGGCGATCATCTGAGGGTCGCTCGTGAACTCACGCTCCACCTTCACCGAACGGTTGAAGGTCAGGAGCATGACGCGGTCGTCGCGGGTCACGTGCTGGCGCAGGAACTCCCGGACGTAGCGGAAGAAGCGGTTCCGGTTCTGGGGGCGGATGTTGTGGTGGTCGACGTAGATCACCAGGTTCAGGCGCTCGTCCTCGGGCACGACGTAGTTCCGGCGCGCAAGCCCGGGCCGGTCGATGATGTGCTGCTCCGGCTCGCCCGGCACCAGGCCGGCAACCGCGCCGACCTTGACCCGTTCGTGGACCTCGTAGAAGTTCGTGATCGGTACCGGACGCTTCTGCTCAAGCAGGACGAAGTCGTCCTTCGTCAGACCGGTCACGGGGTTGCCGTCCCGGTCGCGGACGAAGACCTGGACATTGATCACCTTGACGTGGACCGTGTCCTCGAACGTGGCGCCGGGCGGCCTGGACGGCGTCTCCTGGGCGCCAAGGGAAAGCGGAGCGATCAGCATCCACCCGGCAAGCAGTGCCAGAGCGAACGCGGGCGATCGGAATGAGAGCGTTCCAGTCATGGAAGGTCGATTATAAGGGACCAATCCGGCAAACCGCCCGCGCCGGCCGCGGCATTCCCTACGCTTCGCATTCACCGCCGGCCGCGGCGGCCCGCCATCGGATCGAGCGTGCCCTGTCCGCCGCTCCGCCCCAGCGGGTAGGAACCCCGCAACGCGCGCTCGACGAAGGCGACTGCCCGCCGTACGGCTTCCTGGAGCGGCAGATGCCAGCCCAGGCCGGCAGCGACCGCGGCAGAGAGCGTACAGCCCGTGCCCCGCCGCCAGCGCGTCCGGATCCTCGGGTGGACGAAGGCCTCGAAACGGTTGCCGTCGAACAGCAGATCCGTCACTTCGCCGCCGCTTCCGGCGGTGCCGCCGTTCGATCCGGCGGCGGCCGGATAGCCGTGGCCGCCCGTGACCAGAACGCTCGGGCCCATCCGTTCGATCCGGCGAGCGGCGTCGCGGGCTTCCTCCAGGCCATTGATCGTCATCCCGGAGAGAGCCTCCGCCTCGAACAGGTTCGGCGTCACGAGCAGAAGCTGTGGAAGCAGCCTCTCCACGAGCGCAGGCACCGCTTCCCTGTCGAGAAGCACGGTCCCCGACGTCGATCTGAGCACCGGGTCCAGCACCGCCGGCGTCGGCGGCAGCCGCTCCAGCCAGTTTGCCACGACTTCAACGGTCGCCGCGTCGGCGAGCATGCCGATCTTGATCGCCTCGATGCCGATCTCCTCGGCCGTCTCCAACTGCTGGCGCACAAGGTCGGGCCCCAGGGGCTCCACCGCACGCACCTCGGCCGCCGACTGGGCGGTGACCGCGGTCAGAACGCACAGTCCGTGAACCCCGTAGGCCGCGAACGTCCTCAGGTCCGCGGGGGCACCCGAGCAGCCGCCGGAGTCCGAACCGGCGATCGTCAGGACGCGCGGCGGCGGTGCAGCCATAGCGAAGCGACCAGAAGCAGAATGGCGATCGCGATCAACTGAGCCACTGTCAGAACGCCGAAGAACCGATCGTCCTTGGCGCGCAGGAACTCGACCAGGAAGCGCTCCAGCGACAGCAGGCCGACCACCGGAAGCGCAACCCCGCCCGGCACCGTCCCGCGGGCGAGCAGCGACCTGCCGAACCAGAAGATCAGCAGGGCGGTAACGGTCTCGTAGATCTGGGTGGGGTGTACCGCGACCAGGGCGTCGGCGGCAACGTCCGGCGGCAGGTCGACGCCGAACTCCCGTTCCATCGCGCTGGCCACGGTGGGGATGGGACCCTTCGGGAAGGTCATGCCCCAGGGCAGGTCGGTGGGAACGCCGTAGTCGTCGCCGACCAGCAGGCAACCGATACGGCCGACGCCGTAGCCGAGCGCCAGGGCGGGCGCGGTGGCATCGGCGGACGGCCAGAGCGGCATCCGCCGGCGCCGCATGACCAGCAGCACCGCCGCCGCGCCGACCAGGAACCCGCCGTACCAGACCAGCCCGGCACGGCTGTAGAGCAGGCGCCAGTCGCCATACAGCAGCGCGTAGTACGCCTTGCCGCCGACGATGCCGCCCACGGCGCCGGCCAGCAGCAGGGCGGCCGCGTCGTCCGCGGCACGGGAAGCGCTCGAACCCACCTGCCGGAGGCCCCAGCGCAACTGGAGGCTGGCCGCGAACAGCGCCGCCACCAGCATCACCCCGAACGGCGAAACGGAGAGCGGACCGATATGAAACAGCTCCGAGATCACGAGTCGATCCTAGCCCGCGGCGCTAGCATGAAGCCGATGCTGAGCGAACTGGCCCGGAGCCGCTTCGCCGCGTTCCGCGAGTACATCGAGAACACGGATCCGCGGGCGCGCTGGCTCGTCCTGACCCACAACAACCCGGACCCCGATGCACTGGCCGCCGCGGCCGCTTTGGCGAAGGTCCTGCGCTCCGGGTTCGGACGCCGCGCCACGCCGGCCTACGGCGGCATCATCGGCCGGGCCGAGAACCAGGAGATGGTTCGCTCCCTCGACCTCGACTTCAGCCAGGCCCGGCGGCTGAAGCTCGCCCACTACCGCCATGTGGCGCTGGTCGACTGTCAGTTCGCGACCGGCAACAGCCCGCTGCCGGCCGAGCGGATGCCCGACGTCGTCATCGATCACCATCCGCCCCGTCCCGGCACGGCCGCAACGCCATTCCACGACCTCAGAACCGACTATGCCGCCGCCGCCACGATCGCCGCCGAGTACCTGCTCGCCGCCGGGGTGCCGGTCACCCGCCGGGAAGCAACCGCGATCGTCTACGCGATTCGTAGCGAGACCCTCGACTTCTGCCGCGGCTCCAGCGCCGCGGACCGCGCGATCCACGACCACTTCAACGCTCAGGCTCTGCCACGTCTGCTGGGCCGGATTCGGAACCCCAGGCTGCCCCTGAACTACTTCGAGACACTGCGCGAGGCGCTGGCCAACCTCTACGGCGTGGACACCCTGATCCTGAGCCGGCTCGGCCCGGTGGCCCAGCCCGACATCGTTCCCGAGATCGCCGACCTGCTGCTGCGCCTGGAAGGCTGCACCTGGTCCATGTGCAGCGGTCTCCACGAGGACCGCCTGTACTGCTCGATCCGGACCACGAACACCCGCGCCGACGCTTCCCGCATCATGCGCCGCCTGGTTGGACCTGGCGGCCGCGGCGGCGGCCACGGCATGATCGCGGGCGGCTGGATTCCCAGGGCCAGGGGAGACGACAACGCGGTGCGCCGCCAGCAGGACCGGCTGGCCGCCAGGCTGGCCGGACTCCTGCGCAAGGACCCGAGCCGGATCGCGCCAATCGCCGGCGGCTGAGCACGGCCCGCCTCATTCCCATTCGCCTCACTCCCACTCGATCGTGCCGGGCGGCTTGCTGGTCAGGTCGTAGACGACCCGGTTGACGCCAGCCACCTCGTTCACGATCCGGCCCGCGACGCGGCCCAGGAACTCGTGGGGCAACTGGCTCCAGTCCGCCGTCATGAAGTCCTCGGTCTCGACCGACCGCAGCGCGACCACGTTCTCGTAGCTGCGGCCGTCGCCCATCACGCCGACGCTCTGCACCGGCAGCAGCACGGCCAGCGCCTGACTCACCCGGTCGTAGAGCCCCGCCTCGCGCAGTTCGTCGATGAAGATCGCGTCCGCCTCCTGGAGCACGGCCACGCGGTCGGCGGTGACGTCCCCCAGAATCCGGACCCCCAGCCCGGGACCCGGGAACGGGTGCCGCCCCACGAACTCCGAGCCGAGACCGAGTTCGCGGCCGAGCTTTCGCACCTCGTCCTTGAACAGGAAACGAAGCGGCTCGATCAGATCGAAACCGAGCTGTTCGGGCAGGCCGCCCACGTTGTGGTGGCTCTTGATCATCGCCGACGGGCCGAAGGCCGAAACCGACTCGATCACGTCCGGGTAGAGCGTGCCCTGGACGAGGTAGCGGATCCTGCCGCCATCGCCCGTCCGCTCCAGCCTCTTCGCCTCGCGCTGGAAGACCTCGATGAACACCCGGCCGATCGTGCGCCGCTTCTCTTCGGGATCCGTGATGCCGACGAGTTCTCCCAGAAACTCGGTCGCGGCATCGACCACGACCAGATGGAGATCGAGACCGGCACTGAGACTCCGTTCCACGGTCGTCCGTTCGTTCTTGCGCAGCAAGCCGTTGTCCACGAACACCGCGGTCAGGCGATCCCCGACGGCGCGCCGGACCAGGCTCGCCGCGACCGCCGAGTCGACGCCGCCCGACAGGGCGCAGAGAACCCGGTCCGTCGGCCCGACCTGTTCCGCGATCGCCGCCGCGGCCTCCTCGGCGTAGGACGCCATCCGCCACGCGCCGGAAGTGGAACAGGCGCCGTAGAGGAAGTTCCGGAGCATCTCGCGGCCGCCGTCCGTGTGGGTGACCTCGGGGTGGAACTGAATCCCGAACAGGGCCCGTTCCCGGTCCTGGACGGCCACCACCGGCACCGTCGGCGCCGAGGCGGTCGCCTCGAAGCCCGGCGGCACTTCGTCGACGCGGTCGCCGTGCGACATCCAGACTCTCTGCTCCGCATCGAGCCCCGCGAACAGGCCACCACCCCGCACGGACAGGGAAATCTCCGTGCGGCCGTACTCGCGCATGCCCGACGCCACGACGCGGCCGCCGAGCACCTGGGACATCCACTGCATGCCGTAGCAGATGCCGAGGACCGGGATGCCCAGCCGCAACAGTTCCGGATCGGCCCGTGGCGCGTCTTCCTCGTAGACGCTGTCCGGCCCACCCGAGAGCACGATGCCGACGGGTTTGCGGGCGCGCACTTCGTCGACGGACAGGTCGAACGGGTGGATCTCGCAGTAGACCCTGAGTTCCCGCACCCGTCGGGCGATCAACTGGGTGTACTGGCCGCCGAAGTCGAGGACGAGAACGGTCTCGTGCTCGGTCACAGGGCGGACTCTACCTTGAGTTCACGCCCCATCAGATCGCGGATCGCCGCAGCAGGTTCCTTGCCCCGATAGAGGATCTCGACCATCTGTTCCGTGATCGGCAGCTCGACCTGCTTCTCCGTCGCCAGTTCGAGCAGCGCGAGGGAGTTCCGCACGCCTTCGGCGACGCCCGCGCGACCCGTCTCGATCTCCTCGAGCGTGCGGCCGCGCCCCAGCTCGATCCCCGTGTTCCGGTTACGCGAAAGGCCGCCGGTGCAGGTCAGCACGAGGTCGCCCAGGCCCCCGAGGCCGGCGAACGTCGCCGGCCGGCCGCCGCACGCGAGCCCCAGGCGCATCACCTCGTGCAGGCCGCGGGTGATCAGCGCCGCGCGGGTGTTCGAGCCATAGTCCAGACCGTCCAGCACGCCGGCGGCGATCGCGATCACGTTCTTCGCCGCGGCGGCGATCTCGACGCCCACCACGTCGGTCGACGTGTAGAGCCGCAGCGCCCCGCGCGAGAGTTCCGCCTGCAGCCGCTCCGCAACGCCCGGGTCCTCCGACGCGACGACGCAGGCGGTCGGCAGCTCGGCGGCCAGCTCCGCGGCGAACGACGGACCGCTGATCGTCGCGAAGTCGATGTCGACGGCCGCCGACGAGGCCTCCTCGGCACAGACGTCGCTCATCCGGCGGAAGTGGCCCCGATGGTCGGATTCGATCCCCTTGGTGCCCGAGATCAGAGTCACGCGTTCAGGCAGCGGGGCGGCGGCGCCCAGGCTGGAGCGTGCCTCCAGGAAGGAGCGAACCACCGCCCGAACCCCGTGGGAGGGCACGACCACCAGCACCGTGCCGCTGGCGGCGGCCTGTCGCAAGTCCCAGGTCACACGGACCTCGGCCGGCAACTCGACGCCCGGCAAGTACCGCTCGTTGACCCGTTCGGAAGCCAGCTTCGCGCCGAACTCGGCCGAGCGGGCCCACAGCAGCACCGCCGCACCCGAACGGGCCGCGTGAACGGCAAGCGCGGTGCCCCACGCGCCGGCCCCGAGCACGGCCATGCCGCCGCCGGCTCCGGCGCCGCTCAACCGGAGGCCTCCGGCTCGGGCGCCTCCGGATCCGGCTGCGACTTGGCGCCCAGGCGCGATTCCGTGCCCGCCCGCAGCCTCACGAGGTTGGCCCGGTGCTTGACGATCACGAGAACGGCGATCGCCGCCGTACCCGCGAGCAGGGCCGCCCCCGGATCGACCCCGTGGTCAATCCGATAGGCGCCGCCAAACCAGTAGACGCCGACCAGCAACGGAAGCGCCGCGGCAGCCGAGATCGAGCCCAGGGAGACGTAGCGCTTCCAGGCGACCAGCACGACGAACACGGCCAGCGCTCCGAGCGCCGCCACGGGCGCCAGCAGCGCCAGGACACCGGCGGCGGTCGCCACTCCCTTGCCGCCACGGAAGCCGAGAAAGAGGGGGAACACATGCCCCGCGACCGCCGCGACCGCGGCCGCCGCCAGCCACCAGGAGCCCTCGTCGAGAGAACGCGCCAGGACCACGGCCGCGGCGCCCTTGGCGGCGTCCAGCAGCAGCGCGAGCAGAGCCGCCCACTTGCCCGAAGCCCGCAGCACGTTCGTCGCGCCGGCGCTCCTGCTGCCGATCGTGCGCACGTCGATGCCCCGGTGGAGGCGCACGATGAGGTAGCTCCAGGGCAGGGACCCGAGGAGGTAGGCGGCAACTACCGCGACGGGACCGGCCGCCGTCACGGCGGACCCATCCGCGACGGCGCCGCCCAGGGCAGGGCATCGGCCGGCCCCGCTCCGGAGAGCAGCATCCGCCTCAGCATCTCAAGCGCGAACTGGGTGGAGAGTTGCCTGACTCGCGCCCGGTCCCCGGGGAACCGGGCTTCGAAGTGCGAGCGCGAGTCCGCCGGTCCGGCCACGGCGACGTGAACCGTACCCACGGGCCGCGACTCGCTGCCGCCGCCCGGGCCCGCGACGCCCGTGATGCCGATGCCGTAGTCGCTGCCGCAGCGCACCCGGGCGCCCGCGGCCATCGCCAGCGCCGTCGGTTTCGACACGGCGCCGTGTTCCACCAGGGTCTCCCGGGGGACATCCAGCAGTCGCATCTTCAGCCCGTTCGAGTAGGTCAGCAGGCCGCCCACGAACCAGGCGCTGCTGCCGGCGGTTGCCGTCAACCGCTGGCCGAGCAGGCCGCCCGTGCAGGACTCGGCGACGGCGACCGTCTCGCCGCGCGCCGCCAGCAAGCCGCCGACGGCAGCCTCGAACTCGATACCGTCCTCGATCGGTCCGACGCAGAACACCGCGTCACCCAGGGCGTCCCGAACCGCCTCCTCCATCTCGGCCAGACGCCCCGGCCGGCCTTCCACGGCGCCGCCGGCACGCAGTCGCAGCCGGATCTCGCCCGGCCGTGCCAGGACGGACACGTTCCCGTCCCCGAAACGCTCGTAGACCGGCGCGATCCTCTCCTCGACCACCGACTCCGGCAGGCAGGCGACACGCACCTCGATCTGATCGAACCCGGCGCCGTCCTCGGACCGCGCCGCCAGCCACGGGTCGAGGGCGTCTTCGACGATGGCGTGAAGCTCCCGCGGCACGCCCGGGAACAGGAAGTAGGTCGTGCCGCGCGGCACGGGGGCCGGATCCTCGATCCGCTGGCCCGGCGCGACGCCGGCGCGGTTCGGCAACATCTCCGCTCCCTCGACCCGCTCCGCCTGCTTCCGGTTGACCCTCGGGATGCGCCGCCCCAGCTTCCGGAACCCGCGCTCGATCCGGGTCCACAGCTCTTCGTCGACCGCGACGGAACGCCCCAGCAACCGAGCCAGACCCTCCCGCGTCAGATCGTCCCGCGTCGGGCCCAGCCCACCGGTCACCAGCAGCAGCTCAGCCCGCTCCCGAAGCGCATCGAGGGTCTCCGCGATCTCGACCACGTCGTCGCCGACGACCGCCTTCGAAACCAGGTCCACGCCGCGCCGCCTCAGCACCTCCGTCAGCGCCAGCGAGTTCGTGTCGAGCCGGTCCGTACCGAGCAACTCGTCGCCGACCGCGAGTATCGAAGCCCTCACCGGCCGCAGTGTAGCGAGGCGGCTTGCACACCCGCCCGCTCCGGTCCGGGGGGAGGGTCCCAGGGGACGCTCGCCCTCAGGAAGAGAATGGGGAGTATGGGCTCGCTGTTGTCGGCTGCGTTCCACTACGGCGGTGTTTCACGCAAGGGCGCGGGGAGTCACTTGCCTCCGACCCCCTGGGACCCTCCCCCCGGACCGGCGCGGGCTGGACGTCGTCGGCGCCGGAACCTGCAGGGACTCGGCCACTGGGTGCGCGGGTCTTCCGGCCCGCCGCCGCCGCAGGCGGACAGAGTTATCGCGCCGGCCGTCAGGCCGGTACCGCTCTGCCGGCCGTTTCCATACGCGACAGCGCGCCTGACGGCTGCGGCCGCTGCTACCGTTGACCCGCATCGGCCACAGGAAAGGAACTACGCAATGCCGCGAATCGGCGCCAAACGCCAAATCACCCTCCCTCTCGCGCGATGCAGGGAGGTCGGCATCAAACCCGGCGACGAGTATCGTTGCTTCGCGGCCGAAGGCCGCATCACCATCGTCCGCCAAGAGACCGGTGCGGCCAAGGGCTTTCTCCGGCACGTCACCCGCGACCAGAGGTTGAGCGACGACGAATCAATGCGTAGCGCACTCGACGCGCCGAGGCGCTGATCCCGGTCGATACCCGCGTTCTTTCCGCGGTAGCTGCTAGCCGATGTGCGCCGCGATCCGGAGGGCCGCCTCCACGATCTCAGTTGCCGCGTTCTCGTCCAGGCCCCTGCCCGCCAGGTCCTCCCGCAGACGCCTGTGGACGACATAGGGGTCGCGGGCCTCGGCGTGAAGGCGGAAGAACAGGATCCAGTCCCGAGCCGGAATGCCAGCGATCGAACGTTGCCCGGTTCTCTGAACGTAGGCGTCCATCAGAGCGGGAATCCGAGCGATGCGGCCGAAGTTGCTGCCGCCATCCTTGACCGGCTTGTCGGCGATCCTGTCCTTGGGCGCGGGATACGGCTCGACCGGCGCTTCGGGCGCGCGGACTTTGCGTTGGTCCGGTCCGTCCTTCGACTCTCTGACGTTCTCCCACCACCAGTTGCGATACTCCGCCACGTAGCGGGCCTGTTCGATGTACGGATCGAGGATGACCGGCTCACCCGCCAGGACGTTCTTGAGGTGCCAAGGGACGACGACGAGGAGGTCCTGGTCCGCGCAGGCGGCTGGAGTGACCCCGTACCGGAAACTCGGCTCGCCCTCCTTGGAGAACAGGTACCAGCCCTTCAGTTCGATGCCGAGCGCCACATCGACCTCATTCTCCTCGGTGTGCGCGACAAGCCGCACGTCCGGAAACGTCTGGGCGGACCGCTCGAACCGATACCTCTGCCACATCCCCTCCGGATCCCAGACGTCGCGCATCCTGTTGAGACTCTCGACCGATTGAACCTCGATGGTGCCGCCCAACGCGGAATTCAGGCTGAACAGATCGCCCGCCTCCATCCCCTCAAGGAGAGTTCCCGAGCGGAAGTACGCCGGAAGAGACCGAAGGGCGGCCTTGACGTCGCCAACGAGGGCCTCCGTAGACCCTCCCATCGGCAAAGATCGCCGTTCCGGCGGTCCCGGCGAACCGGGCGGCGGCTCAGCCATCGACCGGAAGCTGCTTCCCGACCTCGTCCAGGCGTTGACGCGCAAGTTCGGCGAACCACGGATCGGGCTCGGCCCCGTAAGCCAGTCTGCCCAGTTCCGCCGCCGCAACCGCGGCGGAGCAAAGGCCCCCGAAGGGCTCCCAGACCACGTCGCCCTTTCTCGTCGCGAATCGGACGATGCGCCGCATGAACTCGAGCGGCTTCTGGTTCAGGTGGGCCGTCGCGTTCCTGCCCGGGTTATGCACTCTGGGCGCTACCCGCCTGCCTTCCCCGCGATAGCGCTCCGCGCCGTTCAGCGGCGGGTGGGACCAGACATTGGTCAGGCCGTGTTCGTGGTTCCAGGGATGCCGAAGCCGCGCCCATTGCGCTTCGGTCACCGGCCGCCGCCCATCGATCGAGTAGTACGGGCGCCCCTCGGGGTCGCCGTGCCTGTTCGCGAAGTCGACCAGGCGGGCCATCATCTCCGCGGGTGGGAAGTACCAGAGCCAATCCTGCGTCAGATACTTCCGGGTCGCGGCGTTCTTCACGCCACAAGCCTCGTTCGCGCGATAGAGAGGCAGACCCGCTCGCTGCCATTCGGCCCTGAGCCACTGGGGCGCCGCAAGCGGGCCATCCGAGCCCGGTAGCTTCAGACGACGCTTGTAGAAGACGCAGACCTCCGTCACGGTCGGCAATCGCCGGATGGTCGCTCCATTGACGTTGCCTGCGATATGGCCCACTCCCTTGTCCCAGATGATGGTCTGCACGTACTCCCAGCCGCTTGCCGCCAACAGCGGATGCACCGTGGCCCAGCCGATCTCCGTGTTCCAGAACCAGAGCGTCGTTGCCGCGTGCGCGCGATCCGACCAGACGGGCACATGGGGCGCATACCACTCGTCGAGATCATCCGGAGTCCGCGGGTCACCCGGGAATCCCCCGACTCCGTAGGCGCCGTCCGACACAATGAGATCGGGCCGGGGCCACTGCGCGTAGACCTCCTCGGCGCGACCCGCATGCAGTTCAACTTGGTCACGCACCGGCCCGCCGCCAAGGCCGGATCCGTTCTGTTTTTCCTCGTTGATCCCTGCAGCGATCACCCGCTTCTCCATCGCACGAGAGCCGTCATCTGGGGTGCGTCGCAACGCTTCTTTGATTGTGCCACACGCTCCCCTCCGGCCGCCGAACGAGAGAAGGCGCCGAAGGCCACGCCCGAGTCCAAAGAACGACGAGCTGGCCGGCCGAGATGCGCCCCCCTTCAGGCCGCCGGGCGGATCACGGCGCCGGTTTCGGCGGCGAGTTCCGCAGCCAGCCGGAACAGGTCGCGGCGCAGTTCGGGCCAGGACGCCCCCAAGATCAAGTGACCGCACCCTGAGATCGTGTCCGGAGAGCCGGTAGTCGTAGCTGAAACGGCTCCATCTCGATCCTGAACTGCACGCGTCGCGCCCGCTTCCGCCGGTGGCGTACAAAAGAACGCCCAGAGGCGGAACGTCCTCCGGTTGGGAGCGTGCGTAGTTCGTCAGATACGCCCAGAGTTGGTAGAGGTGGCCGCTCTTCAGCGTCTTCCCCGCACGATCGAAGGGTTTCTTCTCACACTTCGCCTCCACGATGACGCTCCGGCCGCCACGGGTGGGGACGAAGATGTCCGTCTCCATGACGGGGAACTCGGGTGAGCCCGGCGCGGAGGTCGCCTCATGCCAGCGGATCCGGCGATGGCCAGCATGGACGCCGAGCTCAGGACACTCCAGCCGCAGGAAGCCACGAACGAAGGCCTCGAAGAGGTTACCCATCTCCGTGTCGTCGGCACTGAACTCCCGGAAGCGCGTCACTCCATCTGCACCCTCGGTGAACAGACGCGCGCTGGCCAGCCGCGAGACGCTGAGCAGGAACCCGTAGTCCGTGTTGTTCCGGTGGATCCGGACTCGACGGAAGAGTTCGTCGCGAAGCTCCGCCCGGCCGACTTCCGGCATGAGCCGGGCGAATCGTGCCAAGCGGCCCCGGAGCTGCTCGTCGAGTTGCCCCGGCGGCAAAGCCGCCAATCGCAGCATCGTCGCCTTGACGAGGCGGTTCTGGAGAACGTCCGTCGTCAGTTCCTCGTAGCGCACGGCCACCCCGGCGCGGGCCCGTAGCGCCCGCCGCGCCGTCGTGGCCAAGTCGATCTTCCCCCTCGGCCGCCGCGTTTCCTGCGAGTGCTCCACGTAGTCGCGATCGAGGCCGCGTCGGCGGACTCTCGCGAAGCTGTCGCAAAGCAGACTCGCCAACAGGTTCTGCGGCAGGTCGTCACCCGTCGTGTCGACCACGTTTCGAGGCGCCGCTCTCACGCGGTCCAGCCGCTCCCATGCGTAGCAGAGAACGTAGTAGAGCGTGTGTGTCGGGATCTTCATCGGGCGGAAATCCGGGCCACTCGGTCGAAGCCCCGCGGCAGTCCTCGGAGGTTCAATCGCCGGCCAGCAGCGCCTCGACGCGTTCCGCCGCCCGGTCAGGACCGTCGAACCAGTACTCCTCCAGCAAAGGCTTGATCTCGTAGTCCACGACGTCCCGATACCAGGCGCTCCAGGCGCTCGCCGCGTCCTCCGGCGGGTCGCAGAAGTAGCTGTGGCCGATCCGAAAACCCGTTCCCAGATCGCCGTCCTTCTCGATCACGGCGTTCAGTTCCTGAAGGCGACCCACGATCCGGTCGCGCAACCAGTCAGGCAGGCCCCGGTCGACCAGGTGCTGCTGGAACTTCGCCTCGCCGAAAGCCGGACCGATCGTCCCGAACGCGAAGCGCCGCCGGAGCGCGTAGTCGACCAGCGCCAACGAGCGATCCGCCGTGTTCATCGTGCCGATCAGATACAGGTTGTCCGGCACATGGAACTTCTCCGCCGGCCCGCCATCCTTCGGCGGGTAAGCCAAGGGAACCGCCCACTCCTCTTCCCGTTTGTCCGCCTCGATCAACATCAGCAACTCGCCGAAGATGCGGCTCAGGTTGCCGCGGTTGATCTCGTCGATGATCAGGACCAAGGGCTTGGCCGGTCGGCCTTCGCTCTCGGCCTCCTCGCGCTCCGCGTGGGCCTCTCCGCAGAACTCAAGGAAGGGCCCGTCCCGTGGCTCGAAGCCCCCGTCCCGCGTCGGCCGGAAGCCGCGAACGAAGTCCTCGTAGCCATAGGACTGATGGAACTGCACGAACTCGACTCGCTCCCGGGAACGCTTGCCCGTCAGCGCCCAAGCGAGACGCTGAGCCATGAAGGTCTTGCCGGTGCCGGGTGGGCCCTGGAGGACGAGGTTCTTCTTGCGTGCAAGCTGCTGGTGCAACCGATCGAGGTCTCCCCCGCCCAGGAAGATCTCTTCCGCGGCGTCCTTGAGTGAGTACGACGGGTTCTCGGCACGCCACTTCTCCCGCCTGTCCCGGTCGAGTCGGTAAGGCCTCAGTAGTTCCAGAATCTCGTCGACGAGCGCTTCATCGGACGTCTTGTCGGTGAGGGTCTTCCGGGGCAATCGCCGACGGACCCGGATCGCGTGCGGCGCCTTGGACAGCCACCGGACATCCCGTACGTGCGGGAAAGCGAGGCGCTGCTCCTCGAACCGATAGTCCGACGTGACCACTCCATGCCCCAGAACTTCCTTGACGCCCTTCTTGACCAGAATCACGTCGCCGGTCTTCATGACACGCGGAAACTCGTGGCACGCTCGCGTTGCTGCGTCGTTCGGCCCAAGACCGAAAGCGGCGGCCAGTTTCTCCTTGCTCGGGTAGCGGAGGAGATCTCCCGACACCTGGTCCGTGTAGGCGATCGCCGCGATGCCCCGCTCGAAGAAGTCCTCCCAACGGTCCGCCCCCTCCCCAAGGCCCATCACCCAGAAACGCTGTTTGGATTGCGGAGGTACGGCCCGGGACGTCGGCGAGAAGATCTCACGCACCAATTCCGGTAGAGCCATCCTCCGGTTGTCCGCAAGCTCCCTGAGACTGCGTTGGAACTGTAGACACCTACCAGCGTCAGTATCGACCGTCCGGTGGCGTCCGCACACCTCCGGCTCGGACTCCCTCAGCCTCTTCAGAAGCGTCTTGTTGTACGGCTGCCAGCTATGCGGATCTTGAGCATGCCAGCAGGCGGACAGCACCACCGGAACGAACGCGGGCAGGGCTTTACTCCGGTCCAGCACACCCTCGCCGCACTTCAACTCGATCATCTCCCCGAACTGGTCTATTCGGCCTCCCGCCTCGTCATCGTTGGCGGGAGTAGGGAGGCACTGTCGAAGCTGATCAGCCAGATCTTGATCGCGTGGGAGCCGTTCCGCCAAGTGAGTAACGAGGGTCTGGTCCCAACCCCGGCCCGAGGGCGACTGGTAGCCCTTGGCGAACGCCCTCAGATCTCCGCCATCCGCGAACTTGTCGATTGCCCGCTTGAACGTCCCCATCCCTCAACCTCCGCTTGAATCGCCCCTTCGGGACGCCCTACTCCGACACATCCGGCGGCGGCTCGATCTGCCCGCGGGTGTCGCCACTCGCATCCAGCTCCTGCGAGCACAGCCGCACTGCTGCCGCGGACCGCCTTAGCCTGCCGGCGGCGGCCTGAGCCGGCCCCAGCCGAACACCGCGACCAGGATGGGAAGAGCCAGAATCCCGCATCCGCCGAACCAGAGTCCGACAGCGAGCGCGAAGCCTCCGACCACCAGCGCGGTCCGGTCGAGACGGTCAAGCGGTGCGCCCGGGGCCACGTCGACGTTCTATCTCGGCAGACCGTCTTCGTCGTACAGCAGGTCGCCATGCTCGACGGCCGCAGGGTCTGGTTGCTGCGACTTGGCGCAGCGGCGGCCGATGGCAAGCAACTCCTCGACGGCCGCATCCAGGTCGTGCCGGCACTCCTCGCGTGCGAGGCGTTCCCGCGGCGTCGGAGTGATGGCGCCGGCCATCATCTCGTCCGTCGGCCCAGCCCGCTCGCTCTCGGGACGGCCGGTCTCCTCGTTCTTGCTATTCAGGGTCATCAGTCTCTCTGCGCCAGGACACGCAAGGAAAACGATACACCCACGTCCGAAACCCCGGCCGCGCAACCACTCCAGGCGGACACACTCTCGGCCGCCCCTGCCCTCGCTACGCCACGGGCCCAGAGTCCGCATGGAGGGCCCAGACTCGGCATGCAACTGGCCGCCAAAGCGGTCCGGCCTCGCGGCTGGCGGTTTCCTGGCCGCCTTCGGCGACCGCGGGTTGGAAATCCGGCAGGCGCCTCGCCACGGCTGCGAGCACGCCGTCACGCTCCGAACGCTGCTATCCTCCGACAACGGTCAGCCGCGACGGAACGGCCCAGCCGCCGACGTCGAAAACCCGCCCCCCGGCAGTCCCCTGCCGCGAACGAGAGAGGCGAGATGGCAGCGAACGCACAGACGCACAGCGCCGAAGTCGACGCGAGGTTCGAACGGGTCGAGGCGAACCTGGAACGCGCTTCCCGGTGGTTGGTCGAGCTCCGGGAAACCCAGGAGAGGAACGCTCGAGAGCTGAGGGAAACCGAACGGATCCTGCGGGAGGAAGGCGCCGAGACGGACCGGCGGCTTCGCAGAGCCGAGAACCTGTTCACCACGCAGTGGGGCAAGCTGATGGAGAGCCTGGTCAAGGGCGACCTCATCCGCCTGCTGAAGGAACGCGGCATCGAAGTCGAAGGGACGGCCAAGGAGACCGAGAAGTCCCGCAACGGAGAGCACTTCGAGATCGACATCCTCGCCATCAACGGCAGCGAGATCGTCGCCGTCGAGGTCAAGACCACGCTTCGCTCGGAGGGCGTCACTCGTTTCCCGGGCAAGCTCGAACGCTTTCTGGAGTGGTGGCCCGACTTCCGGGGTCGCAGGATCTATGGTGCCGTCGCGTACCTCCAGGCCGACGAGTCGGTCGTGAGATACGCCGAGAGAAGGGGCCTGTTCGTGATCCGCGCCACCGGCAACAGCGCCAGCATCGTCAACCCCGACGACTTCAAGCCGCGCAACTTCTCCTGAGCCGTCCACAAGCCGGCCCCCGCGGCCGGCGCAATTCTCCGGCCGCCCGCCGCGTCTGCCGGCGGGGACGCGGGCGTGCCCAGTGGCCGGCCAGTTCATACGCGTCGGCGCCGTGTGGGCGCGGCGTCTGCTCCGCCCTGATTCGAACCGCGTTGGTCTCCGCCCGCCCTACTCCATAACGGCTGTCGGCGGCTCGGCTTCCTCGCCGACAACGAGCGCCGCGGCGACCTCGCGCTGCAGCCGTTCAGGGTCGCGGCGCACATACAGGCGGACGAGTTCCTGGCCGGCGCCCTGCGCGTCGGCCCAGTCGACGAGCTTCTGCCGGGCGGCGCCGGAACCGATCGCCGAGTCCATGGCCCGCCGCGGGAGTTCCCGTCCCACCAGGCGGGCGGCCTTGCGGCAGATCGCGGCCACCACCTCGAGCAGCCGTGGGTCGCCGTCACCGGCGAGACAGTCCAGCGCTTCCCGCACTTCGGCCGCGTGGCCGACCCAGCGGCCCAGGGGCTGGTTCATGTCGCTCAGGACGTAGTCGGCCGGTGTGCCGCACGCGACGCTGATCTGGACCAGGCTCGAGGCCAGTTTGCGGGTGTCGCCGGCGTCCGGAAAGAAACCGCCGTTGCCGATCTTCACGTCGAAAACGATCCCGGACGCTCCGAGCGCAAGTTTCTTGGACAGAATGCTGCCGACGACAAGCGGAATAGAACTCACGGTCGACGTGCGGTCCCTCAGGCCGTAAAGACGTTTGTCGGCGGGTGCGATGCCGGCCGTGGCGATGCCGATCGCCATGCCGAACCGGTCCAGCAGGTCGAGGGTGCCCGCCCGGTCAAGCTCCAGGCACACGCCGGGGATGCTCTCCAGTTTGTCGGCGGTGCCGCCGCTGTGGCCCAGGGAGCGGCCCGTCAGCTTGGCCGCCGGCACGCCGCAGGCGGCAAGCAACGGCAGCGCGATCAGACTGACCGTGTCGCCGACGCCGCCCGTGGAGTGCTTGTCAACCAAGGGACCGAAGTCCTCCGCAAGAGCCCATCGGTCGCCGGACTCGAGCATCGCCAGGGTCAGTTCCCGTGTCTCATCCCGGTCGAGCCCCCGCATCGCAGCGGCCATCAGGAAAGCGGCCAAGTGTACATCCGACCAGCTACCGGAGGCCGCACCGTCGACCACCGACCGCACTTCCGCCGCGGTCAGCGTCCGGCCCTCCCGCATCCGGTTCAGGATGTCGAAGGGCGTCGCCATCGGGCTGCCCGCCCTACCCGCCGAACGCGAACGGCGACGCGCCCACCGCCTCGGGGCCGAGCTGCTGCCGGGCACGGATCGCGTACCCGCTATCCGGGAACTCGTTGACGACCCGCTGGAAGGTCTCGCGGGCACCGTCTTCGTCGCCGAGCTGCGCGAGAGTGACGGCCAGTTCGAACAGCAGGGCGTCCTTCGGCAGCGACGAGGACTCGGTCGCCACTGCACCGCGCAGGCTGGCGGCCAGTTCCTCGCCCCGCCCCTCGGCCCGATCCAGGCTGTAGAGGTTCAACTGCACGCCGATGCCCATCGCGTGATCGCGGCCCGCGGCTTCCAGGTAACCCGTCCACAGCTCCCGCGCCTTCGCCGTATCGCCGGAATCCGCCGCGATCCGCCCCAGGTAGACGGAAGCCAGCCTGCCGGACGAGGTCGAGCCGTAGCTTTCCCGCACGGCCTCGAGTTCCATCCTCGCGGCCGAGCGCCGTTCCGCCTCCGAGGCGAAGCTCAGACCGTCGCCATCGGTTTCGCTCCCAGCGGTCGGCGCTTCCGCTTCCTCCGCGGCACCCTCGCCCGGAGCGCTGTCGGGAGGCGTACCGAACAGGTCGTCGATCGCGTCCGTCGCCGGCTCGTCGATCGGCGCCCGGTAGACCTTGAGGGCCTCGCTGAGCTGGTAGCTGGCCTCCTTCTCCCGGCCATCCTGGTAGTTCAGGAACAGCACGACTCCGACGACGACCGCGATCACCACCACGACGCCCATCAGGATCTGTCGCACGTGCTCCGCGAACCACGTGGAAGCCGAGAAGACGGCCTCCCGCACCTCGTCGCGCCGTATCTCGTCTCGTGTCAAACGGCTCATACCGCATCCCCTCCGAAGCGCGGAACACTAGCAGCCCAACCCGCGGACACGCGAGATGCGCGGCCCTGTGGCACACTTGGCTACCGGCCCCGGAAGCGAAGGGCCGCGCTACCGACACGGCACGCAAACCACTGGAGCACCCAAGATGCCCACCCTTGGAATCGGCGAACTCCTGATCGTCCTTGCGATCGTCGTCCTGATCTTCGGCGCAAGCCGCATTCCGAAGCTGGCGGGCGGCCTGGGCAGCGGCATCCGCAACTTCAAGCAGGGCCTGAAGGGACCGGACGAGGACGAGGCCGAAGACAAGCCCAAGCGCGAGATCGAAGAGTAGCGAGGCCTGGTGCGCCTGGCCGCGGTGCGCCTGGAGGGACTCGAACCCCCTCGCCTGCTGATTGGGAATCCCTGTCGCGCCATCCGCTGAGATCCGGGCGGTGGTGCGCCTGGAGGGACTCGAACCCCCTTGCCTGCTGATTGGGAATCCCTGTCGCGCCATCCGCTGAGATGCAGGCTGTGGTGCGCCTGGAGGGACTCGAACCCCCGACCTGCGGATTAGGAATCCGCCGCTCTATCCGGCTGAGCTACAGGCGCCCTGGAACGTGGCCGCGACGCTGACCGTCCGCGCGGCAACCGTCGAAGGATCTCAGTATCGGACCAGGGATTCAACCACTTCGTATCCATCGAGCCGGCGGCGTCCGTCCAGGTAGGTCAGCTCGACGACGAACCCGATCGCGTCGACCGTTCCGCCGACGGACTCGATCAGGTCCGCCGCTGCCTTCGCGGTGCCGCCCGTCGCCAGCAGGTCGTCGACCAGGACGACGCGCTCGCCGGCGGCGACGCCGTCGACGTGCATCTCCAGGGTGTCGCGGCCGTACTCGAGTTCGTAGCTGCGCGAGGCCGTCTCGGCCGGCAGTTTCCCCGGCTTGCGCACCGGCACGAAACCGACGTTCAGCCGGTTTGCCACCAGCGGGCCGAAGATGAACCCCCGCGCCTCGATTCCCACCACCTGCTCGATATGCCGGCCGGCAAACCTCTCCGCGAGGCGGTCCGCGGTCTCGCGCAGCGCCGCCGGGTCCTTGAGCAGCGTCGTGATGTCCTTGTACAGGATTCCCGGCTTGGGAAAGTCGGGGACTTCCCGGATCCGCTCCTTCAGCCACAATGCCGAGTCCTTCCCGCTCAAGATTCCTCCTCGCCTACTGGGCCGCCTCGACCTTCGTCTTCCAACCGTGGCGGCCGATCAACGGCACGAAGCGCACCGCCTCGCCGAGCTGGCGGGTGACCGTTCCGTTGCCGTGCTTCTGGTAGGCGACGAGGCGCTGTTCGTGGCGGTCGCCCTCAGGGATGAGAAGACGCCCGCCCGGCGCCAGTTGCTCGAGAAGCGAATCCGGCGCCCGCGGCGCGGCGGCGGCCACCAGTATCCGGTCGAATGGGGCCTCGGCGCTCCAGCCGACCGTGCCGTCGAAGACCTGGACCTTGACGTTCGGCAGCTCGAGTGCCTGGATCCGGCCGATCGCTTCCCGCGCCAACCGGCCCACGCGCTCGATGCTGTAGACCCGGTGCGCCAGCAGGGCCAGGATCGCCGTCTGGTAGCCGGAGCCGGTGCCGACCTCCAGCACGGAGTCGTCCTCCCGCACGCCCAGATCCTCGGTCATGCGCGCCACCACGTACGGCTGGGAGATCGTCTGCTCGCAGCCGATCGGCAGCGCGTGGTCGCCATACGCGTCATTGACCAGATGCTCGGGCACGAACAGGTGGCGCGGCACCCGCTCGAACGCGGCGATCACACGCTCCTCCCGCAGGCCGCCCCGTTCGACCAGGTCCGCCACCATGCGGCGGCGGGCATAGGCGTAGCCGCCCGGACCGGCCGCCTGCGTCTTCAACCCAGTGCTCCCGCGAGACGGGGCAGGACCCCGTCGCCGGCATCCAGCGACTCTCGGTCCGTCAGGTCGGCGGTGAGCGGAGTGATCGAGATGAAGCCGTCCCTGATCGCCGCCGCATCCGTGTCGTCGAGGCGCTCCGGGTCCGGCTTGCCGACGATCCAGTACATCGTGCCGCCCCGCGGATCCGCCTGTTCGACGACCGTGTTGCGGTATGGCCGACGGCCGAGTCGCGCGACCCTGACCCCGCGCGGCGGATCGAACGGGAAGTTGACGTTGAGCAGCATGCGCTCGGGAATCCCCTGCTCGACCAGGGAGACGATCGCGCGGGCCGCCAGCGCCGCGGCACGCTCCATGTCGGCGCGCCGGGCCTTCCTGTACTCCTGGGAGAAGGCGACCGCCGGCACGCCGGCCAGCCGCCCCTCGAGCGCCGCGCCCACGGTGCCGCTGTGGGTCACGTCGTCGCCCAGGTTGACCCCCATGTTGACGCCCGAAACGAGCAGGTCGGGAGGCCGGTCAAGCAGCGAGTGAACCGCCAGGTTGACGCAATCGGAGGGCGTGCCGTCGACCGCGAACCAGCCCTCCCGCACCCGCCTGGCGCGCAACGGCCGGAACAGGGTCAGCGCCTGACTGCAACCGCTCTGTTCGCGTTCCGGGGCCACCACGTCGTAGGCGATCGCCCCCCCGGGGGTCGGCGCTCTGTCGAGGGCCGCGGCAAGACAGCGCAGACCAGGCGCATCGACGCCGTCGTCATTCGTCAGGAGCAGTCTGGTGGCGCTCATCGGCTCAGGTTCCCTCCCCGAACCGCTCAGTCGTCACTGCGATCGTCGCCCAGGAGGCGGCCGACGATCGGCTCCAGATCGCGCAACACGGACGCCGGAACGACCGCCGGATCGGTGATCAGGGCGTGCTCGAGCGCGTTCACGCAGGGACACGCTCCGGCCCCCCGACGCTCAACCGGCAACGACTCGACGATCCGGGCCACCGCGGCCTGGGCGGTGCGCGCGTTCTGCCGCAGGACCGCGAGCACGGCCTCGACCGTCACGTCCTCTTCCTCCTCGTGCCAGCAGTCGTAGTCCGTGATCAGGGCCAGGGTCGCGTAGCAGATCTCCGCCTCGCGGGCGAGCTTCGCCTCCTGCAGGTTCGTCATGCCGATCACGTCCGCGCCCCAGCCCCTGTACATCATGGACTCGGCGCGGGTCGAAAACTGAGGGCCCTCCATGCACACGTAGACGCCGCCGCGATGGACCACCGCCCCGGCCGCGGCCGACTGATCGGCGCAGACCTCCGACAGCCGCGGACAGATCGGATCGGCGAAGGCGACGTGGGCCGCCAGCCCGTTGCCGAAGAAGGTGTCCGGCCGGTGCCGGGTACGGTCGATGAACTGGTCCGGCACCACGATGTGGGTCGGCTGGTAGCGCCGCCTCAGAGAACCGACCGCGGAAAGCGAGATCAGCCGCTCCACGGCCAAGGTCTTGAAAGCGTAGATGTTGGCGCGGAAGTTCAGTTCGCTGGGCAGGATGCGGTGGCCGCGGCCGTGCCGCGCCAGAAAGGCGACGGGCCGGCCCCGCAGTTCCCCGAGCACGAAGACCTCCGAGGGGCTTCCGAACGGCGTCTCGATCCGCCTCTCCTCGCGAACCTCGAGTTCCTCCATGCCGTACAGGCCGGAGCCGCCGATGATCCCGATCGGACGCGCGTCAACGCTCACGCCCCGGCGCCCCCGGCAATCGTCGAGTTCACGAGGAGAGCCGTCTCAAGCGCCCGCCGGCCGGCCACGCCGTTGACGAACGGCGTTTCGCCGCTGGCGCAGCGGTCGAGAAACGCCTCGAGCTCGTGCCGCAACGGCTCGCCGCCCTCGACCTCGAGATCGGCGGCCAGGATCCGCCCCGCCGGCCCGCCGGCCGACACCGGGTCTCCGCCGTCAGCCGCCTCTTCGCCGCGCACGCGCCGGGCGCCTCGCACCGTCTGTTTCTGGTAGTCGAGCGAGAAATAGCGGTCCTCGAAGAACACCCGCAACTGGCGCACGCGTTCGGCCGAGACCCGGGACGCGGTCAGGTTCGCCACGCAGCCGGATTCGAGCTCGATCCGCGCGTCGGCGATGTCGACCCGGTCCGACAGGACATCGATGCCGACCGCCCGCACTTCCCGCACCGGACTCGGGTCGAGGGCGTGGAGGATCTGCAGGTCGTGAATCATCAGGTCGAGGACGACGTCCACATCCAGGCTGCGCGGACTGAACGGCGACATCCGCTCGACTTCGACGAAACGGGGCACGAACCCCAGTGACAGCACTTCCTGGACGGCGGGATTGTAGAACTCGACATGCCCCACCGCCAGGACGACGCCTCGGGACGCGGCCGCCGCGATCAGCGCGTCCGCCTGGTCGAGATCCGCCGCGATCGGCTTCTCCACGAGCACGTGAATGCCGGCCTCGATCAGGCGCTCCGACACCTCCAGGTGATCGACGGTCGGCACCGCGACGACGGCCACGTCCACGGCGTTCAGAATCTCGTCGATCCCGGCCGCGACGGACGCGCCATGCTCGAGCGCGGCGCCTTCGGCCCGCGCCGGATCCGCGTCGACCACGAGTACCGAACCCGGCCCCAGAAGGCGGGCCAGGAGGCGCACATGGTGGCGCCCCATCGCGCCCGCGCCGATCACGGCGGCCCGGACGGTCTCGATCCCGTCCTTCACGACCGGGCGCCGCGGGAACCGCGCCGTGCCGAGCGGATGAAGCCCCGGTCGGAACTCCGGATGAAGCCGATCAGGGCATCGACATCGGCGTGGCCGGCGTGCTCGGCGTCGAGTTCTTCGAGGGCCTGGGTCGTGTTCCTCCGCGAACGGGTGAGCACCCGCACGGCCCGCTCGATCGAGCGGATCTCCTCCGCCGACTTGCCCTTGCGCTCGAGTCCGATGCGGTTGACGCCCATGCAGGTCGGCTTGATCCCGACCGTGATGCAGAACGGCAGCGCGTCCATCGTGATCACGGAGTAGCCGCCGATGTAGGCGTGCCGACCCACCCGGCAGAACTGGTGGACGGCCGAGAAAGCGCCGATCGTGGCGTCGTCCTCGACCTCCACGTGACCGGCCAGGGTGCCACCGTTCGTGAACACCGTCCGGCTGCCGACCTGACTGTCGTGGCCGACGTGGGTCTGCGTCATGAACAGGTTGTCGTCGCCGATACGGGTGATGCCGCCGCCGAACGCCGTGCCCCGGTTGACCGTCGAGAACTCGCGGAACTGGTTGCGGTCGCCGACCACGAGCCGGCTCGACTCGCCCTCGTACTTGAGGTCCTGCGGGTCGAATCCGACCGCGGCGTAGGGAAAAACCCGGTTGGCCCGTCCCAGAACCGTGTCGCCGAGGACCGTCGCGTGCGAGCCGATCTCCGTGTCGTCGCCGATCCGGACGCCGGCCCCGATCACCGCATAGGCGCCGACGACCACGCCATCGCCGAGGTCGGCCGAGCGATCGACGACCGCCGTTTCGTGGATTCTCGACGTCATGGGCCGCGCCGCGGTCCGCGGTCCTTCAGGGCGCCACCATGGTGGACGTGCAGACGGCCTCCACCGCGAGCTCCCCGTCGACCGTGGCCCGACCCCGGAAGCGGGAGTGGACGGTGCGCAGGCGCAGCGACTCCACCTCCATCCGCAGTTGGTCACCGGGAACGACGGGACGGCGGAAGCGGGCCCTCTCGATGCCGGAAAAAAAGAGCACCCGGCGGTCCCGGTCCTCGATCTCGTGCAGCAGCAGCAGGCCCGCGGTCTGCGCCATCGCCTCGATCACCAGGACTCCGGGCATGATCGGATTCCCCGGGAAGTGCCCGTCGAAGAACGGCTCGTTGCGGGTCACGTTCTTGATCGCAGCCACCCGCTTTCCCGGCACCAGCTCCAGCACGCGGTCCACCAGGAGGATCGGATAGCGGTGCGGCAGTACGCTCGCGATCCAGCGCGAGTCGAACGGTCCGAGCGGAGCGCGCACGGCGGCGCTGCCGGTCCTCTCCCGTTCCTTGCTCACGTCTCGTCTCCTCTGTCCGCCGCGGGATCGTCGCGGCCACCGCGCCCTGCCGATTCGAGTTCGCCCACGCGCCGCTCGAGCGCCCTGAGCGCGCTGCGCATCGCCGGCAGGCGCGACTGTAGCGCGTTCCGCCGGCGCCAGGCAGCGATCGGCACGGCGGGTATGCCCGCGACCTGCCGGCCATCCTCGACCTCCTGGAACACCGCCGACTTGGCCGCCACCTGCACGCCGTCGCCGATCCTGAAGTGGCCGGCGACGCCCGCCTGCCCCGCCAGCAGCACCCGATCGCCGATGCGGCTGCTGCCGGACACGCCGGCCTGACCGCAGAGGATGCACCCCTCGCCGATCTGCGCGTTGTGGCCGATCTGCACCAGGTTGTCGATCTTCGTTCCGCGACCGATCGTCGTCGTGTCGAAAGTGGCCCGGTCCACCGCGGAGTTGGCGCCGATCTCCACGTCGTCCCCGATCACGACGACGCCGACCTGAGGCAGCTTGACCTGGGAGGCGGCTTCCGCGCCCTCCGCGAACCCGAAGCCGTCCGCGCCCAGGACGACACCGGAGTGCACGACCACCCGCTCGCCGATGCGCGTGCCGTCGTAGACCACGACATGGGGATGGAGCAAGGTTCCGGCGCCCAGACTGCAACCCCGTCCGACCACGGTGTGGGCGCCGACGACCACGCCCGGACCGAGCGCCGAGCTCGCGCCGACCACGGCGAAAGCGTCAACGCGGGCGGTGGGGTCAACCTGGGCGGAAGCGTCGACAGATGCCGTTTCGTGAACGCCGGGCACCACCTCGGGGACCGGAAAGAGAGCCGTCATCAGGTCGGCCAGGGCCCGGTAGGCGTCGTCGCAGAGCACCAGGTCGGTGCGGAGATCGGCGAGCGTTTCGGGAGACAGATCCCTCGACACGAGCAGTGCGCCGGCCTTGGAAGCCAGCGCCTGATCGCGGTACCGCGAGTTGGTCAGAAAGGAGAGATCTCCAGGGCCCGCCGCCATCAGCGTGGCGATGCCGTCGATCGGCCGATCCGGATCGCCCTCGAGGTCAGCTCCAACCATCGCGGCAAGATCGGCGAGGCGGTGGGTCACGGAGCGAGCCTACCGGAAGCGCGGCACGGCCACCGGCGGAGCGGATACCATGTGCAACGATCCGTAGCCAACGTTTCCTTCCAGCGACCGGGAGGTCCGATTCGATGAAGAGAGCGACATCGCCCCGACACCGAAGCCACACCGTCGTCCTCGCGACGCTCACCTGCGCCGCGCTCTGCGCCGGCGCGGCTGCCGCAACCGACAACTGGCCCCAGTTCCGCGGCCCGGGCATGAACCCGGCCGTTTCCGACAACCCCGGGCTGCCTGATCGCTGGAGCCAGACGGAGAACGTGGAGTGGGTCGCCGAGATCCCCGGGCTCGGCTGGTCCAGCCCGATCGTCTGGGGCAGTCGGGTGTTTCTGACGACCGCGGTTTCCGAAGGTGACTTCGAGCGTCCGCAGGCCGGTCTCTACGCCGCCCGCGGGCGCAGCGAACCGCCGCAGGCGCGGCACGACTGGCGCGTGTACTGCCTGGATCTTCAAACCGGCGACGTGCTGTGGGAGCGGTCGGTCAAGGCGGGCATTCCCGAGTTCCCGCGCCACCAGAAGCAGACGTACGCCTCGGAGACGCCGACCACCGACGGCGAACGCGTTTACGCGCGCTTCGGCGACCTCGGCGTGTACGCCTTCACGATGGAGGGCGAGTCCGTGTGGAGCTTCGACACGCCCTACCGCCCCACCATGTGGGACTACGGCTCCGCCTCCTCGCCCGTGCTGCACGGCGACTTGCTGATCGTCCTCTACGACAACGAGGAAGAGTCCTGGATCGCCGCTCTCGACAAGCACACCGGCGAAGAGCGCTGGCGCACGGTCCGCGAAGAGGTGTCGAGCTGGGCGACGCCGTTCGTCTGGGCGAACGAAGCACGCACCGAGATCGTCACCACCGGCAAGAACCGGATCCGTTCGTATGGCCTGGACGGCAAACTGCTCTGGGAGATGGACGGCCGCATGTCCTGGGCGGCCATCGCCACGCCGTTCGCGGCTCACGACATGGTCTACGTCAACTCCGGCTACTTCCAGGATCAGCGCCGGCCGGTCTTCGCCATCCGCCCGGGGGCGCTGGGCGACATCACCCTGGAAGGGGACGCGACGGAGAGCGAGTTCGTCGCATGGCACCAGCCCAAGGCGGGCAACTACAACACCTCGCCGCTGGTCTACAAGGGCGTCTACTACAGCCTGCTGGACCGTGGCTTCTTCGAGGCGTACGACGCGCTGACCGGCGAGCCGGTGTACGGCCGGAAGCGCGTGGCGCCCCGCGGCGGCGCCAGCTTCACCTCATCGCCGTGGGCCTACAACGACCGCGTGTTCGCGCTCAGCGAGCAGGGCGACACGTACGTGATCCGCGCCGGTTCGGAGTACGAGGTGCTCCACACGAACAGCCTCGACGAGATGGCGATGGCGTCGCCGGCGGTCGCCGGCGACCGGCTGCTGATCCGTACCCGGTCGAAGCTCTACAGCATCCGCGACACGGAGTAGCGCTACTCCGTGGGAGTCGCCGGATAGGCGGCGTTGTAGCGCTCGATGATCAGGTTCGTGATGTCCGCGGCGTCGGCCGCGAACAGCAGCCCCCCCTGGAACTTGTTGAAGATCGCCGTGTAGCCGAACTCCCGGCCGACCTGGGAGATGATCGGCAGCACCGCCTGCTCGATCTCGCCGAACCGCTCGCCCTGCACCTTCTGCATCTCGCGGTTCGCGTCGTCCTGGGCGCGGCGCAGGTCGATCGTCATGTCCTCGAGCTCCTTCTCGAGCTCGGCCAGACGGTCCTCGGCCAGGGTCAGCCGGCCGTCGTTGTACTGCTTCTGGAGCGCCGCCAACTGCTCCTGGCCGCTGGTGAGCTCCGCCTGCTTCTCGTCCCGGAGTCGGGTGAGTTCCTGAACCGCGATCTGGCCGCGCGCCGATTCCTGCAGGAGGCGCTCGACCTCGACCACGGCGATCTTGCTCTGGGCCGCGGCCGGCCCGGCCATGAGGACGCCGGCGATGACCGCGGCGGCCGCCGCGGCCGCGCGGAATCCAAGGGGTTTGACGTTCATCTTCGTAGTTCTCCGTGAGGCGTCAGAAGCTGGTTCCGATGCTGAAGTCGAAGCTGTCGAACCGCTCCCGGTCGACGCCTCCGAGGTTGTCCAGCGGATTCAGGTTCGTAGCGTAGATGAAGCGGAGCGGAGCTCCAAGGATGGGCACGTTGACCCGTAGCTCGATGCCGGCCGACATGCGCATGTGGTTGAAATCGACGTCCTGGTCGTCGCCGTAGACGTTGCCGGCGTCGAAGAAGGTCACGACCCGGAAGGGACCGTTGACCAGGGTGTGGTGCTCGAGGTTGATCACCACGCTCTTGTTGCCGCCCTGGGGGAAGCCGTTCCGGTCGAGGAGAGTGCGGCCGGTCTCCGGATCGCGGACCCAGATGGAACGGAACGCGAAGCCGCGGAGGCTGTTCTCGCCGCCCAGCAGGTAGCGGTCCAGGAAGAACAACTGGCGGAGGTTGCCGGTGTCGTCCTCGCCGAAGGGCTCGATGTAGCCGAGCTGAATGTTCGCCCGCCCCACCGTCCGCAGCCCGCGCCTCGTCAGCGGCACGGTGATCGCCGCGTTCAACGACGGGCGAATGAAGAAGGACTCGCCGCCCAGGGGGCCGCCGGCGTACTCGAGGGATGCGACCAGGCGCTTGCCCTGGGTCGGCTCGAGACGGCTGTTGTGGCTGTCGAACTGGTAGGTGGCCGTGACCGAGCGGCGGTTGAACTCGAACGCCTGCTCGAACGTGTCGCTCGTCGGGTCGTCACTCTGCTCCGGGTTGTCGAAGAAGTAGAAGGTCTGCGACTGGTAGCTCTCGATGTCCATGTTGCTGTAGGCCAACTGGACGAGTTCCCACCGGCGGAACGAGCGACCGTAGCTGAGGACGCCGCCGGCCTCCTTGCTCCGGTAGCGCTGGTCGATCAGGAGGTCGAAGTCCGTGTCCCGGTTGAAGAGCTGAATCCCGAAGTTCTGGGGGCGATCCTTGACCCAGGGCATGTAGTACGAGACGTCGAAGATGTCGCGGTAACGGCCGGTCTGCATCGACACGCCGACGGTCTCGCCGCGGCCCAGGAAGTTTCGGGTGCGCAACGCCGACTGGACGAAGAACCCGTCGAGTTCGCTGTAGCCGCCGCCGAACTGGACTTCCGTCTGGCCGGTCTCGGTGCCCTTCACGGTGATGTCGACCTGCTTGTCGTCGGTGTCGTAGTCGACCTCGACCGGATCGTCCTCGTTGACCACGTAGTACTCGAGCTGGCTGAGCCGCAGCAGGCTGGTGCGCAGCATGCCCGAATTGAAGACGTCGCCCTCCTTGAGCAGCATCTGGCGACGAAGCACCCGGTCGCGGGTCCGGTCGTTGCCGGTGAACTCCATCCGTCCGATCCGGAACTGGTCGTTCTCCTCGACCGTCACCAGGATGTCGGCAACCAGCTCCTCACGCTCGATGATCTCCATCTTCACGTCCGCGAAGATGTAACCGCTGTTCCGATACAACTCCCCGACCTGCTCGAC
>JAPVWO010000175.1 GCA_027493375.1 Candidatus Multivorans thiocomprendens | reverse complement strand
ACGCCGCGGAAGGCGATCTCCTCGAAGATGCCGGGGAGGATGGCGAAGAAGACGAGCATCTGCCAGGCCGGGATGTCCGCGCCGAAGGCCTCCGCCATCGCCTCGATCCACTCCTCCGGAATGGGCATCGCCAGACTGGCGAGGCGGACGACGCCGTCGGCGAGCAACAGACCGGCGGGAGCGCCGATCAGGACGCCGAGCCACGCTCCGGTCGGCGGCGCCCGCAGTGACAACGCCTCCCGCGCGGGCAGCCGGTAGCGGGCGATCATCAGCCACGCCGCGGCGCCGAAGACGGACATGTTGATCACGATCAGCAGACGACTGTCGATGCCGCCCCCGATGTTCAGTTGCCAGACCAGGAGCAGGGCCCAGAGGACGGCGAACCAGCCGGCGACGCGGCGCGGGAAGAGGGCGGGCCCGCCGGCAAGATCGGCGGCGTCCGTGTCGCTGGCGGTGATCAGCTTCTCTGCCGAGAGCGTGCGCAGCGAGGCGCGGGCGAGCAGGGCGGCGGCGCCGCCGGTGACCGCCCAGGCCGCCGCAAGCAGCGGCCAGTCGTAGTGGCCGGTCAGGATCTCCCTGGCAGCCACGCCGAGGTTGGCGATCGGCAACAGGACGATCGCGCTGCGCAGCTCGACGCCCGGCAGGACGGGAATCGCCGCCACGGCCATGGCAATCAGCATCACGGGCGCGAACAGCAACTGCGCTTCCTTGTACGTCTTCGACCGGCCCGAGACCAGCAGCAGGCTGCTGGAGAGGAGCACGGCTGCCGGGGCATAGAGCAGGACCAGCAGCAGGCCCGTCCCGACCGGAATGATCAGCTTCAGGCCCTCTGGTGCCGGGATGACGTCGAGCTGCATCCACAGCACGATGTTCGCGATGTTGAGCACGCTGGTGGCGAAGGCGACGGCCAGGATCGACAGGTTCTTCGCGGTGACGATCTCGACCCGGCTGGCGGCCGTCGTCAGCAGGGTTTCGAGCGTGCCGCGTTCCTTCTCGCCGGCGAGCGCATCCGTGGCCACGATCGAGCCGCCCGTGAGCATCATCATCACGATGATCGCGGTCAGGAGTCGTCCGAGGAAGAGACCGGAGGTCTGCTCCTCGCTGGCCGTCTCGACCCGCTCGACCGGCAGCAGATCCTCGGGCTTCGTGTGGAAGCCGGCCGCCTCAAGGCGCTGCTGGCGGACCTCCAGGCGCGTCCGCTGCAGGGCGCGCCTCAGGAACCCCTCGGCTGCGCCGGAGGCATCGAGATCCGCTCGATAGGTGAAGACGGCAAGGGGAGCGCCGCTCTCCGCGGTCCCGCTCTCCCAGGCGACGTGAACGTGGAGCTGCTGCGCGTCGAGGGCGGCTGGAACGTCGGCCGGGGTCTCGATGCGTTCGAAGCGAACCGCGGGGCCGTCCGCCGCGTCCGGATCGCCTGACGCTCTGTCGTCGCCGACGATCGCCAGGGCTCGCTCGAGCCATGCCTGCGCGTCGGCGGAGGCAGGATCTTCGGCGACGGCGTAGTTGTAGGTGCGGCTCTCGAGCCTCTCCTGCCGCCGCTCGGTGGTCAGCGAGGTCAGGAACCACATCAGCGGCCACATGACGAGCGGCAGGGCCACAGCGAACACGAGCACCCGCGGATTGCGGGCGAGCTGGCGCAGGTCGTTGGCGACCAGCGCGGTGACGCTGCGGCGGTTCATCGGCCCGCCCTAGACCGACGTGTCGTTGCTGGTGACGTAGTGGACGAAGATGTCCTCGAGGTAGTGCTGGGAGGTCGCGGCTCGCAGCCCCTCGAGGTCGCCCGTGGCGCGGATCCGCCCCTTGTCGATGATCGCGATCCGGTCGCAGAGGCGCTCGGCCTCGCTCATGATGTGGGTCGAGAAAAGGATCGTCTTGCCCTCGTCGCGCAGTTCCTGGATGCCCGTCTGGAGATCGAGAGCGTTCAGCACGTCGAGGCCGACGGTCGGCTCGTCGAAGATCAGGACCGGAGGGTCGTGGACGACGGTGCGGGCGATCGAGACCTTCTGCTTCATTCCGGTCGAGAGCTTCTCGATGCGGGCCCCGGCGTAGTCGCCGAGGCCGAAGCGCTCGATCATCTCCTCTACCCGGCTCCTGGTGCGCTCCGCGGGGTACTTGTTGACGCGGGCGAACAGGGTCAGCGTCTCGCGGGCGGTGAGCCGCGGATAGAGCGCCGTGCTCGCCGAGTAGAAGCCGAGGTTGCGGCGCACTTCGACCGGTTCGCGGACGACGTCGTGGCCGAGCACCCGGGCCGTGCCGTTCGAGGGCTGAAGCACGGTGGAGATCATCCGCAGCGTCGTCGTCTTGCCCGCGCCGTTGGCGCCGAGCAGTCCGAAGATCTCTCCGCTCCGGCACTCGAAGTCGACCTCCCTGACCGCGTTGATCTCGCCCCGGGCCTGGTCGAAGAAGCTCTTCGAGAGACCCTGGACCTCGACCTGGATTGCGCTCACGCCTTACCTCCCGCCGGCCTTAGCTGCCGGCGCAGGAACTGGAACAGGTTGCCCTCGAAGGAGCCGGTGGCGACCTCCTCGACCCGCAGCACGCGCGAGGCGAGCCACAGGCAGCCGACGATCGCGGCGGCGTTCGAGAGCAGCGTGAGGCCGAGCTGCAGCCAGAGCAGGTTGCCGGCGATCGCCTGGCGCAGCAGCAGGACGACGTTGACGACCGGAATCGCCGCCAGCGGCGGCGTGAATTCGAGGCTCGGGTCGTTCAGCACGACGACCGGGAAGATGACGAGCAGGTAGAGGGGAGTGACCATCGACTGACCTTCCTTGAAGGTGCGGGCGAAGGCCGCGAGGATCATCATCGCGGCGCCGATCAGGGCGCCCAGCAGCACGGCGGTGAGAAGCAGGACCGGCAACGACCGCGGCGGCAGCTCGAAGGCGAAGCCGCTGCCGTCGCCGTCGCCGAGCCGGGCGAGCAGCGGTCCCAGGAAGGAACGGAAGGAGACGACCATCGCAGCGGCGTTCAGCGCGCCGGCGACGGTGCCCATCGTGGCGACGTAGAGGTACTTGGCGGCGACGATGTGGATGCGCCGCGTGGCGAGGGTGGTGGTCGTCTCCCAGGTGTTTCGCTCGCGCTCCCCGGCGGTCGAGTCGATCGCCGGGTAGAGGCAGCCGTTCGCGATCATGATGACGAAGAACAGGGGGATCATCATCCCCATCAGGAACTGGCCCATCTCGACGCCGGTGGCGAGGTTGCCGGATTCCACCTCGAACACCTGCCACTCGGCGCCTTCGAGACCGTGCTGTTCCGCGATCCGATCGAGCCAGTCCGAGCGCTCGGCGGAAAGCGCCCGTTCCAGGCGTCCGCGGGCGGTCTGCGACTGGTCGCTCGAGCCGTCGCTGAGAAGCGAGACGGCGGCGTTGCCCGGCGGACCGTCTTCTGTCGCCTCGAAGATCAGGGCGGCGTCGAGTTCAGAGGCCCGAAGGCGTTCCTCGATCCCCGCCCGGTAGGCGGCCGCCGTCGTGGCCGGTGGAGCGTCGACCTCGGCGACCTCGACCCGCCCCTCCTCGTCGAGCCGCTCGAGCAGGCCGCGATGCTCCGCGGGCAGACCCGCGATCTCCACCCGCGAAGCGAAGCTCTCGGTGCGGGCGGTCACGAACAGGATCGCCGAGAACATCACCCACATCATCAGCGGGTACATCAGGAGCGGGATCAGGATCCCGTTGATGAGGACGGACCGTTCGCGCAGGGCCGACCTGAGTTCGCTCAGGTACAGCAGGCGGATGGTGGTCCAGTCCATTCGGGCGTGTGCTGGGGCGGGCGGGAGTATAGAGGGTGCCGGAAGCCTTGGCCCTGGCTACGTCGCCGGGAGAGGAGGGTTTCCGTAGCGTCGCTGCGCGGCTCCCGGAATGCCGGCCAGAAGGCCGGCGCACCCAGTGCTCTTCAGGCCCGCTGCGCGACTTCCCAGGCCAGTCCGGCCGTCCGCGGCACCGATTCGCCGACTTCCTTCGCGTGAGCGCTGGCGGCGGTGCCGTCGCGCACCCGGCCGGCGATGCCCTGGGCGATGCCGGCGCTGCGGAAGAGGTTGTAGGCGAGGTAGAAGTTCCAGTGCGGGATGCTATCGCGGCCGGTCCGCCGGCAGTAGGCGTCGCGGTACTGCTCGAGGCCCGGTATGCCGGTCGCTTCGAGGTCGCGGCCCTTGAGCCCGCCCTTTTCCTTCGGGATCTCCCACTGCATCGTGTGGTAGCTGAAGTCGGCAAGCGGATGGCCGAGCGTGCCCAGTTCCCAGTCGAGGATGGCGATCACCTCGGCCTGCTCCGGGTGCAGGATCATGTTGTCGAGCCGGAAGTCGCCGTGGACGATCGTCGTTTCGTCGCCGTCCGGGATGTTCGCCGGCAGCCACTCGATCAGCGCGTTCATCGCGGGGATGTCCCGGGTCTCCGAGGCCAGGTACTGCTTCGTCCAGCGGTGAATCTGGCGGGCGAAGTAGTTGCCCGGCTTGCCGTAGGTCTCAAGTCCCACGGCCTCGTAGTCCACCGCGTGCAGCCGCGCGAGCGTTCGGTTCATCGTGTCGTAGATCGCGAACCGCTCGGCAGGCTCCATGCCGGGGAGCAGCGCCTCCCAGAGGATCCGGCCCTTCACGTGCTCCATGACGAAGAACATCGTGCCGACGACCGACTCGTCGGTGCAAAGGCAGTAGGTGCGCGGCACCGGCACGTTCGTGTCGCGGAGCGCCGTCATCACTCGGTACTCGCGGTCCACGGCGTGCGCCGAAGGCAGCAGTTTTCCCGGCGGCTTGCGGCGCAGCACGTAGCTTTTGCCGCCGGCCTCCAGCAGGTAGGTGGGGCAGGACTGGCCGCCCTTGAACTGCTTGACCTGGAGGTCGCCCGAGAATCCGTCGACGTGCTCTTCGAGGTAGCGCCGCAGCGGCGCCAGGTCGAAGCTGAGGCGCTCGGCGACCTCCCGGGTACCCGAGAACTTGTCCTGGCGGCTCTCCGTCATCGGCGGCGCAGTCTAGCGTGGGCAACCGGCGGGAAACGCCGTGACGTCCGTGATCGCGGGCGCCGGCGCGCCAGGCTCGTTGCGGTACTCCTTGACCGTGCCCGCGGCCGTGTCGGTCACGCGGATCACGTAGCCGAGATCGGTCGGCGACGCGCCGAACACCCAGACGTGGCCGTTGACCGCGCAGCCGTCGAGCACCTTGATCAGCACTTCCCAGTTTTCCGGTTCGAAGAAACGGAAGACGCCGGAGTCGTCCGTGCCGGAGCGGACGACTTCGCCGCCGCCGCCGGCGCCGTCCGCGCGCCACCAGTCCACGGACGCGGCGTAGCGCGAGTCGCGCAGGCAGCGTGTCCGCGCGTCGGCGACGCAGCTCCCGGCTGGTTCGTCGGCCTCGACCAGAAACGTAAGCGCCGCGGTCGACTCGACGGCGCCGTTGGAAACCGTGAGCGTGACCTCGTAGAAGCCCGGCGCCGACCAGGAGTGCGCCACCGTCCGACTCCGCGACAGCCGGCCATCGCCGAACTCCCAACGCCGCGTGGTCAGAGCGCCGGTGCTCGTGTCCGCGAACGTCACCGGAGAGCCGGTGTGGGCGCGGCAGAGTCCTCCGTCGCATACGGCGCCCTCCGTCGCGAACGCCGCCGTCGGCGGTTGGGGAGGCGGAGGCGGCCGAGGCGGATCGTCTTCTTCCTCTTCTCCGTCCGGGGGGCCGCCGCCGGGAGTATCGTTGCCGCCGGGAGGGCCGCCGCCGGGAGTATCGTCGCCGCCGGGGGGATCGTTGCCGCCGGGAGGGCCGCCGCCGCTGTCCCGGATAGCGATCGTCGTCCGGTCGTCGGCGGTCACGCGCGCCGCCGCGGTCGACAGACTCAGTTCCACCGCTTCGCCATCCTCGTCCAATCCGTCGTTGAACGCGTCTACCGTGAAACTCCGGGTCCGCTCGCCCGCGCCGAACTCGACGCTCGTCGGCACGCCCCGGTAGTCGGCGTCTTCCACTCCGCCGCGGTGGGCGTCGTGCAGGAAGATCTCCACGTTTCGCTCCGGGTCCCGGTCCAGCCGCACCACCACGTTCACCGACCGGCCCTCGGTGACGGTGTAGTTCGACGAACCGAATCGCGCCGTCACTTCCGGGTCGTCGTCGTCCTCGATCGTCCCTGGAACCCGCAGCGTCGAACCGCCGCCGTCCAAGGTCGCGTTCCGGGGGTTCCGCAGGGTCAGCCGGAAGGTCTCCGCCTCTTCCTCGTCCTCGTCGTCGTCCGTCACGGCCACGACGATCCGCTTCGTGGTCGTTCCGGTCGGAAACGTCAGCGTCCCGTTCGCGGAGGCGTAGTCCGAGCCGGCTCGAGCTCCGGCGGCGCCGGAACCGTCGGATGTCGCGTAGTCCACGGTCACGTCCACGCCGGCTGCGAACGCCAGCGTCGCCTCGAAACTCACCGAACCCGCACTCTCCGCGGCGGACGCCGGAGCGACGGAAAGGACGGGCGCCGCATCGTCGTCCAGCACCTTCACGCTAACCGAAGGGGCCGTAACCGGTCCGTAGTCGCCGCCGCTCACGTCGTGGCGGATCGTCGCCGACTCGGCGACGGCGTCGCCGTCCTGCACGCCCTCGACCGTCACCGTCCGCGCCGAATCCCAGTCCGTTTCATCGAACGTCAGCGAAAGCGGACTGACCGTGATCTTGGCGCTCGAGACCACGGACGCCGCGATCGTCACCTCTCCCGTCGGCTCGGAATCGAGCGCTACCGTGTAGGCGGCGGTCGCCCCCTCGGTCACGCTCAGGTCCGTGGTCGAGAGGGTCACGCCCCGCCGGCCCTTGACTCGCGCGTCGATCGTCTGCGTCGCCGTCTCGACCGAACCGCCCAGGTCCGTCGCCCTCACGGTGATCGTCGCGTTCCCGCGCGCCACCGGAGTCAGCCTGACCCGCGAACCCGAAGCGGCCGCCCGGGCCACTCGCGGCGCCGAAGACGAGGCGCGGTACGTCAGAGCCTCGCCTTCCGGATCGTCGAATGCCCGAGCGACGTCCACCACCCGCCTGTCATCGCCGACGTTGATCGTCACGTCGGCGAGTGAACCGACCGGTCGCGGGGCCTCGTTGGCCACCGTCACGACGAACCGGTGCCTTGTCCTGGTGTTCGAACCGCCGGCGTCGGTCGCCGTCACGTCGATCGTCGCCGCGCCCGGTCCGTCCGCGGCGGTCACCGTCACCGTCGATCCGGAGAGCGCGGCGGTCGCGACGGCCGTGTCCGTGGACGACGCGGCCAACGTGAGATCGTCGCCGTCGTCGTCCGTGAATGAGCTCGCGACGTCGATCCGCGTCGTATCTCCCTCGTTCAGCGATTGCCCCGCCAACGTGCCTGACGTTTCCGGCGAACGGTTGGCGCCGACCTTGACCTGGAAGGTCCGGGTAGCCGCGAGGTTCGAACCGCCGGCGTCCGTCGCCGTCACGGTGATCGTTGCGACGCCGGCCGCTACCGGCGTCAGGTCGACCGAGGAACCCGAGACCGACGCGGTGACGAACGACTCGTTCGACGAGGTTGCCGCGTACGTGAGGGCGTCGCCATCCGGATCCCGGAAGAACGGTGCGAGATCGACCGGCAACGCCGCGGCCGGCACGCCGCCCTCCGGCGCCCGCACCGCCTTGTCGTCGGGTGCGCGAAGACTGCGCGGCCGGTGGTTCGGGTCCATTCCGTCGAGCGAGATCGCGCCCGTGTCGCCGGGGTCGAGCCAGCCCGAGAGTCGATCCGCCGAGCTCGCCAACGCTCCATACCAGTCCGGTTCGTCGTTGCCGCAGGCGGCGTCGCCTCCGGAGAGCGCTCCGACGATCCGTCCGTTCTGGTCGAACAACGGCGCGCCCGACGACCCCGGTTGGGTCGTCCCCTGGTCCCAGTCCTCGACTCGCCAGTACCTTCCGTCGTACCGCGGGCGGTCGTTGTTGTACATCGTCCGCGTCAGAGGGTCGTTCTCGGAGCTGATCGACTTGTGATGCGCGTGGGGATGGTGGATGGTCGTGGCCGAGGCCGGGGCGGCGGAACTCAGGTCCCAGCCCGCGAGGTGCAGCTTGTGCGCCGGGTCCGGCTCGTCGTCCAGTTCGAGCAGGACGAGGTCGGATGCCGCGTCCTGGAAGCGGAGAACCGCGCCGCTCTGACTGTGACGCCGTCTCCTCGCGGCGCCGGCGTCGCACGCGGGGCGTTGGAAGTTCCAGTACACGACCACGCTGGGGGCCTGCCGGCGGGCGTCGTCGAAGCAGTGGGCGGCGGTGAGGAAGAACAGCCGGCTGTCCTCGGCCGCGTTGTTCACCAACGCGCCCGTGCACATGGACGCGCCCCCGACGCTCCAGTGGGCCACGCTGCGAATCTGGTCTCGGGACGCGTCCCCGGCCGGACACGCCACGTCGATGTTGCAGGATCCGTGGCTCGGAGACCGGACCCACGAGAGATCGCGAAACCCGCGGTTGACGGTGTCGAGTCGCAGCTCGAGTTGGCCCAGCCGAGCCGCGGGAACGGCCACTTCGATCACGACCTCTTCACCGGAGAGGATCGGAGTCCAGAGTTCGCCATGCGGCCGATTGTCCGCCTCCGTGAACGGTCCGGCGACATCGCCGCCCGCCGGCGTGTAAACCCGCAACCGGCCGCCGGGCGGCATGCGGTAGCGGCCGAACCCCAGATTCAGCGAAACCGCGGCGGCGGAGACCACGCGCAGCCGCCACACGGCGAGGCGTCCGTCGCTGCTGCTCTCCCAGCGCCCGTGACTGGCCGTGCTCACGTCCACCGCGAACGGCGCCGCGAATGGCGCCGGGCCACCGACCTCGCTCGCCGCCCGAGCCGCGGCAATGGCGGCGCTGACGGCCGGGGTCTCAAGCGCCAGCACTTCGCTCAGCGGCGCCAGCCCTTCGATTTCCGGCGCGAGCCGCTCCAGCCCGGGCTGCGCGAATGCCGCCGCCCAGGCGCCCAGGTTCAGCACGACCGCGAGAGCGCCGCCGGCCGGGCGAGCACCGATGCGAACCATGGAGGGAGTACGGCAGCCCACTTTGGGTACGATTCCGGCCTGGTCGACGTTTAGCGACGGGTCGACTTCGCCGGCAGGTAAACCTCGCCGCCGGCCTCGCGGAACTCCCCGGCCTTTTCCCTGAGCCCGGCCTCCAGGGCTTCGGCGTCCTCCAGCCCCTTCTCGGCCGCGTAGTCGCGGATCTGCTGGGTGATCTCCATCGAGCAGAACCTGGGGCCGCACATGGAGCAGAAGTGGGCGACCTTGGCGCCCTCCTGGGGCAGGGTCTCGTCGTGGAAGGCGCGGGCCCGTTCCGGGTCGAGCGAGAGGTTGAACTGGTCCTCCCAGCGGAACTCGAAGCGGGCCTTGGAAACGGCGTTGTCGCGGGCCTGGGCGCCGGGGTGGCCCTTGGCCAGGTCGGCTGCGTGGGCGGCGATCTTGTAGGTGATCACGCCTTCGCGGACGTCCTCGCGGTTGGGCAGACCGAGGTGTTCCTTGGGGGTGACGTAGCAGAGCATCGCGGTGCCGAACCAGCCGATCATCGCCGCGCCGATGCCGGAGGTGATGTGGTCGTAGCCGGGGGCGATGTCGGTGGTGAGCGGCCCGAGGGTGTAGAACGGCGCCTCCTCGCACCAATCGAGCTGCTTGTCCATGTTCTCCTTGATCATGTGCATCGGCACGTGACCGGGGCCCTCGTTCATCACCTGGACGTCGAACTCCCACGCGCGGCGGGTCAGTTCGCCCTGGGTCCTGAGCTCGGCGAACTGGGCCTCGTCGTTGGCGTCCTCGATCGAGCCGGGGCGGAGGCCGTCGCCGATCGAGAAGGAGACGTCGTAAGCGGCCATGATCTCGCAGATGTCGTCCCAGTGGGTGTAGAGGAAACTCTCCTTGTGGTGCGAGAGGCACCACTTGGCCATGATCGAGCCGCCGCGGCTGACGATCCCGGTACGCCGCTTCGCCGTCAGCGGCACGTAGCGCAGCAGGACGCCGGCGTGGATCGTGAAGTAGTCGACGCCCTGTTCCGCCTGCTCGATCAGGGTGTCGCGGAACATCTCCCAGGTCAGCTCCTCGGGCCGGCCGTCGACCTTCTCCAGGGCCTGGTAGATCGGCACCGTGCCGATGGGCACCGGCGAGTTGCGCAGGATCCACTCCCGCGTCTCGTGGATGTTGCGGCCCGTGGAGAGGTCCATCACCGTGTCGGCGCCCCAGCGGATCGCCCACACCATCTTCTCGACCTCCTCCTCGATCGACGAGGTGACGGCCGAGTTGCCGATGTTCGCGTTGATCTTGACCAGGAAGTTCCGGCCGATCGCCATCGGCTCGAGTTCCGGGTGGTTGATGTTGGCCGGGATGATCGCGCGTCCTCGGGCGACCTCGGAGCGCACGAACTCGGGCGTGATCGTCCGCGGGATCGACGCGCCGAAGCTCTCGCCGGCGTGTTGGGCGGCGATCTCGTCGGCGATCCGCTCGCGCCGCTGGTTCTCGCGGATGGCGACAAACTCCATCTCCGGCGTGATCTGGCCGCGTTTCGCATAGTGCATCTGGGTGACGCGCATCTGGGTGACGCGCATCTGGGTGACGCGGGCGACGGCCTTGGCCCGGAGAGGCCGGCGGCCGGCGGTGAACCGGACGTGGTCGAGTCTCGGGTTCGTGGCGCGCTCGCGACCGTAGCTGGAGGAGACGTCGCCCAGTTCCTCGACGTCGCCACGCGCCCGGATCCAGGGTCGGCGGATCGGCTCCAGACCGCGACGGACGTCGATCTCGACGGCCGGGTCCGTGTACGGCCCCGATGTGTCGTAGACAACGACCGGTGGATTGTGCTCCTTCGGTCCCAGTGCGGTCAGGCCGCTCGCGGCCGACGGTCCCGCGCCTGCGGTTGTCGGCGACTGGGAGATCTCGCGCATCGGGACGCGGATCGACGGATCCGAGCCTTCGACATAGACCTTGCGCGAGTTGGGAAGGGGATCGCGGCTCAGCAGGGGAGCCGCGCTCTGCGGGACTCGGTCGGCAATCGTCATGGCTGCATTCCCTACGTCGGTGTCAACCGTTTCAGGTTCGAAGGCTTCCGCGTCCAGGCTCGGCGACGGAGCCGATCCAACGCGGTCTCAGGCTGTCGTTCCAGCCACACCCAGCGCGCTAGACCATAGCAGTCGTGGAATCCGGCGCTGCTCCCCGCCGTTGTTCCGAACCCGCTTGGGGTGCCCTGGGCGGGTAGAATCGGAGGTTCCCCGGGGTCGCGCCGAGCATGCGCCGAAAGCCCTTGGGCGACAAAGAGATGGACATGGATTCCACAAACAGGCCCAGGGCGGACACGGCGCGCCAGGACATCGATCCGGCTGAAACCGCCGAGTGGCTGGAGGCTCTGGAAGCGGTCATGGACCGCGAGGGGCCGGAGCGGGCGCACTTCCTGCTCGAGGCCCTGGTCGATCAGGCTCGCCGCTCGGGCGCCTATCTTCCCTACAAGGCGACCACCGCCTACCTGAACACGATTCCGGTCAGGGCGCAGGAGCCGCTGCCGGGCGACGCGGAAATCGAGTGGCGGATCCGCAGCATCGTGCGCTGGAACGCGATGGCGATGGTGGTTCGCGCCAACCACGACTACGAGGGGCTGGGCGGGCACATCGCGTCCTTCGCGTCCGCCGCGACGCTCTACGACGTGGGCTTCAACCACTTTTTTCACGCGCCTTCGGAGGATCAGGGCGGCGACCTGGTCATGATCCAGGGTCACTCTTCGCCCGGCATCTACGCCCGCGCCTTCCTGGAGGGCCGGCTGAGCGAGGAGGAACTGCTCCGTTTCCGGCGCGAGTCACGGCCGGGCGGGTTGTCGTCCTATCCGCACCCCTGGCTGATGCCGGGCTTCTGGCAGTACCCGACGGTGTCGATGGGTCTCGGGCCCCTGATGGCGATCTTTCAGGCGCGGTTCATGAAGTACCTCCACAACCGCGGCCTGGTCGACACCGAGGGGCGCAAGGTGTGGGCCTTCATGGGCGACGGCGAGATGGACGAGCCGGAATCCCTGGGATCGATCTCGCTGGCTTCGCGCGAGCACCTCGACAACCTGATCTTCGTCGTCAACTGCAACCTGCAGCGTTTGGACGGCCCCGTCCGCGGCAACGGCAAGATCATCCAGGAGCTCGAGGCGGTGTTCCGCGGCGCCGGCTGGAACGTGATCAAGCTGGTCTGGGGCTCCTACTGGGATCCGCTGCTTGCCCGCGACCGTCACGGGCTGCTGCGGCGGCGCATGGAGGAGGCGGTCGACGGCGAATACCAGGCGTACAAGGCGAGCCAGGACGGCGGTTTCGTGCGCGAGCACTTCTTCGGCAAGTACCCGGAGCTGAAGGCGATGGTCGCCCACCTGACCGACGAGGACATCTGGCGGCTCAACCGCGGCGGACACGATCCGCACAAGATCTACGCGGCCTACGCCGCGGCCGTGAAACACACGGGGCAGCCGACGGTCATCCTGGCCAAGACGGTCAAGGGCTACGGCATGGGCGAGGCCGGCGAGGGGATGAACGTCACCCACCAGCAGAAGAAGATGGGGCTGCGGGCGCTGATGGGCTTCCGCGACCGGCTGGACATCCCGGTTTCGGACGAGGAACTCGAGGCGACCCCCTTCTACCGGCCGCCGGACGACAGCCCCGAGATCCGCTACCTGAAGGAGCGCCGCGAGGCCCTGGGCGGCTACCTGCCGGCGCGGACCCTTGCCGCTACCCCGCTCGACGTGCCCGATCTGGACGCCTTCGACGCCCTGCTGCGGTCGAGCCGAGGCCGCCAGTTCTCGACCACGATGGCGTTCGTGCGCCTGTTCACGCTGCTCACGCGGAACCCGGCGATCTCCGACCGCCTGGTGCCGATCGTCGCCGACGAGGCGCGCACCTTCGGCATGGAGGGCATGTTCCGGCAACTCGGCATCTACGCCCCCACGGGCCAGCTCTACGAACCGGTCGACGCGCACAAGATCGCGCCCTACAGGGAGGCCCGGGACGGCCAGATCCTCCAGGAGGGGATCAACGAGGCCGGTTCGCTCTGCTCCTGGATGGCGGCGGGAACCTCGGCCGCCAACCACGGCTTCCACATGATCCCGTTCTTCATCTTCTACTCGATGTTCGGCTTCCAGCGGGTCGGCGACCTGATCTGGGCCGCGGCCGACATGCAGGCGCGGGGCTTTCTGATCGGCGGCACGTCGGGGCGGACGACGCTCAACGGTGAGGGCCTGCAGCACCAGGACGGCCACAGCCATCTGGCCGCCTCGACGGTGCCGAACTGCGTCTCCTACGACCCGACCTATGCCTGCGAGCTCGCCGTGATCCTCCAGGACGGCCTGCGGCGGATGTACGCCGAGGAGGAGCCGGTCTTCTACTACCTGACGACGCTGAACGAGAACTACGAGCACCCCAGGATGCCGGCCGGCGCCGAAGAGGGCATCCGGCGCGGCCTGCACCGGATCCGGCCCGGCTCGCGTCACCGGAAGCGGGCCACGCTGCTGGCCTCGGGAGCGATCCTCCGCGAGGCGGAAGCGGCCGCCGAGATGCTGGAGGCGGACTGGAAGGTGTCATCCGAGGTCTGGTCGGCGACCAGCTTCAACGAACTGCGGCGGGACGGCATCGAGGTCGAGCGCTGGAACCGCCTCCATCCGGGCGAGGAGAAGAGAGTGTCCTACGTCCGCCAGTGCCTGACCGGGCGCGGCGGCGTGACGGTCGCCGCGAGCGACTACATGAAGGTCTACACGGATCAGATCCGGGCCTTCGTGCCGGGCCCGTACCGGACGCTCGGCACCGACGGTTTCGGCCGCAGCGACACACGCGAGCAGTTGCGGGCCTTCTTCGAGGTCGACCGCCGGCACATCGTGGTCTCCGCGCTGGCTTCCCTGGCCGAGAACGACGAAATCGATCCCGAGGCGCCGTCCAGGGCGATCGCCGCGTACGGCATCGACCCGAACGCACCGAACCCGGCCACCGCGTGAGCGAGACAGTTCCCGTCGTCGTCCCCGACATCGGCGACTTCGATTCCGTCGACATCGTCGAGGTCCTGGTGGGTGTCGGCGACGACGTCTCGGTCGATCAGTCCCTGATCACGCTGGAGAGCGACAAGGCGTCGATGGAGGTGCCGTCGCCGGCGGCGGGCCGGGTGGTCGAGATCGCGGTGGAACTCGGTGGCCAGGTCGGCGAGGGCGACCTGATCCTGACGATCGAACCCGCCGGCGCGGTTGCGGAAGCCGCGGCCGAGGAGGCCGTCCCGGCAGGTGGAGGAGCCGCCGGCGACGGCACCTCCATCGACGCCTTGTCGCTCTCCAGCGTGATCAGGGACTGATCGACCG
>JAPVWO010000174.1 GCA_027493375.1 Candidatus Multivorans thiocomprendens | reverse complement strand
GCTTCCGTTGGCTTTCGTCCAACACCCGGCCGCCGAGCGCCTCGCGCGAGCACCTTGCCAGCAGGGCGGCGTCGACCTCTCGGGGCCGGTAGCCGGTCTCTTCGATGTGGCGGATCAGCTCCTCTCGGCGTCCCGCCGGCACGGATTCCGCCTCGCTACGCGCCACTTCGACCAAGCGCTCGGCCGCCTCTCCAGCGTCGAGTGCGGGTTCTTCGCCCACATGGACCGCGTCCGCGTGTTCGTCGTCCATCTGTTCCGCGGCGGACTGGCCGCTGCTTGCCGCTCCCTGACGGCCTCGGGACGCCTCCTCAGGGGCGCAACCGGACGCTGCGTCGGTGTCTACCTCGTGCAGTTCGACCAGGGACTCCAGGAACGCGTCTCGGACACGCCGCTTGTGCTCCTCGCTCAACACCCCGCCGTCAAGCGCCTCGCCTGCCGCCCTTCCCAACAACCGCCTGTCTATCTCCTTGGGCCGTAGACCTGTGCGCCGGATGGAGCCGCTCATCTTCTCGCGCTCGGCCGCCGGGACCTCGGCAGCCTCAGTCCGCGCCACCTCCAGCAAACGCCGGTCGACCTCTTCGGGCGAGCGAGGCCTGGCCCCATCGGTCTCGGTCGACAGCCTGATCGTCAGGAAGGCCTTCAGATCGTCTGCCTTCCAGAACCAGTGTTCGTCCGCTTCCTGAACGAGCAGGTCCGACTGGTTGTAGGCATCGCCACTCCCCACCCCCAACAGGTGAACGCGAATTCCGTACTCCTGCGCCTGCTGTACTCCTACCCTGACGTCCTCGTCGCCGGAAAGCAGGACGCACTCCGTCATCGCCCGGTTGCGCGCCAAGGCGATCATGTCCGTCACCAGGAGGGAATCCACGCCCTTCTGCTGGCCGCGACTGTCCACGATGCCGAGCCTCACCTTGACGTGAGCGTGCCTGGCTAGCCGACGGTGCATCAGGGTCGGCTCCCCCTGGGTACCGTCGTACCAGTAGATCCTCAGGAGCCGGAGGCCGCCGGACGCTCGCTCGGCGATGTCCTTCAGCGCCTCCACGGCGTCGTCCAAATCCAGGCGCGTTGCGCCCCGGGGGAGAACCTTGCCGCTGAGAGCGTCCGAACCAGCAGCGAACAGACAACCGGCGTCCACGAAGACCGCCACGTAGTCCACGATGCCTCCAGGCAAACAAAGAGGGGCTCCCTTGGGGAGCCCCCATGACAACCGCCCTACCCATTACAAACTGGGGGTCGGGCTCAGGCGGAAACTGCGATCAGCCGCTCCAAGCGGTCACCGCAGGCAAGAGCCGAACACAACCAAGACTCGGTGTCAACCCCGCCTCGGTCGCGGATGGCCAAGCCCGTCAGATTCGGCAGATGGGCCGAAGGGAGACGAAGTGCCGATCCGGGCTCCACGGTTCCCGGCCCGAAGCCTACGTCACGCCGAACACCGGCAGCGCGGGGAACTCGCCCTTGAGGACGGCGGAGGCGTCGTCCATCCCCATCCAGCCCTCGATCATCGACGCGTAGACCCGCCGGAAGTCGGTCGTCATCTTCAGGTTGCCGTCGTCGAGGTCGGTGAGGCTCGGGGTGTCGCCGTAGAAGCCGCCGGCGACGCCCTTGCCGGCGACGAACATCGGACCGGCGGTACCGTGGTCGGTGCCGAGGCTCGCGTTCTCCTCCACCCGCCGCCCGAACTCGGTGAACATGAGGACCGCCACGTCGTCGGCCCGGCCGATGCGCTCGACGTCGCGCAGGAATCCGGCCACGGCATCGGACATGTACATCAGCAGCCGGGCGTGGGTGTCGGCCTGGTGGACGTGGGTGTCGAACGAGTTGCCGCGGAAGCTCACGTAGTAGATGCGGGTGGGCAGCTCGGCCTCGATCAGGGCCGCGACCTTGCGCAGGTCGGCGCCGAGGCCGCCGATGCCGTAGTCGACCGGCGTGCGGTAGCCGGACCACGCGTCGCGCACGAGCGCCGCGCTGGAAGCGGCGTTGGCGGCCGTGCCGCGCAGGAAGTCGAGGGCGTCGTTGCCGCTCGCCTCGTCCGTGCCGAACTGGCCGAGCGCCTGTTTCTCGCCCGGCGTGCCCTGGCGCCGGAGGCGGCCCGGGTCGTCGAAGACCAGCGGCGAGTGCCGGGCGGCGCGCACGGCCAGGGACTGCGAGCTGGCCACGTTGACGATGTAGTTGGGCGTGCCGTCCGGCCCGTGATCGTCGGCGAGACGGCCGAGCCAGCCGAGCGCCTCGCCGCCGTTCGGGACGCCCGTGTGCCAGAAGCCCATCGACGAAAAGTGGGACAGGCTCGGGTTCGGATAGCCGCAGCCCTCGACGACCGCCAGGTTCCCGTCCTTGTACAGGCCCTCCATGCCGACGAGCGAGGGGTGGAACCCCGCCTCCTCTGTGAGCTTGATCGCCCGCTTCGGGCGGATGCCCAGGTTCGGGCGTACCCGGTAGTACTCGTCGTTCCGGAACGGGATGACGGTGTTCAGACCATCGTTGCCGCCGGAGAGTTCCACCACGACCAGAATGCGCCCGGATGCGTCGGAGATCCCGGACCGCAGTTCCTCGAGCGCGAGCGCCGCGGACGTGCGGCCGAGAACCGCCGGCAGGCCGGCGGCGACGCCGAGTCCAAGGAGGCCGCGGTGCAGGAAGTCGCGCCGCGAACAGCCGCAGGGTAGTCGTTCAGCCATGGGGAACTCCTCTATCCCAACTGATACTCGGGCGAACTGAAGACGAGGTAGAGGGTCGAGCGTAGCGCTTCCTCGACTTTCCCGGTCGCGCCCGGGTCTTGTGCCTCCAGGCCGGTCGACTCCAGTTCGCGCTCGAGGTGCCGCACCAGCGCCGCGCGCCCCGGCTCGGTCAGCGGAACGCGCAGGAACCGGTGCAGGAGGTGGTCGACCGCTCCCCCGGCGTCGGTGGCGCCGGCCTGAAGCACCATGGCCCGCACGTCGACGTCGAGGACGTGGCGCGGCACGAGCTTGACCCGTTCGTAGGCGACCACGTAGCCGCGGTAGCCGCCGTAGCGGGTGTTGTACTCCTCATCAGCGTCGACCAGCGTGTTGGACGCGGCGTCGCCCTGCTTGGTCGCCGCCGTGATCGTCATCCCCCGCGCCAGCCGCTCGCCGACTTGGCGGTAGATCCCGGGCATCCGCCGGTCCGGATGGCCGAACTCCTCCAGCGTGGGAGGAAAGAGGACGGAGCGCATCGCGTTGCCGCGCTCCAGCAGCGTCGCCGGCGTGATCCAGGTCCGTCCACCCGCCCAGCCGGCGACGTTCGGCGGGTAGAGCAGTTGCTGGCCCAGGCGGCCCGCGAGGCTGTTCATGTCGGGCACCGTGGGCGCCCTCGGCGCGCCGAGCTTGCGATAGGTCGAGACGAACAGCGCGACCGGGCTCTTGATCTGGGTGGCGACCGACGGCGGGCTGTAGAAGTCCCTGGAGGACAGGATCGTCCGCAGCAACGCCTTCAGTTCGTATCCCGATTCGCGCAGATGGCGACCCAGTTCGACCTGGAGCGGCGGGTCGAGATCCTCCCGCACAAGGTAGCGGTAGACCTTGCCGGCGATGAACTCGCCGGTCGCCGGCTGCTCGAGGATGATGTCGAGTACTTCCTCGCCGCCCAGGTTGCCCTCGCGCCCCAGGAAGGTCTTCGGGCCGTCGTCGTGGAGTTCGGCGTCGAACCGGTAGTCGAGCACCGCGTTCGTCCAGCCGGTGAACGCCCGCGACGCCTCCCTAACGTCCTGCTCGGTGTAGTTGCGCGTGTCTCCGCTGTTCTGGCCCATCGTGAACAGCTCGAGCAGCTCGCGGCCGAAGTTCTCGTTCGGGTAGTCCTTCACGTTCTCCCGGTTGTCCAGGTAGACCAGCATCGCCGGATCGCGCATCACCGCGAGCACCAGGCTCTTGAAGTCCGCCGTGGCATGAGCGCGCAGCGTCCGGTTCTGCAGGCGCATCTTCCGGGCGTCGCGGACCTTGACCTCGGAGGTCGCGAAGTGGTCGTGCCAGAAGAGAGTCATCTTCTCCTCGAGCGGCCGCGGGGTCACCACCATCCGGTCGGCCCACCACAGCGCCAGCCGCCGGGTCTCCAGCACGTTGCTGCGCAGCCCGTAGAAGAACTTGTCGACCACGGGCTGGATCGGCCGCGACGCGGCTGGGCGGGAACGGGTCCATGCCCGGATCCCAGATCCCCGATTCGTCGAACGGCGCGAGCGCCGAGTCGTCGACCGCCTCGTAGTCGACCAGCCGGGCGACCGCGCCCTCGAGTCCGAGCGCAACGAGTTCTCGAATCTCCGCCGGCGTACCACCGAAACCGGCCCGTTCCAGCAGATGCGCGGCCTGTTCGTAGCCGAAGTCCGCTTCGGCGAGCGGTTCCAGATCGCCGGTCCAGGCGTGGCCCGCCGAGTCCACCGGGGCGCCGAGCACCGCCGTCGCGAACACGAGCGCACAAGCGGCCATCACTGCCCCGCCGATCCCTGGATAGGCGCGATGCTGCAACCGGGTTTCCCCCTCAGACTGTCAGAGCGCGAAGACCGGTGCCGATGATAGCGCTTCGGGCTGAGCCCCGCCGGCGCCCCGCCGCCGTATCGGCAGCGCATGCCGTCCGCGAGGGGACGCCGCTCAGGAGTGACCGAGCGACAGCAGGTTCTGCACCGGCTGGTAGAGCTCCTCCAGATAGGCGACGTCCTCGGCGTCGAGTTCGATCGTCGTCGCCTCGACGAGCTGCTCGATCTGGGAGATCTTCGACACGCCGACAACGGGCGACGTGACCTCGGGCTTGTTCACCAGCCAGGCGAGCGAGATCTGCGCCGGCGTGCGGCCGTACTTCCCGGCCACCTCGACCACCCGGTCGGCAATGTCGAAGGTCGCGGCGCCGCGGTAGAGCATTTCCGTGCGCGCCCGGTCGCCGCCCTTCGAGCGGTCCGTGCCGCCCTCGTCGAAGCCGCCCCGGTAGGAGCCGGTCAGGATGCCCCGCGCCAGCGGCGACCAGGGCGTGAGCGCCACGCCGGTCCGGGCGCAGTACGGGTTCATCTCCCGCTCCTCCTCGCGGTAGACGAGGTTGTAGTGGTTCTGCATCGACACGAACTCGGTCCAGCCGTTCCGCCGAGCCGTCATCTGGAGCTCCGTGAACTGCCACGCGAACATCGACGACGCGCCCAGGTAGAGGGCCTTGCCGGCCTTGACCACGTCGTGCAGCGCCTCCAACGTCTCCTCGATCGGCGCCTGAACCTGGCCGGGAATGCCGTGCGGGTGGCGATGGATGATCAACTGGTCGATGTAGTCGAGGCCCATCCGCTCGAGGCTGCGGTCGACGCCTTCCACGATGTGCTTGCGCGACAGACCGCCCTGGTTGGGCGACCGGCCCATCGGCATGGAGACCTTGGTCGCGATGACGTACTCGTCGCGCGGCAGCAGCTCGCGCAGGAGCGCGCCGACGACCCGCTCGCAGGCGCCGATCCCGTAGACGTCGGCGCAGTCGAAGTAGAACAGCCCGCGCTCGATGGCGGCCTGGAAGATCGGCCGCGAGGCGTCGATGTCGAGCGTCCAGTCGCCCTGGTGTCCCCGGCCCGGCTCGCCGAAGTTCATCGTGCCCAGGCACAGCTCCGACACCCGGAGCCCGCACTTCTCGCCCAACTGAACGGCCTTCAACACGTTCCCGCCTCCTTCCATCCGAGCGCGCGATGATAGCGGCCAACCGATCCGAGGTGGCGTGGCGTGGCGTGGCGTGGCGTGGCGCGCCCAGCACGCGAACCTCCGGGGCCAGTACCGGTGCGCCGGCCTTCCGGCCGGCATCCGGGCGGTCGCGGACGCCGGGTCACGCGGTAGAGCGAGCGGCCGTCAGCCTCGGGGACCGTCGGCGCAGGAGAACGCCTCCAGGTCGAACATCGGCTCGAACGGCGCGCCGCCCGGACTTCCGTACATCCTGGCCTCTCCCGTCACGCTGTCCGTCACCGAGAGGTTGACGACGACGTCCGTCAGGCCGCCCATCAGGACCCATCGGTGGCCGTTCACGGCGCAGCCGTCGAGCACCTTGACGATGAGTTCCACGTTGTCCTGGCTGAAGAACCAGAACATCCCGGTGTCCGCCGTGCGCGGGAAGCCCACGCCCGGACCGCCCTCCTCGCCGGCCCGCCAGTCGGCGCTCACCTCGAAGCGGCCGTCCCGCAGGCAGAGCGCCGTATCGCTGGCAACGCAGGCTGTTTCGGGCACGCCGCCCTCCGCTGCTCCGGCCGTCGCGACGCTGTCCGCGCGAGACTTCGTCTGAAGTCCCGGCGACGCGCCGCTCAGCACGGCCACGGCGCCGCTCGCCGCGCCTGAGGGAGCGACGCAACTCGCAAAGGCCTCCTTGTCCAGAATGGGCTGGAACGGCGTTCCGCGCGGGCTGGACCAGACCCTTTCCTTCCCGCTGCTCAGGTCCCGCACCGTCGTGGTTACCTGGAGATCCGTCAGGCCCGCGGCGAACACCCACATGTGGCCGTTCAACGCGCAGCCGTCCAGGACCTTGACCACCATCTCGACGTTGTCCGGCTCGAAGAACCAGAAGTCGCCGCTGGTCGCCGTAAGCCGTTCGGCGGCGCCGCGCCCCGTCTTTCCGTCGCCGGCGTCCCACGCGATCTCGACCTCGAAGCTGCCGAGGCAGAGCACGTCCCCTTCGTCGCAGCGGGCCTCCTCCGAGAACCAGGTTGTCGCCGCCACGGCTGGCGTGCGTTCGGAGGCGAGCGACCCGTTGCGGGCCTCGACGGCGAAGCGGTAGGTGATGCCGGGGACGAGGTCCGCGACGATGGTCGACGTGGCGTTCGCCGGCGCCGTACCGATCAGCCGCGGCTTTGAATCTCCCGGCCCCTGCTGGAAGACCGCGAAGCCGGTCTCGCCCCTCGAGTTGTCCCGCCAGCGAAGCTCGACGCGCGTCGCGCCGACCGCCGTGGCCGACAGGTCGGACGGCGCGCCCGGTGGACCGAGGGGCAGCGTGACCGCGGCATCGTCGTTCCCCGGCGCCGGGTCGGCGACGTCGCTCTCCACGGATCCGCCGTACCTGAGCGAACCCTCGCTGGCCCCGCCGGTCTCGACGTCGATCGTAAAGGCCGCCGCCTCCCCGGCCGCGATGTCTCCCAGACTGCACGACGAAACGCCGCCCGGATCCTCCTCGCAGCCGGATGTCGAACCCCGAAGCGCTTCGCCCGCCAGGCTGACGGCGCCGCTGACGACGACGTTGCGGGCCGTTTCCGGTCCCTCGTTTCCGACCGTCACGCTGATGCGCACGCGATCTCCGGACACGATCCGGGCATCGACGGAGAGCCGCAGGTCCGCGGTCGGCGTCGGATCCGAAGGGCCGCCCGGACCGGTCGGGCCAAGTGGCGGCGGTGGTGGCGGTGGTGCCGCTGGCGCCTCGCCCTGACACGGAGATGGATCGACGGCCGGCTTGGCCGTCGGGGACAGGTAGACGACCAGACCGTCATGGTCGGATCCTCCCAACGCGTTCGTCGCGTCGCCCCGGTCGCTTCCGGCCGCGTCGGCGTTGCCGCGGCCGAACTGCATTTCGACCACATGCCGCTCAAGCTCCTGGTTCACCAGGGCGTGGTCGAGGGCCTGAGCGGTGCCCTCGAACAGAAACGAGTACTGCTCCTCGGCCGGCAACCGATCGACGAGATTGCACAGGTCCTTGCTCACGAGGTCCGGACCCGACAGCAGATTCAGAGCCGGATCGACCACGCCTCGCATCTGGCCCACCACATCGACGTAGCCATCGGAAAACTGGTAGCCGTTGAAGTCGCCGACCACGACGACCTTCGAGTCCTGCATCGACTCGACCAACCGGGCCACCGACTGCGCCTGCTCCAGGCGTTTCGTGCGTACCCAATCCCCCCGGGTCGCGCTGTCCACGTCGCTCAGCGAGCGGTTGTGGATCCCGATGACCGAGAACGAGAAGTCGCCGGCCGTCGCGTCGAGCACGACGGGCGGCCGATCGTGAAGCGGGTCGTTGGAGTTGTCACGGGGATCGACGAAGGTCTCGTTCCTACCGTGCTCGGTCACCGAATTGACGGTCACGCCGGACCGGACCAGAAAGCCCACGGCCTGGGAGGATCCGGTGGCCGGAACGTGGGCCGTGTAGGTAACGCTGGAGTCGTCGGTCTGGATCCGCGTCGCCAGCTCCTGAAGCGCCGCCAGGCCGAGAGCCTCTTGCACCGCGATCACGTCCGGCGACAGCAGGACCTCTCGAATGAAGCGGGACAACTTTCCGCGCTGGCGCACGGCTGAGGCGCTCGACCCCCCCCGCAAGTTGAGGAGGTTCTGCGAAGCCACCGTGATCTCGCCACTGGCCTTCGCCCGCACCGGCCGAGGCAGCGCCGGTCCCGGATTCAGAAGCGTCAGTTGCGACGGATACAGCTCGTAGTCCCCGAACGAGTAGGCGAGCACGCCGATCGCCGTGAAGGTGGTCCGCGGCCGCCAGGACACGTTGGTCAGGCCCAACTCGTCCGGGTCCATCTCGAAGACCTCCGGGTTCCCGTCCCACACGGGGATTCCCGGTTCTCCCGGATACGCGATCCCCGGTCCCCGGTAGGGCCTCGCGCTGCCTGGCACGATCGCGGTTTCCGCGGTCGGATCCGAACTGCGCCACTGGGCGCCGGCGGCCACCGTTCCGGTGACGACCCGAACGCGCATTCCCTCGTAGCACTCCATCTCGACGGCGCAGCTCGGGGAGGCCGGATCCGGCGACGGCCGCGTCTCGTTGAACTCGACCGGCGCCGGCAACGGCTGGTTGCTGGCGTCGACCGCCACCGAGCCGCCATCGGCCGTCGCGTCGATGCGCGTGAACTCGTAGGTCGGCGGCCCGGGTCCGTCCTCTACCAGCCCCACGACGTCGACCTGATCGCCCACCATCACGGCGGGCGTGCCGCCGTGAAGGACGAAAATGCCGTCCGACGTGTCGATGTCGTTGTCGCTGCGGCTCGTTGGCGTCTGCATGAAGAAGCCCGAGGAGATGACCGCCGTGACGATGTTGTCGTTCGTGGTGGCCATCCCCCTGCTCTGGGGACTCGTTTCCCCGTTCCCCTGGATCTCCCAGATCTCGCCGGTCAACGGCGGTGGCGGAGGCTCCACGACCGGGCAGTCGTTCGCGGCGCCGGGGGTCCCCAAGGCGCCCGTTCCGTACGCCGTCGTGGCGACGCACCAGTTGCCGGGGTCGTTGTTGTCGAAGTTCTCGTACGTTACCGGATCGACCGGCGACCCGAGGGCAATCGCGGCGCCGTCCCCGACCGGCCAGGGGTTTTCGTCGTAGAACACCCGGTCCTGCTCCACTGGTGTGTCGCTGGCGTCGAAGAGCATGATCTCGTCTTCGCTATTGGCGAGCTGAAAAGAAGTCGGGTAGACGTAGTCTGGCGTAATGCCGCCGTGGTCCGTGGTCATCTTGCCCAGAACGAGGTAGCTCCCCCCCCCAATGGTAAGGGTGCCACTGATCGTGAAGGTCTGCGGGTTGGTGGCGTCATCCCTGATCATCCAACCGTCAAGGTCGACCGGATCGCTTCCCGCGTTGTACAGCTCGAACCACTCAGCGTTGCCGGGGGCGGGCGGATTCGGGTCGTACATGATCTCGTTGATCACGATCTGCCCGAAGCCGGTTGTCGCCCAACCGAACAGCGCGATGCATCCCACACCAAGACGAAGTCTCAACGCGCCAGGATCCTGAACCATCGGTCACCCTCCGATCAACGACTCCCCATAGGGCCCACCCGCTCTCTTCCAACCAGCCCGGTTCACGGACCGGGCCAGCCGTTCCACATGGTCATGTCAGGGAGTCAATACGACATACAAGCCCTCGTTCACGCTGTAGCCCCCGCGCTCCTCGACCGCCTCCCAGAACTTCTTCATTGTCGCCGGCCAACACCCTTCTGGATCACGACGGGCGCGCGGTTGGCGCCTGGTCGCACCGTCACGCTGAAGGGCAACTCAGCGTAGAGCCCCGAGGGATCCCTGGCCATCACGGTGACAAGTCCGTGCCAGGCGCCGCGGCCGTCAAGGTCAACGTGCTGCCGGTTACGACGGCAAGAACGATAGTGGCTTGGACGACGCTGTACTCGAGTGGACCACCGTCCGGATCCCGGAAGTGGCTCGAGATCTCGACGCCAAGCGGTTCGTCACCCACTGTCAACGGCCCAAGGTCGATTGGCCGTCGGATGACGGGCGCCCGGTTAGCCGGTTTTTCGCTCGCGGCGCCCTCGTGCGGCGCCGAGGAGCCAGACCAAGCGGCCCCGGCATCGGCGAGCGTCGCCGTCGGACCGCCGGCCGCAACCAGAGCGAGCAGAGCCGCCACGATGGAAGCGGGCGGGGCGCCGTCCCACCTCCGCCAAGATGCGCGCGCAACCTTCCTCACAGCCTCGGCCTTCGTCATCAATTCTTCCTGACGTTGCCTGCCATGTCTCGGCCGTCCGTTGCCCCGCAAGTCGGCGCCTGGGGAGTGTCTACACGAGAATCCTGCTAGTCACCGATCAAGACCTGATGAAGTTCAGCGATCGGCTCTCCTACGGATCCCGGCGAAAGCCATTCCCGTTCCGAAAGCGTCCACGCGCTTGCCCGAGAACGCCACCGCGACCGCCGTGGCGGCACCGCGCCAACATGTTACCGTGGCCCCGTCGCGTCGCCGCCCAGGCTGCGGAGAATCTCCCGCGCTCGGGGATGCTCCGGATCGATCTCGAGCGCCCTTTCCAACTGTCGCAGACCTTCTTCGGTTCGTCCGGTCCTGATGTAGGCGATCACAAGGAGCGCGTAGGCGTCGGCCCGGTCCGGGTCGATCTCGATCGCCCGTTCCAGAGCCGCGGCGGCCTCCCGGTTGCGATCGGCCAGACCGTGGAGCACGCCAAGGTTGAGGTGCGCGTCGTAGGAATCCGGATCGAGCCGCAGGACCTCGCGGTAGAGGCGTTCCGCGCCTTGTCGGTCGCCGGCGGCCAGGCGCTCATTGGCGGTGCGGATCATGGTCTGGGTGTCCCGCACCAACTCGAACACGGCCTCCAGCATCGGGTCGTCGAGGCTCGAGACTTCCGCGTCCGCCAGGTCGGCCAGCAGTTCTTCGGCGCGCTCCGGGTTCCCGAGCTGCCGCTCGGTCATCGCCAGCAGGTAACGAGTCTCCCGATGGGCCGGATCGAGCGCCAAAGCCGTACGCAGATGCTCGGCCGCGGCCTCCGGCTGGCCGCGGCGCCGGGCCGCCTTGCCCAGCCCGAGTTCGCCCCAGGGCGTGCCGGGTGACGCGGCCCGCGCCGCGCGGAACGCGTCCTCCGCTCCGTCCGCGTCGCCGGCCGCCAGCAGCGCGTTACCGAGCCGGACGCGCGCCGCCCAGTAGGACGGACGGAGTTCCAGGGCGCGCTCGAAGCGGCGCGCCGCTTCGTCGTGAGCGCCGCGGCCCGCGGCGAGAAAACCCAGGTAGTACGGCCAGTCGGGCGCGGACGGATCGAGTTCCTCGGCTCGCTCGTAGCAGCGCCGGGCCTGGTCGACGTAGCGGTGCGCCTGGTAGAGGCGGCCGAGGGCGCCGATGGCCGCGCCGCTGGACGGGTCGCGGTCAACGCTCGAAAGAGCGTCGCGGACGGCCGCGGCAAAGCCCGGATCGAGTTCGGAGAGGTTGGGGATGCGAGGGATGTCGGCGGTCGTGGTTGACGGTGGTGCGTCGGGAACGTCGACTCCGGGGTCGTTGCAGCCGAGGACGTACCCCACAAAGACGATCGCGGCGCCCCATGCCGGCCAGGACCCGTGTGGCGCGGTCCGCGCCACACGCGAACCAGTCCGTGCGCCCCTCATCGGGCGCACGGATGGCAGGCCGGCGCACCGACAAAGGTGGCGGCGTCATCACTCCGCGTCACGACAGACTCCTTCGGCGGGCGCCTTCCCGCCCGGCGCCAGCAGGCGCAGGATGCGGTTCACCTCGACGTTGGCGCGGTCGGTCACGGCGCCGTCCGGCCAGCGCACTTCCATCCGATCGACCTGATTCGCATCGCCAAGCCCGAAGTGGACCCGGGGGTCGTTGGCGACCGCGAAGCTGTATGCCGGACGGACATCGCGGGAGAAGCTCCGGCCGCCCGCTCGGACGGTCACCCGCGCGCCGATCGCCGAGCGGCCGAAGACTCCGCCGCCGCAGAGATCGACGATCAACCAGGACGAGGCGTTCCCCACTTCGTTCCCGAGCAGCCGGGCAGGCCCCTCGTTGTTCACCACCACGATGTCGACGTCGCCGTCGTTGTCCAGGTCCCCGAATGCCGCACCGCGGCTCACCTCGAGCAGTTCCAGGGCGGCGCCGGCCCGGCCCGAGACGTCCTCGTAGCGGCCCGACGGCGTGCCGCGCAACAACTGGTTCGGTTCGCGGTAGTCGAAGGCGGCGGTATCTCCCGGCGTCACCTTGCCGTTGGCGACGAACAGGTCGAGGTGGCCGTCGCCGTCGTAGTCGAACCAGGAGGTGCCGAAGCCGGTGTACGGCTTGCTCACGCCGCCGAGCCGCGCCTCGTCGGTCACGTCCTGGAAGAAACCGCCGCCGTCGTTGCGGTAGAAGGTGTTCGTCTCCCCGCTCAGGTGGGTCAGGAAGAGGTCGAGGTCGCCGTCGCCGTCGGGGTCGGCCACCGCGATGCCCATGCCGGCCTCGGGCTGGCCGAGTTCGTTGAAGGCGGCCCCGCGCGCCAGCGCGTCCTCGCGGAACGTCCCGTCACCCCGGTTCAGCCACAGGTGGTTCGCCGCCTGGTCGTTCGCCACGTATAGATCGCTGAGCCCGTCGCCGTCGAAATCCGCCGCGACGACCCCCAACCCCGGTCCGGCAACCGAGCGGATGCCGGCCGCCTCGCTCACGTCCGTGAACCGGCCGCCGCCGTCGTTGCGGTACAGGGTGTCCGGCGCCGGCGGGTACTCCGCCGGATTGCAGTAGTTCCGGAGGCCGTTCGGACCCAGGCAGGGGCGCTCGCGGCCGGCGCTCCAGACGACGTAGTTGGCCACGAAGAGATCCAGGTCCAGGTCGCCGTCGTAGTCGAAGAAGACGCTGCCGGAGGACCAGGCCGGATCGCCGACGCCGGCGCGCTCGGTCATGTCCTCGAAGACGCCGCTACCCAGGTTGCGGTAGAGCCTGTTCAGGCCCACGTTCGTCACGTAGAGATCGACCAGGCCGTCCCGGTCGTAGTCGGCCGCGGTGGCCCCGGCGCCGTAGCTTGTATCGCCGACGCCGGCGGCGTACGTCACGTCCTCGAAGGCGCCGTCGCCCAGGTTGCGGTAGAGGCGGTTGCCCGGCCGGTCGGCGGCCGGGCCCGCCGAAGTGGCGGCTTCCGGCGCCCCGGGAACCGGACCGCTCTGGACCAGGTAGACGTCGAGCAACCCGTCCTCGTCGAAGTCCAGCAGCGCGCCGCCTCCCACCAGAAGCTCGGGGTAGTTGTAGTCGCCGACCGCGCCGTTGCGGTGGACGAAATCGAGACCCGCTTCGGAAGCGCGCTCGAAGAAGACGGGCTCCGGCGCGGGAACCGCCGTCGACACGTCCGCGCCGCCGTCCGCTTCGCCGCACGCCGGGAGAACCGCAGCCAGAAGGACCAAGGCGAAGGTAGTAGAACGCCGCATGGCCGCAGCAGACACTATCCGCGACACGACTCCGCCCGTTCGCGGCGTGGCTTCCCGAGGCCTGTGAACAACCGGACCGGCTCCGTTGACAGGAATCCAACGGAGGTGATACAGATTTCTGTATGAAGACCACGCTGAACTTCGACGACCGCCTGATCAAGGCAGCCAAGGTACGCGCCGCAGAGGATGGCGAACCGCTGACGCGCCTGATCGAGCGGGCGATCCGGCAGTACCTGCAGCCCCCGCGGTGGGCCGAGGAGCCGTTCAAGCTGAAGCTCGTCACCAAGAAGACGCGCACCCTGCCGGGCGTTGACGTCGCCGACCGCAACTCCCTCTACGACATCATGGACGGCCTGGATTGATCGCCGTCGACACGAACATCCTCGTCTACGCCCACGACACGAGTTCTCGCATGCACAAGGCCGCCCGCGGCCACCTCGAGGCGCTCTCCAGCGCCCTGTTCAATTGGTCCCTTCCGGCGCCGTGCCTGGTCGAGTTTCTTCGTCTAGCGACGCACCCCAAGGTCTTCACTCGACCGTACACGGCGGATGAAGCCAGCGCGAACGTCGAGCGCATCCTTGCCTCACCGAGTCTCACGCTGCTGCGGCCGGGCCCGCACTACGCACAACTCCTGCTGGAGGCCATCCGCGAAGTGAACGCCGTCGGCAATCTCGTCTTCGACGCCCAGATCGTCGCGCTCTGCCGTGAGCACGGCGTCTCCAGGCTATTGACCCACGACCGCGACTTCGATCGCTTCAAGGGACTCCGGACGGAGAGACTCGAGATCTGAACTCTCGCTCCCCGCCAGTCCCGACCCGGGGGAACCGGCACGGCGACTGAATAGACTCGCCCGAGGAGGACTCGCCTCATGTCCATGCCACAGCGCCGCGGTCGTCGCGGCCGATTCGCTCGCGAGACGGCCCTGGCCGCCTTCATCATCAGTTCCGCACTGGCCGCGATTCCGGCCGCCGCCGCCGAAAAGGACCCGGTCTTCACCAGCCGCGGCGACCTGGCCATCCGCGGCTACGACCCGGTCGCCTACTTCACGGAAGGGAAGGCGGTCAAAGGCGACAAGGACTTCACGCTCGGCTGGCAGGGCGCCGACTGGCGTTTCGCAAGCGCCGGGAACCGGGAAGCCTTCTCCGAACATCCGGAGAAGTACGCGCCGCAGTACGGCGGCTACTGCGCGTGGGCGGTGAGCCGCAACTACACCGCCCCCACCGATCCGGACGCGTTCACCGTGGTGAACGGCAAGCTCTACCTGAACTACAACAAGAGGGTCATGAGGCAGTGGCTCGAGGACCGCGACCGGAACATCGAGCAGGCCGACGAGAACTGGCCCGCGGTTCTCGAGGAGTGACGCGCACCGCCGGCGCCGCTGGCGCTCCGCCTGGAACGCCCGGGGCGTGAAACTCCTCGCCTTCAGCGACGTTCACCTGGACTCGAAGTTCGGCTGGGCGAGCCGGGAGGTCGCCCGGCGGCAGCGCCAGCGGCTGCGCGAGGGCGTGACCAGGGCGTTCGAGCAGGCCCGGCATGAGGGCGCTGGCGCGGTGCTGATCGGCGGCGACCTGTTCGAGCACGAACTCGTGTCGCCGGACACGGTCGACTTCCTCCGACGGGTGTTCGAACGATCGGAACTCCAGATCTTCGCCGCTCCCGGCAACCACGACTACGCGGACACGGAGAGCCCGTACCGGCGGATCGACTGGCCGGACAACGTCCACATCTTCAGCGAGACGCGCTTCACGTCGAGAGGGCTCGCAGACGGGTTGACGATCTGGGGCGCCGCCCACCGCAAACCCGCGGACACTCCCGGCTTCTTCGACGACGGATTCCGGGTCGAGGGCGCCGGTACTCACATCGCCGTCTTCCACGGCGAGGAGCGGAACGCCGCGTTCCAGGGCCAGTACCGGCACGCCCCGTTCGAGGGCGACCAGATCGGCGCCGCCGGCTTTGACCACGCCGTCGTGGGCCACTCTCACAAACCCGCCGACCGACCGACCTGGACCCGCCTCGGCTCCCTGGAACGACTCAAGTTCAACGAAGCCTATGGCAGCGCCGTGATCCTGGAGATCGAAGATGGTCGCGTGACGCGGCGCCGGCTCGACCCGCGACCTCCGGCGCTTCACACGTTGAGCGTCGACCTGACGGAGGTCGAGAATCCGGGTCAGGCTCGGGACCGGGTCCGCGAAGCGCTCTCTGGACTGGCCGGCGCCGCTCGCATCCGGCTGATCGGCGAACCGGACGACCTTCACCTGCACGAGGATGACTTCGCCACCAGCTCGTTCGAACTGCCGGACGGAATCGAGCAGGTACTCGTCGACATCTCCGGTCTGACGCCGCCCTACGACCTGGAGCAGATCGAACAGGAGCCCACCGTCCGCGGCATGTTCGTACAGCGCGTCCGCGAAGACGACCTGGACCCGGAAGCCGAGCGGCTCGTGCTTCTCGCCGGCCTCCGCGCGCTGGACGGCCGGGACGATCTCGCCGTCATCGACGAGCTCCGGATGGGCGCTTCCGAGACGGACCCCTCGATCGGAGAGCCCGCGTGAAGATCCACCGCGTCCGCGCGCACGAGTTCGGCAAGCTCAACGGCGAACTCGACCTGGCGCCCGGAATGACCGTCATCCATGGCGACAACGAGGCCGGCAAATCGACCTGGCTGCAGGCGATCTTCGCGGCTCTCTGCGGCCGGCGCCGCGGCCGTGGCGCCAACACCCTGGAAGAACGCGAGTTCGAACGCCAGTACAAGCCCTGGAGCGGCGGCCAGTGGCGCGCCACGGTGAAGTTCGAACTCGACGACGGGCGGCGGATCGAGATCCAGCAGCGCGACCTCGACACCAAGGAGAGCGTTGCCCAGGACGCCGAGACCGGACGCCCCATCGGCGACGAGATCATCTACAGCGGCAGTATCGACGGCTCGCGGTTCCTCGGTCTGAACCGCCAGGTCATGCCGTCAACCCTGGTCATCGGGCAAGGCGACATCCAGAGACTGCGCCAGAAGAGCGAGAGGAAAGGTGACGAGGCATCGGCGCTCCAGGAGGAACTCCAGCGGGCGGCAGCCTCGGCGGGCGGCGCCGCCACCGCCGTGGAAGCCCTCCGCACCCTCAGGGAGTACGCCAGTGAAGAGATCGGCCTGGAGCGCCGGAACTCCACCAAGCCGTTGCAACGGTCGATCGAGCTTGCGGCCGCTGCACGCGAAGCCCTGGGGGACGGCAGGAGTCGCCACAACGAGCGCATCCGGCTGGAGAACGAGCTGAGCGCGGCCCGCGACTGGGCGCGGGGTGCCGAAACGCGGGTCCGCACCTGCCAGGGACAACTGACCCAGCGGAAGCTGGAGCGGCTCGACGACCGACTCGCCCGGATCGACGGGCTCACGGCGAAGTTCCCGGATGGAGCGGTGCCCACGGCCCCGGGCGAGGAGCCCGACGCCGGGGCGGCTCGGGAGCTCCGCGAGGCCGCGGAGGCGTTCCGCTGGCGTCCCAGGGCGCCGGCGGAGAGCGCCGGCCCGAGCGCTGACGAGATGGCGGCGCAACTGGCCCAGCTACCCGAGGCGCCGGACGGCGACAGCGAGGTGGCGGCCGAGGTCGCCACGGCGGCAAGGTCCTGGCGCGCGGCCACCGAGGCGCGGACGCTGCGCGAGCAACTCGGCCTCGGCGAAGCTCCGGTGAATGTTCTCGCCAAGGCCGACGAAGCCCGGGCGAAACGGGCTCTGGCAATCCTGGAGCTGCCGCCCGCGGAGTCGCTCGATGAGGCGGAGCGGCGGGTGCAAGAACTGATCGAGCAAGTGGAAGAGCCGAAACGTCGACTCGAGAAGGCCACCCCCTTCGGTCGGTGGCCCGCGATCGGCGCCGTCGCCGGCAGCATCCTCCTGGTGCTCGGGACTCTCGACCTCGTTCCGCGGGCAGTTGGCGTGGCCGGCGTTCTTCTCATGGTCGCCTGCTACGCGCTCATCTACCTCGGACAGAAACGCGTCGGGCTTTCTCGGAGTCGTCCGGTCGAAGAGGCTGCGGTGGGCATGGACCTGGCGGACGCCAGGGCGGACCTGCGGGATCTCAAGCGCAAGCAGAAACAGCGGGACCGGCAGTTCGAGGCGGCGCGCCGCGAACTCGAATCACTCGGTCTGGGAACGGACGCGGACGATGTGCGCGGCGCCCTCACCGCGCTCAGAGAGCGGGAAACGTGGGAACGCGAGCACGCCTTCTGGCAGACCCGCCTTGAGGCCGCCCGCGAGGCCGAGGCAACCGCCGAAACCGCGCTGCGCACGGCTCTCGCCGACCGGGGAGTGGAGGATCCGGACGCTCTCGTCGGAATCCTGCTCGAAACCTACGAGGGACGTTGCCGCCGGAACGCCGAACTGGCGTCGGGAACCGGCAGGCGCGAGGCCCTGGAGTCCCGGCTGGAGGCGCAGCGACAGAGCGAACGAATCGCGGCCACGCGCGAGGCTTCGGAGCGGCGTTTCCGCGCCGCGCTCGACGCAGTCGGCCTCCCCACCGACTCCGACGAGGATGCCGAGCTCTGGGCCGGCAGTTGGCTCGAGAATCGGGAACGCCGACTCCAGGAGCGGCGACACGACTGGGACCGCCTGCAACGTCTCCTCGACGGCACAGACCGCCAAACGCTCGCGGCTCAGCGGGACGCGGTCGCGCGGGAGCGGACCCGGACGGGCGACTCCATCACCGACGAAACCGACGAACTCCGGACTCTCGGCGACGCCGCCCTCGAGCGGATGCTCGCCGAGGCCCGCGTCGACGCAGAGAAGGCGCGACTTGAAGTCAACCGGCATGAAGTCCGGCTTGCGGCCGACGCGGACCTCCCCTCCCTCGCTGAACTCGAGGAGGAGCACGCCGCTGCAGAGCGCGAGGTCGACCTGCTGAGGCGGGCCAGTGGCATCCTCGACAAGACTAGGGGACACCTGGAAGCGGCCCAGGACGAAGTCCATCGGATGCTCGCGCCGGACCTGCGCGAGAAGCTGGAGAAGCGCCTGAGCCTGGTCACCAACGGCCGCTATTCGGCGGTTCGCATCGACCCGGAAGAGGGCATGGAAGTGCAACTCGAAGTCGAAGATGGCGTCTACCGCTCGGCCACCGAGCTGTCACACGGCACCGTCGACCAGACCTATCTGCTGCTCCGCATCGGACTCGCCGAAGCGCTCGGGGACAAGAAGGAGTCCGCGCCCCTGTTCCTCGACGATGCCACCGTGCACTCGGACACCGACCGCACGAGCCGCTTCCTCGACCTGCTGCTCGCCCTCAGCGACGAACGGCAGATCGTCGTGTTCAGCCAGGAGCAGGAGGTCAGGCAATGGGCCGCCAAGCGCCTCGTGGGGGATCCGCGCAATCGCCTGATCGAACTCGGCCCGGACGGTCTTCCACTACGGGCAAAAGCCAACATCGGACCCGCGGGCGCCGACGCCGACCAACCCGCTCCCGACCCGGAGCGCCAGCACTCCCTTCTATAATCGCCGCCCCATGCAGCGCCTGCTGATCGCCAACCGCGGCGAGATCGCGGTACGGATCGCCCGCGCGGCGATGGATCTCGGCATCGCTACCGTCGCCGTCTACTCCGAAGACGACGCCAACGGACTCCACCTGCGGATCGCCGACGAGGCCGTAGCACTCGGCGGACGCGGAGTGCGGGCCTACCTCGACATCGAGGACGTGGTCGCAAGGGCCGCCGACGCGGACTGCGACGCGATCCACCCGGGCTACGGCTTCCTGGCCGAGAACGCCGGCTTCGCCGCCGCTTGCGCGGAGGCCGGCATCACCTTCGTCGGCCCGCGGCCGGAGGTCCTGGAGCTGTTCGGCGACAAGGGCCGAGCGCGTACGGCCGCGAGCGCCGCGGACGTGCCCGTGCTGCGAGGCACGGACCACACGACCACCCTGGAGGAAACACGCGAGTTCTTCGCCGCTCTCGGCGACGGCGGAGCGATGATCATCAAGGCGCTCGGCGGCGGCGGCGGGCGCGGGGCTCGGATGGTCACCGCGGCCGGCGACATCGACCAGGCCTACGAACGCTGCGGCTCCGAAGCCGAACGCGCTTTCGGCAACGGCGGTCTCTACGTCGAGGAACTCCTCCCGCGCGCCCGCCACATCGAGGTCCAGCTCCTCGGCGACAAAGTCGGTGGCCTGGTCGACTTCGGCGAGCGCGAGTGCAGCGCCCAGCGCCGGCACCAGAAGGTGGTCGAAACGGCGCCGGCGCCGAACCTCGGGCCCGAGGTCCGCCAGGAGATCATCGATGCGGCGCTCCGCCTGGGCGGCGCCGCCAGGTACGACAGTCTCGGGACCTTCGAGTTTCTGGTCGATGCCGGCGACGGCGCGGGCGGAGACAACGGCGGCGCCGGCCGCTTCGCCTTCATCGAGACGAACGCGCGCCTCCAGGTCGAGCACACGGTGACCGAAGCCGTGACCGGAGTGGACCTGGTGCAGGCTCAACTCCGGGTGGCCCGCGGCGAGTCGCTGGCGGACCTTGAGCTGGACGACCCAGAGGCACGCCGGACGCGCGGCTTCGCGATCCAGGCCCGGGTCAACCTGGAAACCCTGGACGCCGATGGCAATGTGCGGCCCTCGTCCGGCGTCCTCGCGGCCTACGAACCGCCGAGCGGCCCCGGCGTGCGAGTCGACGGCTGCGGCTACGCCGGCTACGAGCCGAACCCCGCGTTCGACTCGCTGCTCGCGAAGGTGATCGCCCACTCGCCTTCGGACGACTTCGCGGCCAGCGTCAAACGGACCTCCCGGGCCCTCGACGAGTTCCGCATCGGCGGACCCGCGACGAACATCCCCTGGCTCCAGGGCGTCCTCGCCCATCCGGACTTCGAGGCCGGTCGCCTCTACACACGCTGGCTGGACGACAACGCCGGGGATCTGGCGGCAGCCGCCGGCAACGGCCGCAGACCCCGCTTCGTCCCGGCCGCCGATCCCGCGGCCGGCGCCGAGGCCCCCTCCGCCGAAGACAGCGCCCGTGACAGCGGCTTCGCCGGCGCCCGCGTCGACACGGCCGATCCCCTGGCCCTGTTTGCGTACGACCAGGAGACGAAGGCCGCGCAAACGGAACGGATGGACGATGTCGGCGGCCCGCCGGCGCCGCTGGACGGCCCCGAAGGCGCCACGGGAATCGCCGCGCCGATCCAGGGCACGATCGTCAGCATCGACGTCGAGGAAGGCGAAGAGGTCCTGCGTGGCCAGCAGGTCGCCGTGATCGAGGCGATGAAGATGGAGCATGTGCTCCGCTCCGACACGAGCGGAACGGTGCTCCGGGTCACCATGGCCGTCGGCGACACGATCCGGGAGGGCTATCCCCTCGTCCTCGTGGAAGGCGCCGAGGGCGGCGAGGCGGCGGACGCCGCCATCGAG
>JAPVWO010000173.1 GCA_027493375.1 Candidatus Multivorans thiocomprendens | reverse complement strand
AGATCACCGTCCGGTAGCCCGCCTGCGCCAGCACGTGGGCGAACGTGACGTCGGCCGGGTCGAGGTACATGAACTCCCGGTAGTTCCGGTAGTTGTGCAATCCCGTCATCAGCTTGACCCGGGTCGGCGTGCACAGCGGCTGGGAGTGCCCGTTCTCGAACCGCACGCCCTCTGCGGCGATGCGGTCGAGCTCCGGCGTCTCGTAGGACGTCCCGCCGTACGTGCCGAGCGTCTCGACGCCGAGGTCGTCGGCGACGATGACGATGATGTTGGGTTGGGAGGGTGGCTGGGCGAACGTCGCACCGGTCGTCGAAAGCAGGGCCAGGGGGACGAGCAGGACGATTGCGAGGCGGGTCGTGGCGCACATGGGCGTCAAACTAGCAGCCGCCCGGCGCTGGGTCTCACGGGGTGCGCCCCGCATTGAGTCGACGCCGCCGGTAACCGGTTGGCCGGTTCTACCGTGGTAGCGTCCGAGCGGCACTTCGGGGGCGAGGCGATGACCGTACCAAGCAGAAAATCGTACAACCGGGAAGAGGTTGTTCGCTTGGTCGAGCAGCTACCGGACCAGGAGATTCCGGCCGCGGGCCGCTATCTGGAGCAACTGGTCGAGCGTCTGGAGCCGTTCTCCAAGCATCTTCTGGAAGCGCCCGAGGACGAGGAGGAGCTGAGCGAGGAAGGCAAGCGTCTTCTGGACGAGGGCTACCAGGACCTCAAGGCCGGGCGAACTCACACTCTTGAGGAGGTAAAGCGGGAGCTTGACCTCTGAAGGTCGCCGTTGCGTTCAGTGGCCGTGCGCTGCGGGACCTGAAGCGCGCCGACGAGCCGACGCGAAGGCGGATCACCGAAGCGATCGAGCGCTATGCCTTGACGCAGGCCGGGGAGGTGAAGCGTCTGAGGGGGCCCAGCAGGCCGACCTGGCGGCTGCGAGTCGGGGATTGGCGGGTCCTTTTCACTAACAACCCCGATGAGCCCATTGTTGAGGTCGTGCGGGTCGCTCACCGGAGTCAGGTGTATCGGCGCCGCTCGTGAGGCCCGCGATGGCAGGGCGGTTACGAGGATGGTCGGGCCGAAAGGCGTAGGCTTCATGTGCATGCTCTCCGACGACCGACCAACGCTTGCAGATGTCCTTTCGCGGCTCGCTCCTATTGACGAGGAGTTCCCTGGCATCGACGATCCGCCGACTAGGCCGACAGACCCTCTCGGTGCCGAGAAACCACGGCGGTCGGGGCGAGAACGCGTGAACTCGAAGAACGCTCCCGCCGAGCAAGGAGGCCGGCAACAGAGAGGGGCCGGTCGCGATTCTGGAGGCTGACTAGGTACTGACTTCGCGTAGGACCTGCTCGTACTTCTTCCGCCGCTCGTGAAGCCAATCGGCGGCACGGTCCCACTTCGCCTTGTCGTTTGTGTTCATTGCGAGGATCGTCGTGCCCCACTTGTCCCGCGGCTTCTCGCCGAGTTCTTTCTCTAGGGCCTTCCTGTAGGGCCGGATTCTGGCTTGTTGGTCCTTCTCGCTCTCGCCACGCTTGTCGAAGAAGAAGACGCCGACTTCGCGCTGGGCCAGGTACAGCGTGATCGCTAGATCGACCCCTTCCACATGGTGCCGGACGTAGCCACCCGCGTAGTCCCGCCGGACCTCGCTCGGGTACTTCGAGGAAACATGGTTCCAGAAGTCACGCCGGAACTGACCTAGTGCGGTTAGCTCGCCGGACCGCGTGGTCTCCTGCACTCTCCGGTTCCACTCGTTCGGGCGCTCGAGCACCTCGAACACAGGTGCCAACGGTGACTTGCCGATCCGGACGACACGGACTTGAACGGCGAAGAAGGCAAACGGGTCCTCGGTGTGGTCGTTCAGCCACCGGATGGCGGACCGGTGCTGCTCGTTGAACTCCTTGGCGACCCAGACGACCACCTTCGCCTCCAGGCCGGCCAGATAGGCCAGCACTTGACCAAGATGTTGGAGGTTCGCGTCTTCAGCTGGTTCTCGATGAGTACCCGAGTGCCATCTGACGGGTCGTTGGCGACGATGTCCGCGCGGTACGGCCCGACCTGGACCTCGCAGCCCTCAAGGTCCAGATCAAGGCCAATCGCCTCAGAAAGGCGGTCCAGGTTCTCGGCGAGCCAGGGCGTGAAGTCGTGTGCTTCGTGCGACCACGCCTCTCGCAGGTCTTCGGATTCGAGTCTTCCCAACTTTGATGTGCCCATTCTCAGTTCCTCTTCGACTCGTGCTGAGCGTCCGTGTGAAGCACGTCGACGAACTCAGCCAGGATGTTGACCGCACCCGAACCCTGGTCGTCTTCGGCGACGAGTTCGATAGGCGCGAAGTCGGGGTTCAGCGGTTCCAGCGTGATCCGCACATGGCGCCAAGGTCCATCGGCCGTGGACCGCTTCTCGCTCCGATAGCGCTTCACTGTGAAGCGCTCACCGGTCTCCGGGTCCACTGCGTCCGGCAACTTCACCAGCACGATCCTCCCGTTTCGGCTCCCGGCGACGTCCCTACGGAACAGGCACACCGAACCGTCGGGAATCCGCGGTTCCATCGACCGTCCGACCACCCTGGCCGCGAACATGTCCGGTGTGAGCTGACGCCCTGAGTCGATCTCGATCCAGCGCGTCTCGGGATCGGCAACCTCGCCCAGGGCGCCATGCGGGTCGCCGAAGCTGCCTGCCGCGGCTTCGAGGTCTTCCAGGAAGGGCACGCAGCTTCGGTAGCGGTTCTCTTGGGTCGGCTGGACGAACCGGAGTACGCCGTCTTGGGCTAATTGAGTTCCCCCTGGTGGGGCGGCCGCAGTGGTGGACGCTTCCGGCGTAGCCGCTTCGAACCACGCGGCGTCGGCGTCGACGGACTTCCGAACGTCATCGGCGCCGAGGTACATGGCGAGCCGGACGAAATGGCGCGACATCGCTCCGGCGTCATCCAGGTCCGTTACGGTGATCTCGACCACCTCGTGACCTTGCTGTCGTAGCCAGTAGCGGATCTCCCGGTCCTGCTCGGCCCTGCGGGGATCGCCGTGCAGGTGCTCGCTCAGGCCGTCGAGGTAGACGCACACGTCGGGCATGCCGCCGTGGCCGCGATAGATGACGTCGGGCGTCGTCGTGCCCAGCCCCGGGCCGAGGTCGATCTGTTCGCCGCGAACGCCTTCGGCGAACCCCGCCGCAGTCAGCAGATGTCTGAGGCGGCGCTCGGCCTCGTTGACGGGCTGTGCGGGCGGCGCCTTCCCTGCGGGCGTGGCAGCGGGAATGGGATGCGACGACGACAGTTCGCGTCCCCATTGGCGCAGACACCCCAGCGCCGTCTTCCGATTGAGATGCTTGTGGTAGTAGCCGTTCCGGAACGTCTGGAGGCAGTCGATGCACGAGTGGTCGCAACCGGACGCGCAACCGTCGACGACGGCCTCCGCGGCCTGAACCACCTCCTCGAACCGCTCGACGAGCTGATCGAGCAGGCCCGAACCACCCAGCATCGGGTCCCACAGTAGAGCGTTCACCTGGGAACGGTCGACTTGGCCCACGACCAGGATCTGCAAGTCGTCCAGGTGCATGTCCAGCACACCGGTAGCGCCGAACCGCAGTGCTTCCAGCACGCTGTAGGCGGTCGTGGGCTCCGGCAGGTCCGGCAGGGACAGGACATCGGCCGCTACGTCGGCATGAAAGCCGATCCGACCCACCTGCCGCCCGCACCGCTCCAGGTGGCTCTTGGCGAACTCCCTCTGCTGGCGCTCGGAGGACAGTGGCGAGACGCTCTGGCCGCAGACAGTGCAGACCGGGTAGCCCAGACCGGAACCGTCGCCAATCGCGGACGAAGAACCCACATTGACCAGGCGCAGCTCGACCCCGTGACGTAGCAGCGCATCCTGCTCGCCCCACTGGAAGGCGCGGCCGCCCCGGTGTCCGTCACGTTCGACGCCGTGGACGGCAACCGCCATCTGAAAGCGGTAGTCCTCGTCGTCCGAGATCTGCGATTGATGGGCCAAGTCCACGTCGCAGACCGCGAGCGTAGAGAGCGCCCCACCGCTGATCGTCGATACGGGAGCGCCCGCGTCGCATTGCCGCACAGCCTGGTGCTCGATCGAGACCTCGAACGCCGGCATCTCCTCCCGGTCTTCGCCTCCCCCGCGCAGGAACCGCCTGGCCACGAAGCGGTGTCCGTTGGCGTAGATCAGGTTGCCAGGGACGTACTCGCGCAGCGCGATGCCGGTCGGCCGGGGTAGGTTGAAGGCGAGCGCCCCGGAGTGCCAGACCGGCACCTCCGCCATCGCCTGGACTGACCCTGTCTCAAGCCCGTAGCCGGGGAGGAAGCCCTGCGCCGCCAACACGTTGAAGGTGTTCGCGTCGTGATGCCCCTGGGCGTCACGGCGATTCCGCCGCGTCTGTCCCTTGAGCCGCTTGACCAGACGGTCGCAGCGGTAGAAGAGAGCGTCGTCTTCCGGGTCGAGCGAACCCTGCCGGCGGCGGGTCTCGTGCAGCCTCTCGATCTGTGCGAGCGCCCACTCCAGCCGCCGCCGCAGCGACCGCTCCGCTTCTTCGAGGCCGGCGGTGAAGGAGTCGACGCAGCGCCCCAGCGCCTCGGGCGTGACGGCCTCGGCGTCCGCTTCCGGCCAACCCTGGGTGAAGGCCGCTTCGGCCTCGGCGAGAAGGGTGTCCCGGTGCCGGCGGATCACCTCGGCGAGGGACCCGAAGTCGAACGCCACGGTACGCACCGACTCGCCCTCGAACAGCCAGGACGAGACGCGCCACGGCAGGCACCGTTCGAGCGCCGTTCGGATCTGCTCCTTCTCGGCCGCGGTAGGCTCGCCTGTTGCTGTGGCGCCTTCACGGCTGAGCCGTTGCAACCCAGTGAGGACGGAGGCGTTCACATGCTTGCGGACCATCACGTCGTTGCTCAGGTTGAAGGCCGGCGGGTCGACTCGGCCGGCAAGCAGCTTCTCGGGCTGAGCAAAGTAGGCGCGGTCGTGAGACACGGGTCGGCAGTACGTGAGATCGACGGCCATCCGATGGCGTCGGCCGGCGCGGCCGGCGCGCTGCCAGTAGTTGGCGGGCAGGGGCGGTACGTTGCGCATCAGCACCGCATCCAGAGAGCCGATGTCGACGCCGAGTTCAAGGGTCGCGGTGCAGACGAAGCAGTTCATCGCCGTGTGCTCCTCCGGGCGGAGCATGGAGTAGCCGCCGTCCAGGAGTTGCAGGTCGTAGTCGTCCGGGTCTTCGGGCAGCCATTCCAGCGTGCCATTGCACCGCCAGGCCGGGCAGCGATCGTGCGGCGTTCGACGGACCGTGCGGGCGCGGCAACTGCGACAACGGAAGACGCCGTGATGGGGCGACAGCTCGATCCGGTCGGCGTCGACCTGATACACGCCGCTGGCGTTCGGTAGCGGGCGGCCGCGCGCGCCCTCAAGCTGCACCGGCTTCAGCAGGCCGCGCTCGGCCAGCATCTCGAACAAGCTCCGTAGCAGTTCCTCCGCCTGCTCCGGCTCGGCGCCCCACTTCGCGGCTATCTGTTTCATCGTGGTCTGGCCGCCATCACTCAGCCACTGCAGGACGCGACTGCGATCGTCACCGGGGCCGCGTTTCAGCTTGACGCCCTTCGGTCCACCGGACCACCGGAGATACCCCTGTTGAATCTCCAGGTCGCCGCGGAGGCGGTACCGGGTGAAGGTCAGATACTCCGCGTCGTAGAGGACCTTCTGCCGACGAACGTAGTCGAGTGCCGCGGCGACCCCCTCGCGCATCGACTCCGGCGGCAGTCCGAGCCGGTTTGCGTAGTCCTGGATCCACGGCAGCGAAGCGTCCAGGCCAGCGTAGTCGACTTTCATTCGCCCCCAGGGTTCCAGCCCCAGGGGTTGCCGGGCGGACTCTGAGATCTCCCGCAGCACCTGCATGCGCAGGAACTTCCGCCGCTCCTTCGGGTGGAGTTGGCCGATTGCCTCCCGGCGGGCCACTACCCAGACCTCCGGGATCAGCGCGCGCGATAGCGCCTCGTCGTTCTCCAGAGCGTCGTCGAGGAACCAGGTCAGGTCGCCTACCGACCTGTGCCCCTGCTCGAGTCCGTCCGCCATCAATGACCGCAGGCGGAACCGGCGTGCGTGGTCCTTCATCCATCCGGCCTGGAAGGCGGCATCCTGGCGGTTGTCGCAGAACACCAGCAGCCGCGGCCGCTCCGAGTGGTGGACCATGTCCTGGGCCAGAACGTGCACGTCGGCGGCGTTGCTGGCGCGCACGGGCCGCGCGGGTTCCCGGTAGCGGCCGCCTCCGCCCCTGCCGCCCAACGCGTTGCACGAGAGGCAGCTCGTCAGGATCCCGGGGTTGTCCGACTTCTGCCTGACAGCGTGCAGACGGACTCGTGGCCCGGGCGCGCCGCAGGCGAGGCAGTCCCCGCCTGACCGTTCATGCGCGGCGCCGCAGTGCCGGCAGAGGTGGATCGGAGCCGTTCGCCGTTCGAGGACGTTGGCGGCCTCACTGTTCCCGTGGCTTGGTCCCCCTTCCGGACTGTCTTCGCCCTCCGCGTCGTGCTCGTCGCCGCCGATCAGTCGGTCCACGAGGACGACTCGCTTGCCCTCCCGGGCCTCGTCGAGCTTCCGCCAGACGATGCCGTCCCCATGCGGCTCGCCGCCGCCAGGGCGTCTGCCGCTGAACGAGAAGTCCTCGAGGTAGGCCTCGTAGTAGTGCTGACCGCAGGTGGTGCAGGT
>JAPVWO010000172.1 GCA_027493375.1 Candidatus Multivorans thiocomprendens | reverse complement strand
TACAAAAGACAAGCCGATAAGCACCTCCAAAGCGAGAAAACCCAAGCGCCACAACGCGCTCCGACCACCCGGGGGCTCAAAAGGCCTCAGAACTTCGGGTTAGCAGCCGAACCAAGCCACCGGCTACTGGTGCTCGCGCCGCCGACCTCTTCTCGGCCTACGTAGACCGGTCGAGCCGCGGCGGCAACGACGAAGCGATCATCCTCAAGGGTGAACTCGCGACCCTCCCCGGCCGCACCTGTGAACTGACCGGCGCCGAATCGAAGCGGACCCGGGACATCGTCGCGGGCTTCAATGGTCAGGGCCTGACCCGCAATTGGGCGATCCCGCTGCTGGAGCACATGGACCGGCAGCGGCTGACGCGGCGGGAAGAGGACCGGCGGCGGATCCCGCGGCTACGGGACTGAGCGACTGTCGCCGACACCGCCTGCTTCGTTGCATCATACGGAGCCCCTTCCGAGCCGCGGCGCGCGGCGTCGCGGAAACGCACTGGCAATCACTGGAGGAACAGGGGAATGACCCGTACAGCAACCTACTTCACCGTCAGCGCCATGCTGCTGCTCGTCGCGATTGTCGCCTGCGACGACGCGGAGATGGCTTCACGCAACATCAGCAGGGCGTCCGACAACTTCGAGGTCGACCGGCGCATCGTGTTCTACAACGGCGTCACCGGCGACTACATGCTCACCATCGAAGGACGATGCTCGATCGAAGACCAGACGACGCAGTTGGAGGTCACGTGTCAGGTCGGGCAGCAGGACTACCGCAAGCACTTCCTCGGTTTGTCCGACAACGTGACCTACTTCGCCGAGCAGTTGTCGCCGGGCGACGTGAGCGTCTTCCACCACCGGATCACGTTCAAGCCGCAGGCGATCGTGCCGGACTTCGACTTCCGCGCCAGCACACGCGCGCTGACCGAGAACGAATCCGAGGCAATGCAGGAGGACGGGCAGTGACGAAGCTGCCGTCCAGGAGGCAGCCTGAAGAAGTCGCCATCCTGGCGTCGCCGTAGTTGGAAGGGGCACCGCTCAGCCGGATATCGCATCGAGCGGCGCCCACTCCAGCCCGTGCGCGTCGGCCACCGCTTCGTGCGTCACCTGCCCCTCGACGACGTTGACGCCGCCGGCGAGGGCCGGGTCGCGTTCCGCCGCGGCGCGCCAGCCGCGGTCGGCGATCTCCAGGGCGTAGGTCATCGTGGCGTTGGTCAGGGCGTAGGTCGAGGTGTGCGGAACGGCGCCGGGCATGTTCGACACGCAGTAGTGGATCACGCCCTCTTCGACGTAGCGGGGGTCGCGGTGGGTGGTGGGGCGGCTCGTCTCGGCGCAGCCACCCTGGTCCACGGCCACGTCCACCAGTGCCGAACCGGGTTCCATCAGCTTGAGGTGCTCGCGGGTGACGAGGCGGGGCGTCCGCGCGCCCGGGATCAGGACGGAGCACACGACCAGGTCGGCCGACGCGACGGCGCCTTCGATGTTCGCGGCGTTCGACATGAGCGTCGTCACATGGCCCTGGACCACGTCGCGGACGTAGCCGAGGCGCTGGGGATCGATGTCGAGGATCGTCACGTCGGCGCCGAAGCCCACGCCCACGACGCATGCGTTGAGCCCCACGACGCCGGCGCCCAGGATGGTCACCCGGCCGCGGCGAACGCCGGAGACGCCCGGCAGCAGCAGGCCCTTGCCGCCGACGAGACACTCCAGCGAGGACGCCCCCGCCTGGATCGACAGCCGGCCCGCGACCTCGGACATCGGCGCCAGCAGCGGCAGCGAACCGTCCGCGAGCTGGACCGTCTCGTAGCCGATGCCCACCACCCGGCGTTCGAGCAGGCCCGCCGTCAACTCCGCCGACGCCGCCAGGTGGAGGTAGGTGAAGAGGATCTGGCCGCGCCTCATGCGTTCGAACTCGGGTTCGAGCGGCTCCTTGACCTTGAGGATCATGTCGGAGCGTTCCCACACCGCGTCCGCGCCTTCGACGACGATGGCGCCCGCGGCCTCGAAGGCGCCGTCCGGGAACACGCTGCCGACGCCGGCCCCGGACTGGATCGCCACCTCGTGGCCGCGCGCCGCGAACGCCGCGACGCCGGCCGGAGTGATCGCCACCCGGTGCTCGTCCGTCTTGATCTCCGTGGGAATGCCGATTCTCATCGCGCCCTCGCTTCCGCCGCCTGCCGGGCCGCCGGCCAACGCAGTCGACCAACGGGACCTTAGCGAATGGCCGCGGCCGCCGTCGCGGTGCCCCGCTCCCGCGATGCCACGCTGCCGCCGGGCTGGTAGCCTTCGTCAATGAGCGCCTCCGAACCGATGTCCTTCGGCGTGGTCCTCCAGCCGGACCCGCCGATCTCCCGGGTGGTCGATCTCGCGGTCATGGCCGAGGGCCGCGGCTTCGACCAGAGCTGGCTCTTCGACTCCCACGTCCTTTGGCCGGAACCGTTCGTCATCTTCTCGCGGATTCTGGCGAGCACGAAACGGATGGGCGTGGGTCCGATGGTGACGAACCCGGGCACCAGGGACATCACCGTGTTGGCGTCCCTGTTCGCGACCCTGGACTCCATGTATCCGGGACGCACGCTCTGCGCGATGGGCCGGGGCGACTCGGCGCTGCGCTACATCGGCAGGCGGCCGGAGTCGCTGGCGGCCTCGGTGAACGCGATGAACGTCGTCCGGGCGCTGTTCGCCGGCCGCGAGGCGGACCTGGGCGGTACTTCCGTGTCGATTCCCTGGCGCGAGGGTGCGGACGCCGAGCTGCCGGTGTGGTTCGCGGCCTACGGCCCGAAAGCGCTGGACACGGTGGGCCGCCACGCGGACGGCTTCGTGCTGCAACTGGCCGACCCGAAGATCCTGGAGTGGACGCTCCAGGCGGTCCGCGACGCGGCCGAGGACGAGGGCCGCGACCCGGATGCGATCTCGGTCTGCGTCGTGGCGCCCGCCTACGTCGGCGACGACCTGGCGCACCAGCGGGACCAGTTGCGGTGGTTCGGCGGCATGGTCGGCAACCACATCCACGACCTCGTCGTGCGCTACGGCGAGGACGATTCGAAGGTGCCGAACGTGCTCGCCGAGTACATCCGCCAGCGGCAGGGCTACGACTACTCCCACCACGGCCGCAGCGGCAACCCGGACACGGAGTTCGTGCCGGACGGCATCGTCGACCGTTTGTGCGTGCTGGGCACGGCGGCAGATCACATCGCGAAGCTGCGGGAACTCCAGGCGCTGGGCGTGGACCACTTCGCCGTGTACCTGATGCACGACGACAAGGAGGGCACGCTCGCGGCCTACGGCGAGCAGGTGATTCCGGCGCTCTAAGCCTTGGCTTCGTACCAGTCGGGGCCGGAGTCCATGTCGACGACCAGGGGCACGCTGAGATCGGCGACGCCTTCCATCTCTTCGCGGACCAAGGCGGAAAGACCGTCGATCGCTTCGGCGGGAGCTTCGAGCACGAGTTCGTCGTGGACGGTCAGAAGCAGCCGGGCCTCATCGAACTCGGCCCGCAGACGGCGGTCGACGGCGATCATCGCCAGCTTCAGCAGGTCGGCGGCGGTGCCCTGGATGCGGGCGTTGACGGCCATCCGCCGGGCGTTCTCGCGCACCGCCCGGTTGCGGCTCTTGATGTCCGGGATATAGCGGACGCGGCCGTAGAGGGTCTCGACCTGGAGCGTCTCCTCCGCACTGGCCAGCGTCTTTTCGGTGTAGCCGCGCACCCCGGGGAAGCGCTCGAAGTAGGCGTCGATGAACGCCCGCGCCTCGCCCCGGGCGATGCCCAGCGCCCGGGCCAGGCCGAAGGCGCTCATGCCGTAGATGATCCCGAAGTTGATCGTCTTGGACGCGCGCCGCTGCTCGTCCGTGACCAGGGCGGGCGCCACCCCGAACACCGTGGCGGCGGTCGAGCGGTGAATGTCGCCGCCGTGCCGGAAGATGTCCACCAGAGCCTCGTCGTCCGAGATGTGCGCGAGCACGCGCAGTTCGATCTGGCTGTAGTCGGCGACCAGGAGCCGGTAGCCGTCGCGGGCCCGGAACGCGCGGCGCACCTGGCGGCCGATGTCGGTGCGGATCGGGATGTTCTGGAGGTTCGGATCGTGCGAGGACAGCCGGCCGGTGGCCGCCACCGCCTGGTGGTAGCGGGTGTGCAACCGGCCGTCGGCGGCGACCAGGCTCGGCAGGGCGTCGACGTAGGTCGACTTCAGCTTGGTCAGCTCCCGGTACTGAAGCACCTTCGCCGGCACCCGGTGGCCCTGCTGCGCCAAGTGCTCCAGGACGTCGGCGCCGGTCTTGTACTTCTTCGTCTTTCGCGTTCGGCCGGGCGAGGGCAGGCCGAGGTTGTCGAACAGGACGACGCCGAGCTGCTGTGGCGACAGGATGTTGAAACGCTCTCCAGCCTCGTCGAATATCTCCTCCGCCAGGTCGCCGCTGTCCAGTTCCAGGCGCCGCGACATCTCGGCGAGCACGCCCGAGTCGAGCTCGATGCCCTCCTCCTCCATCGCCGCAAGCACCGGCAACAAAGGCGCCTCGATCTTCTCGTAGACCTCGCGGGCGCCCCCTGACTCCCGCCACTGCTCGCCGAGCGCCTCGAGAATGAGCGCGGGCAGCACCGCCTGCTCGGCGGCGTAAAGACGCAGGCCGGCGTCGTCGCCGAGCGTCGCGGTCGGACCGCCGGGTTCGCCAAGGCCCGCATCCGCCGGCGTCGCCGCCTTGTAGAAGAGGCGGTCGAGCGCGACGGTCGCCAGCCCGAAACTGCGTACCGCGGAGTGGACCAGGTAGGCCATCAGCATCGTGTCCACCAGGCGAGCAGCGACCGCCGGCCGGCCCTCGTGGTGCGGGCATAGCCGGACGACCTCCTTCAGATCGTGGCCGACCAGTTCCAGGGCCGGGTCGGCAAGCCACGCCCGCAGCCGTGCCGCCGCGGCCTCGCGCAGACCGGCCGCGTCGAAACGGGCGAAGCGGGCGCGGCCGACTTCGGCGACGTCGCCATCGGCTACCTCCTCCACCGCCGCGAAGGAGAGCCCGGCCGGTTCGCCGCCGCGCCGAAGCACGACGCCGACGGCAACCCGGGGTCCCATCTCCCGGGCCGCGGCCTCGAACGCCTCAACGGAGTCCAGGACGACGGCGGGCTCGATCTCCGGACCGCCGCTCTCGCTCTCGAGTTCCTTGAGCAGGCTCCAGAACTCGAACTCGCGGCAGAGGTCGGCCAGCGCCTCGTAGTCCGGCGACTCCATCTCCAGGGCCTCGGGCTCGAACGGGACATCGAGGTCCGTGTGGATCGTGACCAGCTCCCTGGACAGCAGGGCCTGGTCGGCGTGTTCCCGCAGCCCCTCGCGGTAGGCCTTGCGCTTGAGTCCGGACGCGGCTTCCAGCAGGGCCTGGAGGTTCCCGTGCTCCCGGATCAGGGTCTGCGCGCCCTTCTGGCCGATGCCGGGGACGCCCGGCACGTTGTCCACCTTGTCCCCGACCAGGGCGAGCACGTCGACCACCTGCTCCGGCGGCACGCCGAAGTCTTCCTCCACCAGCGCCGGGTCGTAGGTCTTCTCGCGCCCGGTGTGGAGCAGCGACACCCGGTCGCTCACGAGCTGGAACAGGTCCTTGTCCGCGCTGACGATCGTGACCTCGTAGCCCGCGTCCTGCGCCTTGCGACCCAGCGTGCCGATGACGTCGTCCGCCTCGTAGCGCTCGAGCTCGAGGATCGGGATACGGAACGCCTCGATCGCCCGCCGGATCGCGGGCATCTGCGCCTTCAGATCCTCTGGCATCGGGGCCCGGTTCGCCTTGTAGTCGGCGTACGCCTCGGTGCGGACAGTCGCCCGTCCGACATCGAGAGCGATGCCGAGCAGCGACGGCTCCTCCTCGCGCAGCAGCTTGCGCAGAATGTTGATGAAGCCGTAGATCGCGTTCGTCGGCTCTCCCGCCGACGTCGACAAACCCCGGATCGCGTAGAAGGCGCGGAAGATCGTCGAGTAGCCGTCGATCAGGTAGAGACGCTTCGCGGTCACGGCGGCCACTACTCTAGTGTCGAGTCGTAGGATTGCGTTGCACTACGGCGAACTCTCACCGCAGCCGATGCCTCGAACCCTCCCCGCCCTTCTTCTCCTCACCGCGCTCACTCCGGCCGCGGCGTCCGCCCAGCCGACCGAGGAGCAGGTGCGGCTGCACGGCATCGGCTACGCACAACTCGAGAACGAGCGGGAAGTCGAGGCCGAGAACACCTACCGGGAACTGATCGACCTCGTGCCCGACGAGCCCCTCGGTCACGCCAACCTGGCCGTCGCGCTGCTGCGGCAGGACCGGAAGGACGAGGCGCTCGCCGCCATCGACCGCGCGCTGGAACTGGGCGGCAACAGGGCCGACCTCCGGCTGATCCGCGCCGACATCCTGCAGTGGTCCGGTCGCAACGAAGATGCGCTGGTGGACTACCGTCGGGCCGCGCGCGCCGCGCCGGACGATCCCGAGACGCAGTACGCCCTGTTCCGGCACGCGGACATCATGAGCGGACCCGAGGCCGAAGCCGATCGGCGGACCGCGGCCGACCGTCTCCGGCGCCTGCGGCCCGACAACCTGGTCGTCCTGCTGCTGAGCGGGGAAGCCGCTCTCGACGACGGCGACCGCGGCCGCGCGAGCGACGACTACCTTCGCGTGCGGGAGCTGATCTGGCAGGCCCAGCCGGTCGCCGAACGGGTGGTCGAGGAGGTCCTTGACGCACTGGAGGCGAACGACCTGGAACGCGGCCGCAGCCTGGCCCGGCGGGTCACGAACGTCATGAAAGGAACCGCCGCCTGGACGAGCAGTCAGGCCGAGGTCTACACGAACATCCAGGGCATTCCCGTCGAGCGCTTCGTGGACGAGTCGCCGATCGAAGACTTCGGGCCGGCCCTCCCGGTCCGTTTCCGGGCCACCCGGATCGACAACGCGCCCGCCAGCGGCCGAGCGCTCGAGGTCGCGGACTTCGACGGCGACGACCGGCCCGACATCGCATGGGCGGCCGCCGGGGAGGTCGCGGAATCTCGACGCTCGAGGCTCGAGTTGCGGCGGGCGGCGACCGGCCTGGCGGCGCCTGGCGCCGCTCCGGCAACGGATGCCCGGCTCCTGGTCGTCGGCGACGCCGACAACGATCGACGCCTCGACCTGGTTGCCGTCGGCGATCCTCTCGCCGTCTGGCAAGTTGACGACACGCCGCGGTTCGCGGACGCCAGCGCCCGGTTCCTGGCGAACGAGATGGCCGCTACCGCCGCCGACCTGATCGACTTCGACAGCGACGGCGACCTCGACCTGGCCGTGGCGCCCGCAGGCGGCGCACCCGATCTGCTGCGGAACGTATCCGGTGAAGGCACCTTCGAGGGCCCGCTTGAGGCCCTGGGACCCAGGGCTCTACCGCAACTCCAGCCGCGACGCTTCCACCACCTCCAGGCCACCGACGCCGACCGCGACGGCGACACGGACCTGCTGCTCGCTCACGACGACGGAGTCCTCTGGCTCGACAACCTGCGCCAGGGGCGGTTCGCGGAACGCATTCCGCCGGCGCCGAGCCGCGGTCTACTCGGAAGGCTCCTGGGCGGGCTGCGCGGCGAGGAACCCGCAACCGAGGGGCTCGTCACCAGGTCGCCGGTGCGGGTCGTCCGCACGGCCGACCTCGACGCCGACGGCGTTCCCGAGTTCCTGCTCGCCGGCGAGTCGACCTTCATCCTGAGCCGGAACGAGGACGGAACGGTGGCCCCCTTTCCGCTGACTTCCGAATCGACCGCCCTGCCCGGCAACGCGACCGACCTGGCGCTGCTCGATGCGGACAACGACGGCCGGCGGGACATCGCCTTCGCGGCCGGCGGCGAACTCCGGGTGCTGACCCAGACCTCCAGTTCGGGCTCCGCCGCGCTCGAGTTCCGCCGCGCCCAGGTCACCGGATTGCCCCGCGACGCCGCGTTCACCACGGTGCGGGCGGACGATCTGGACGGCGACGGCGATCAGGACCTGGTGGCGGCGGGCGCCTCCGGCCTCTACCGGATCGAGAACCTGAACGGCTCCGAGAACAACTGGCTCCGGGTTCGCTTGGTCGGCCTCGACATCGGCAACCAGAAGAACAACGTCTTCGGCCGCGGCACGACGATCGAGGTCAAGTCGGAGCGCGCCTACCAGTACATCGAGGTCGACCGGCCGGTCACCCACATCGGCCTGGGCAGCCGCAGGAAGGCCGATCTGATCCGCGTCGTGTGGGCCAACGGCGTGCCGCAGAACCGCCTCGAGCCGGGCGAGAACATGACGATCGTCGAGGAGCAGGTGCTCAAGGGCAGTTGTCCCTTCCTGTACACGTGGGATGGCGAGAAGATCGCCTTCGTCACGGACCTCCTGTGGGGCGCGCCGCTAGGCATGCCGCTGGCCGACGGCGTCTGGAACGGCTACGACCCGGACGAACTCGTGCGCGTCGACGGCGCGGCGCCCCGGGACGGGTTCTACGACCTGCGGATCACGGAAGAGCTGTGGGAGGCCGCCTACATCGACCGCGTGCGGCTGTGGGTGGTCGACCACCGTCACGATGTCGACGTGGCAAGCAACCTCCGCATCGTCCCCGGCCGGGGGCACATCGGCCGGCCGCCCGACGAGGTGGTCGTAAGCGCCGGTGTCCGGCCCGTGGTCCAGGCCATGGACGGCCGCGGCCGCGACGTGACGGAACGGGTCCGCGCCCGCGACGAGGTCTACGCCGACGGCTACGAGCGCTCCCGCTTCCAGGGCCACGCCGCCGAACCGTGGACGTTCACCTTCGACCTCGGCGAAGCGCCCGGCAAACCGGTCCGGCTCTGGCTTGACGGCTGGGTGTTCCCCGCCGACGCCAGCCTGAATCTCGCCATCGCCCAGGCGGTCGAGCACGGCGACCTGGAGATGGTGATGACCCGGCTCGAGGTGGAGACCGGGGACGGCTGGCGGACCCTGCTCGATCCGATGGGCTTCCCCCCCGGCAAGACGAAGACGATGGTCGTCGACACGCCGCCACTGCCCGCGGGCGCCCGCAAGCTCCGGATCGTGACCACCCGCTGGCTGCATTGGGACCGCGTCGCCTGGAGCACCGAGCCGGGCGGCATCGACGGCGACGATGTCGTCATCCAGGCGCGTCTGGACCCGGCGAGCGCCGACCTCTCCTACCGCGGATTCTCGGCGCCGACACGGCCGGCACCCAACGGCCCGCACCTGTTCGACTACCAGCGCACCACCACGGAGTCGCCCTGGCTGCCTTTCCCCGGCCGCTACACCCGCTTCGGCGATGTCCGCGAGCTACTCGGCACCGTCGACGACCGGCAGGTCGTGATCGGACCGGGCGACGAGATCCGGGTCCTGTTCGACGCCCGCGATCTGCCGGCGCCGAAGCCCGGTCATGTCCGCACCGTGTTCCTCGAGAGCTTCGGCTGGGACAAGGACGCCGACCGCAACACCTGGAAGGCGGACAGCAACCTGCCGCTGCCCTTCCAGGCGATGTCCGGCTACCCGTTCGCGCCGGGCGAGAGCTATCCCCGGACGCCGGAACTCGACGCCTACCGCGCCGAGTGGCTGACCCGGGTGGTCGGCCCGGAGACGCCGTTCAGCCCGGTCCCGGCGCCCGCCTCGGGCCGCTGAGTCGGCCTCCGATCTCTCCCCTATCCACGGCCGACACCCGAACTCATGGGGCGGACCGCACCAACGCTGCTGCCTCGCCAACCCCAGATGAAGCGGGGTAGTCTCGGTTTCCTTTGACACGTCTCTCCCCTCCCCGACCTGACAAGTGAACTCTCCAACTTGATGTCCGAAGTTCCGACAGAGTCCCCAACTCGCCGCAGCAGATCCCGGATGGCAGGTCCTTGGCTGACAATCCCGTTATGCCTCGTGGCCTCTTGGCTTTCGGCCCAGCCGAGCCAGCCCTTTACCGACTCCGTCGACGTCCAGGTGGTCGAAGTCGATGTCGTTGTCACCAAGAAGGGCCGCCCGGTCAAGGGTCTATCGCGCGAGGATTTCGAACTGTACGTAGACGGGCAGCCAGTCGAGATCTCCAACTTCCACGAATCGACGATCTACCTGGAGGAACGGGGCGGCCGCCGCACTAGGAAGCAACGCGCCGTGATCCGGCGAGAGGCGGTAGGCGAAGCTTCGGACGCCACCGAAGCAGGACTCACCGTCGTCTTTTATCTGGACGAACCGAACATCTA
>JAPVWO010000171.1 GCA_027493375.1 Candidatus Multivorans thiocomprendens | reverse complement strand
CAGCACTCGGGCGGCATGGTGCTCTGCGCCGGACGGCTCGACGAGATCGTGCCGCTCGAACCGGCGGCGATGGAGAACCGGGTCATCGTCCAGTGGGACAAGGACGACTGCGCCGACCTGGGACTGATCAAGGTCGACCTGCTCGGCCTCGGCATGCTGAACGCGCTCGAGGAGGCGGTGCCCCTGATCCGCCGCCACGAGGGCAAGGAGGTCGACCTCGCCCACCTGCCGCCCGACGACCCGGCGACCTACGAGATGATCTGCCGGGCCGACACGGTCGGGGTCTTCCAGATCGAGAGCCGGGCGCAGATGGCGTCCCTGCCGCGCCACAAGCCGTACAAATTCTACGACCTGGTGATCCAGATCGCGATCATCCGTCCCGGGCCGATCGTCGGCGGCATCGCGCATCCCTTCTTCGAGCGCCGGGTCGGCCGCGAGGAAGTCACCTACCCCCACCCGCTGCTCGAGCCGATCCTGCGCCGCACCCTCGGCGTGCCGATCTTCCAGGAGCAGATCCTCAAGGTCGCGATGGTCGCGGCCGGTTTCTCCGGCGGCGAGGCGGAGGACCTGCGGCGGGCGATGGGCTTCAAGCGCTCCGTCGAGCGCATGCACGAGATCGAGCAGCGACTGCGCTCCGGGATGAACGAACGCGGTATTGAGGGCGAAGCCCAGGAACAGATCGTCAAGGCGATCACCTCGTTCGCCCTCTACGGCTTCCCCGAGTCGCACTCCGCCAGCTTCGCCCTGATCGCCTACGCCAGCGCCTTTCTCAAGCGCCACCACCCGACCGCCTTCTTCCTGTCGCTCCTGAACGCCTGGCCGATGGGCTTCTACCACCCGGCGACCCTGGTCCGCGAGGCGCAGCGCGCGGGCAGCGAGGTGCTGCTGATCGACGTGAACGAGTCGGGGGTGAGGTGCCGCTGGCAGGACCGGCCGGAGAACGGCGGCGAGCCGGAACGGTCTGGCGAACTGCCCCGGAAACACGGTCATCTTGCGCGCAACCGGCAGAACGGCGCCGCGTGCGTGCAGGCCGGGGCGCCGACCCCGCCGGGCGCGATCCGGCTCGGGCTACGCTACGTGAAGGGCCTGCGGCGCGAAGCGGCGGAACGGATCGAGGCCGAGCAGGCGGCGAGACGGTTCCGTTCCATCGAGGACCTCGCCGAGCGCTGCCGCCTGCGCCGGAACGAACTGGTGGCGCTGGCGTCGATCGGCGCGTTGGGCGGACTGGGAGCTTGCGCGACGAATACTGGGTGCGCCGGCGTCCCCGCCGGCATCCGGCGCGGAGCGCCGGCTTCCGGACCTTCTCCCGCGCCAGGTGAGCTGGACGCAAGCCTCGGCCGGCGCGCCGCGTTGTGGCAGGCGGCCCAGGTCGAGAAGCCGAAGGGACCGCTGTTCGCCGACCTCACCACGACCACTCCTTCGCCGCTCGACGAAATGACGCCCATGGAAGAGACCGCCGCTGACTTCGCCGTCGCCTCGATCACCACCGGCCCCCACCCGATGGAGTACTACCGCCGCGCGCTCGACCGCCGGCGCGTCGTCCCCGCCGCGGCGCTCCCGGACAAGCCCGCCGGCCGCCGCGTACGCACCGCCGGCTCGGTCATCGTCCGCCAGCGCCCGGGCACCGCCCGCGGCCTCCTGTTCCTGACCCTGGAAGACGAGACCGGCATGAGCCAGGCGGTCGTCATGCCGGACCAGCTCAAGAAGCACCGCCGCACGATCGTCTCCTCCTCCGGCCTGATCGTCGAAGGCGTGCTGCAGAAGAAGGACGGCTCGCTATCCGTCAAGGCGGACAAGTTCTGGCCCATCGACCGGCTGGAGCGGATTCCGAGCCACGACTTCCGGTGAGACGCGACTCCCGACCAACTCTACATCGGCAGCGATTTGACACGCGGAACGGCCTGTGGTAGCTATCTCAAGTTGAAACAACAGGAGGTCCTCCACAACAGGAGGTCCTCCACAACAGGAGGTCCTCCACAACAGGAGGTCCTCCTAATGAGAAATGGCATCGTTCTCGCCGCCGCCGTGCTGTCCGTTCTGACAGGCTTGCTCACGGTTGGCTACGCCCAAACCAGCCACGACGGCCCCGACGCTTTCGAGCTTCGCCGCGAACTGATCGACAAGATTGAAGACGCCTACGCCGCCGGGGACATCGCAACGCTTCGTCGCATGGTCGCCGCCAAGCGCCTGCACGAGCAACTCCACTCGCCTACGCCCAACGCCTCAAGCGACAAACCAACCGCTGTCACCTCCAATGTGAGCGCACCCGGAAAAGCGTATGGCATAGCGATACTCTGGGATTGGCTGCAAAATCAACTGTGCGACGACATCGCGGAGAACATGAGCAGCTGCGACGACGACTACAACCAATGCTTGGAAGACGCCTTCTACAGCGACATCGGCGACCCGAACAACGCGGACACAGTGGTCAAGGCGCAGGATTGCGAGATCAACTACCTTCTGTGCCAACTGGACCAAAACAAGATGTCGTCCGCGTGCCAATGGCTACTTCCGCTTGCGCCGGTACCCGGCGATTCGCCGGAGCCTCCAGGCACAGTTACTCCTGAGCGCTGATTGATACGCCTCCCGTTGCCCGCTTCGCGCAGTGCCTATCGACCCGGTTGGCTTGCCGCCAGTCTGGTTCGATTGTTCTGGGGGAGCATCATCTCGGTAGCGGCGCTAGCGCTACTTCTGTGGATTCTGTAAGTCCCCTGGTCGCGGTCGAGCTGATCCTGCTCGGCGCGCCGCCGTTCGACGTTCCCGTTCGCGGGGTTGGAGCGGGTCGCTGCCTGCATCAGTCCCTCGTCCGGCACGCGGGTCGGCGCCGAGCTTAGCGAGCACCGCCCGTAGAACAGCCGCGCCACCGGACCGCGGCCGGCTGGCTACCCTTCGGTGTAGCTGGTCGCGGTTCGGAGGGCCGCGCCATCAGCCCGCCTGCATCAACTCGGCCGGCAACTCCCAGCGCGAACGAGAATCTTCTCGGAGACGACCTCCAAGGAGTGCCCCGACGACACACGGCCGAAGACGCTCGCCACAGCACTCCCGAGAATCGTAGGTCATCCGGCCATCGCGGCGAGAAGATCGTGCGCCTGCGCCAGCGAGCCTCCGCACTCCGTCAACCACTCCGGCTCCTCACCGACCTTGACCGGGAGCCAAGATGTGTCGGTGGCGCCTGCACCCGTGTGTTGACCCATGTGACCGATCACGTGCCGCTTCAGAACCGCCTTGGGGATCACCCAGGCGTGCGCGTCGAAAGGGGAGATGCCCAAGGCGAACACACAATCGTAGTTCTGGTCACGAATCTGCTGGAACTTGTACCCGCCGCCTCTCCAAAGAGTGGAGAACTTGATCTCGACTCGATGACCCTCAATGAGCCGGTCGGCCTCCGAGTCGGGTGACTTCACAACATCGAAGTCCTTGGCGGCGCACCATGCGGCCACGAGCCGCTCACCGATGGCGCCGACCTGTCTGGAGGGGCGCGTCTTGATCCAGCCGAACGGGCTGTCGCGCCAAGGATCCGGTTCGTCCTTCACGTACTCGTCGCGGAGCAGCGCCGCGTACAGCGCCAAGTCGCGCACTTCCGGATCGGTGATCGCTCCAAAGTGGTCCTTCACGGCAGCAGGCCCAACTGCTCGGACTCGTCCGTCTGGACCGCCAAGCAACGGAAGCGACTGTCGACGTAACTGACGCTGGCCGTTCCCAGGCGCTTCGCCATGACGGCGACGGCTTCGTCGTTCCGGTCGATCATCACGAACCGCCTGCCCATCTTCCGCGCTACGGCCGCCGCCGTCCCGGATCCGGCGAAGAAGTCGAGCACCCAGTCGTTCTCCTCCGACGACGCGCTCAGGATCCTTCGCAGGATGCCCTCCGGCTTCTGGGAGGCGTAGCCCGTCTTCTCTTTGCCATTCGTCGGCACGATCGTGTGCCACCAGACATCCGTCGGGAGTTTCCCGCGCTCGGCCTTGGCCTTCGACACGAGGCCGGGAGCCATGTACGGAATCCGCTCGATCGCGTCCTGGTCGAAGAAGTAGCGATCCGGATCCTTGGCATAGACGAGGATCGTGTCGTGCTTCGCGGGCCATTTGCGACGGGAGCGCCCGCCGTAGTCGTAGGCCCAGATGATCTCGTTCACGAAGCAATCGCGTCCGAAGATCTGATCGAGAAGCATCTTGCAGTAGTGCGCCTCCCGGTAGTCGAGGTGGAGGTAGAGGGTGCCATCGGGGCTCAACAGCCGGCGCGCGTGCTCCAAGCGCGGTCTGATGAACCCGAGGTAGTCGTCGAACACGTCCTCATACGAGGTCGTCCCGAGTTCGACCGTGCGGTAGCGGCGGCCGCCAAAACCCACCCGGTCGCCTTCCCGGGAACGGACCGTCGCGATCTCCTTCCGCCGCTGGAGCTTGCCGGTGTTGAAGGGTGGATCGATGTAGATCAGGCGAAAGAACTCATCGGGAAGCGTGGGGAGCACGTCAGCGTTGTCCGCGTGAATCACCCAGTCGCATCTCTCGTCCAGGCACAGGCTCTCGCGGCGCCGAGGCTCAGTCATCGTCACGGATGAAGCGGCTTCTTTCGCACCTCGCCCGCCGCCGCCCCGTATCCCGCCGGCGGACCCGGTCATTGGGCTGATTCCCGCGACAAGCTCATGGCGGCACTCTACCGCCCCTCGAATGGCATGACCCGGACCCGCTCTACCGGCCCCGGACGGGAATCCCCTGCCGGTACTGTTCCAGCCTGCGGCTCAGCAGCTCGAGCAGCCGCTCCCGGCCAGGTGAGTCGTTCCGCGGGTCGCCGACGATCTCGAGCGCCGACTCCACCGTCCGCGCCGCCGTTTCGAAGTCGCCGGTCTCGGCCTGGGCGGCCGCCAGGGTCTCGAGCAGGGCCGGCTCGGCGCCGCCGGCGACGGCGTTCAGTTCGAGGGCGATCAGGAGAGCGAGCTGACCGTCGCGCCGGCCGGCATCCGGATGGGTCGCCAGCGTCCAGGCGATGTCGTTGCCCCGCGCCAGGAGGTTGCGGTCCTCGAGGTAGGCGCGGCGGAGGTGTTCGGCGCCCTCGGCGGCGCCGGACGGACCGCCGCGGATCAGGGCCAGTCCGAGTTCGTGGCGGGCCGCGGCGTGATCGGGGTCGTGCGAGAGCAGCGTCCGGTAGCCCTCCACCGCATCGTCCAGGCGGTCCCCGGCGGCCGCGATCCGGGCCGCTCCGTAGAGCGCCTCCGTGTCCCGCGGTTCGACTTCGAGGATCGCCCGGTAGTGTCCCCAGGCGGCGCCGAGCTCGTCGCTGCGAATGGCGGCTTCGGCCAGAATCCGGTGCGCTTCGACGTGGCGCGGATCGAGGGTGACGACGGCCGCGAACTGCTCCATCGCCTCCCGCAGGCGCTCCGCCTTGCCGAGCAACTGGCCGTAGAGGTACCGCAGCTCCACGTCGCGCGGGCTCCCCTCGACCGCGCGTCCGAGTTCCCGCACGGCCTCGTCCGTGCGCCCTTCCCCGTCGAGCAGCTCGGCAAGGCGTACACGGGCGGCCACGTCGCCCGGGTCGGCTGCCAGCGCGGCCTCGGCCTGCGCCCGCACCGAGCCGGTATCGCCGGCATCGAGGAGAGCGTTCTGCCAGACGGCCCGCGCGGCCGGATCGTCCGGTTCGAGGTCGAAGGCGGCGCGGGCATACCGGGCCGCGGCCTCATCGTCCCCGCGCCGGCTTTCGAGCACCGCCAGGCGCTGGAGCGACCTAAACAGGCGGTCCCGCGCCCCCTGCCGCTCGAACGACGCCGCGCCATTGTCGTCGAGGCGCGTCTGCTCGACCTCGACCGAACGCCGCAGCAACGCCACGGACTCCTCGGGAAACCCCTCCTCGTACCAGCGCGCGTAGCTGGCGAGCGACACCTCGCCGGGCGGTTCGGTGAACCAGCGGCCGGGAAGCGGCGCCGACGCCGCGCGCAGGTCGGCGTCCCGCGCGTCCAGCAGTTCGAGGTCAGCAAGCAGGTCGCCAGCGGTGACGCCGCCGCGGTAGAGCGCGGCGACCCGGCCCTCGCCGTCGATCAGCATGGAGAACGGCAGCGACAGCGGGAAGCGCCGGTCGAACAGCGACCTCTTGACGATCTCGACCTTGTCGAGGGTCTCCTCGGTCGCCATCCCGTGCAGGAACGGAAAGGCGATCTCGTCCATGAACTTCCGGGCCGCCTCTTCGGTGGTCGTCGCGACATCGCCCATACCGTCCGTCGACAACGCCGCGATCTCCAGGCCGGCGGCGCGGAGGGCATCCGCTTCGTTCGCCAGGTCCTGCAGCTCGAAACGACAGGGAACGCACCAGCTCGCCCAGATGTTGACCAGCACCGGCCGGCCCTGCCCCGCCTCGACCGCGACCGGTTCCGAGGCGTCGAAGGAGCGAAGCGTGAACGAAGGGGCCGGCGGACGCGGCGCCAGCACGACGCGCGACCCCGTTGTCGGGGCCGGCGGTTCCTGGGAACGCGGAACAAGCGGCGTCCGCCTCGGCGGCGCCGGCGGCGCCTCCGCCATGCCGCGGCCCTGCACGATCCGGTAGCGGCCGCCGGCCGCAACACCGGCGAACGTCTCGTTGCCGCCCCCGGGCCAATGGACTCGCACCGGACCCGAAACCTCGCTGTCGCCGAGGCCGAAGTGGAGCCAGCGGCTGGACTGCGAGAGGAAACCCTCGCCCGCGCGGACGGAGCGCCGGAGGAGGCCGGACGAGGTCGGAACTTCCACCCGGGCGCCAACCGCGTCGCGGTTCGTGCCGGCGCCGTCTCCCTCCAGATGCAGCGCCACGAAGCGCCGCCCCACCGGCAACTCGTTCCGCATCAGCCGCAACCGGGGTGCGGTCCGGTTGCTGATCGCCACATCCAGGTCGCCGTCGCCCTCCAGGTCGAGGAAGGCCAGGCCTCGCCCGTCGTCCGGGAAGTCCAGGCCGCTCACCGCAGACGCGTTGGCGAAGGCGCCACCGGCGCGGCCGGGGTTCAGAAAGACGCAGTTCCGCTCGTTGCCGCTGAAGGAGAGCCCCTCGTCGAGCCGCTCGTGGAGCGCGCGCAGGGACTCGAGATAGGGCTCCAGCGAGCGGTCATCGGGGCTGCTGGGCGCGCGCGGCACGACCTGCCGCCAGAAGAAGCTTCACAGGTCGTCCGGGAGGGTCTGGGTCAGGTTGCCGTTGGCGACCACCAGATCCTCCCAGCCGTCGTTGTTGATGTCGGCGAAGACGGACGACCAGGACCAGCGGCCCATCGTGACGTTCGCATCGACGCTGCGGTCTACGAAGCCGCCGCCCGAAGCACCCGCAAACAGGGAGTTGCCGCGGGCCATTCGCTGCACTTCGGCCAGCGGACCGGCGCGCTGCCGGTCGCGCTCGAACTTCCGCTGATACGTGATCCGGTTGCCGGCGGCCGAGAACATGTTGCCGACGTAGACGTCCATCCGGCCGTCCCGGTTGTAGTCCGCCCAGCTCACCGACATGCCGGAGGAGATGTCCTCGACGCCGGCCTCGCCAGCCACGTCGACAAAGCGGCCGCCGTCGTTGCGGTACAGGTTGTTCCGGCCATAGTCGTTCGCGACATAGAGGTCCCGGTCGCCGTCGCCGTCGACGTCCTCCCAGGACGCGGCCAGGCTGAAGCGGCGGTTGTTCGCGTCGAGCCCCGTCTCGGCCGTCGCGTCGACGAAGCGGAAACCGCCGTCGTTGCGCAGCAGCACGTTCCGGCCGCCGTTGTTCGCGTCGTGGTAGGGTACCGGGCTCGCCACCCCTCGCTCGTCGTACGCTCGGCGGTAGGCGCAGACGTAGAGGTCCAGGTCGCCGTCGTTGTCGTAGTCGGCCGCCGAGAGCGAGTTGCTGTCCGGGATGTCGCCGGCGATGTGGCGGACGCGGGCGAAGCGGCCGCTGCCGTCGTTCTCGAGCACCAGGACGGCGGGCCGGCTGGACAGCACCAGGTCCGGATCGCCGTCGTTGTCCAGGTCGACGAACAGCCCGGCGAGCGCCCGCTCCAGGTAGTCGATCGCCGCATCCGCCGAGCGGTCGTCGAACGTGCCTTCCCGGTTCTGCACATAGAGGCGGTTCGGCAAACCGCCCTGCTCGGGCAGGAGGAGGTCGTCCAGGCCGTCGCCGTTGACGTCCGCGACCGAAACGCCCTGCCAGCCGGTCTTGTTGTAGCCCGACGCCTTGGTGATCCGATTGAGCCAGGCGTCCGGCGGCTGCAGCAACTGGTCCCGGTAGCTCGGGTTGTGGCCGACCGCGGCCTCGGTGACGTCGACGAAGAGGGGGCCCCGGGGAGTCGAGGTCTCCTCGTAGTCGGCCACCTCGACCCGCAGCAGCAACGGCTCGCCGGCCCCGTCCGCCGGCAGCCGCCAGACGGTCGACCAGACAGCGTTCAACTGTCTGAAGCCGCCGCCTGCACCCGCCGCCGCTTCGAAGTAGGCCAGCGTCGTGAACCCCTCCGACCCGGCATCGATCGAATACAGCTTGAAGTCCGCCCGGGGCGGCCGGTCGCCGGACAGCCGCCCGGCGAGGGCGCCGAGGGCGCGCCGGAAGCCCTCGGCGCCGCGGTAGCCGCTATCCGCGCCACTCGCGCTCCCGCTCTCGACGGTGAAGGCCCGCCCCCGGTAGCGCGCGGCCAACTCGCCGGGCACGAAGCCCGGCGACTCGAAGGCCTGATCCACGACCGTCGCCACGTCGCCGGAGGGCACGGCATCGGCGCGGCCCGCGGCAACCTCCGCAAGCCAGGCAGCCACGCGCTTGAGCTGTGCCTCAGCCTGTTCGCTGAGCGCCTCGGTGTCCCAGCCGTCCGCCCGCGGATCGACCGCGGCGGCGAAATTCTCGGGCTCGAAAGCAGGCGTGACTTCCGCCTGCCTGCTCTGCGCCAGGGCCGCGGCCGGAACGACCGCCAATGTCAGCACGACGACGACTCGGGAGATCCACACCGCTGACACTCTAACGCTCACGCTCTTCCGGCAGCGTGCGCCGCAGAACGCGGCGAGCAAGGTCCCAGGCGCACGCTGCCAGGGAGGTGGGGACTGGGGCCAAACACGCCGCTAGCGACGGGTTTGGCGGCGCTATGCTCGACCGGTGGGCCCCAGCTTGAAGACGCCCTTCGGACTGGGGCAAACCAAGCCGCGCCACTACCTGGAAATGGCCAGGGTGGCCTGGCGGAACCGGGACGAAGCCGGCTATGCGTGGCGCATCCTGCGGGACGGCGTCTGCGACGGCTGCGCGCTGGGAACGTCGGGATTGCGCGACTGGACCCTGGACGGCGTGCATCTGTGCATGGTCCGGCTCGATCTGTTGCGGCTCAACACGATGCCGGCGCTCGACCCGGCCGTGCTCGCCGACGCCGGCGTCTTGACAACCAGAGGTTCAACGGAGCTGCGAGCCCTTGGGCGGCTGGCGCATCCGATGGTCCGGCGCACCGGCGAGCCCGGGTTCCGCCGCATCTCCTGGCCCGAAGCGATCGACGTCGCGGCCACGAGACTGGCAGGCGTCCGAGAACGCGATCCGACCCGCGCGGCCTTCTTCCTGACCTCCCGGGGCATTCCCAACGAGACGTACTACGTGGCGCAGAAGGCCGCCCGCTTCTTCGGCACGCCCCACGTCGACACGGCAGCCCGCCTCTGCCACGCCGCGTCGACGATCGCCCTCAACAGAGCCTACGGGTACGGCGCAGCAACGAACTCCTACCGGGACTGGCTCGATGCCGACCTGATCGTGTTCTTCGGCTCGAACGTGCCGAACAACCAGCCGGTGACCGTCAAGTACCTCCACCACGCACGCCGGCGGGGCGCCGAGATCGCGGTCGTCAACCCGTATCGCGAGCCGGGTCTCGAGCGCTACTGGGTGCCGTCGGTTCCTTCGAGCGCGGTCTTCGGCACGGATCTCGCACGGCACTGGTTCGCCGTCGATACGGGCGGGGATCTCGCCTTCCTGAACGGCACGATGAAAGCTCTGCTCGACCTCCCCGGGGGCGTCGCGCGCGGCTTCGTCGAACGCTCCACCGAGGACTTCGCCGAGCTCGAAGCGGCCCTGCGGCAGGCCTCCTGGCAGGCGCTGGAGAGCGCGAGCGGCACGCCGAGGGCGGAGATGGAACGCTTCGCTCGTCTCCTCTGCTCCAGGCCGAAGACCATCCTCGTCTGGTCCATGGGCCTGACCCAGCACCGCCACGGCGTCGACACCGTGCTCGCGATCTGCAACCTGGGACTCCTGCGCGGCCTTCCGGGCCTTTCCGGCGCCGGCCTGGTGCCCATTCGCGGCCACTCCGGAGTCCAGGGCGGTTCCGAAGTCGGCTGCGCGCCGGTGTCGGAGACCGGGATTCTCGACCGCTGGGCCGACATCTGGGGCTTCGAGCCGCCGCGCGGTCCCGGCCTGGCGGCCACCGGGCAGATCGAAGCCGCGGCCGACGGCGAAATCGATGCCTTCTGGATCATGGGAGGGAACTTCCTCGAAACGACGCCCGACCGCGAACGCGTCGAACGCGCGCTGCACCGCCCCGGGCTCCGGGTCCACCAGGACGTCGTGGTGAACAGCGCCATGCTGGTCGAGCCGAGCGACACGGTGCTGCTGCTGCCGGCCACGACGCGTTACGAGATCCCCGGCGGCGTGACCGAGACGACGACCGAGCGGCGCATCGTGTTCTCGCCCTCGATTCGCCACGATGGCGCCGAAAGCCGAACGCTCGGCGAGTGTCGGCCGGAGTGGGAGGCGCTCTGCGAGGTTGTCTCCCTGGCACGTCCCGATCCTCCCGGCATCCTCGGCTTTGGCAGCACCGGGGCCATTCGGGCCGAGATCGCCCGAATCGAACCCCGCTACGCCGGGATCGAGAATCTGAAACAGAAGGGCGACCAGTTCCAGTGGGGCGGCGCCCAACTGTTCGAGGACGGGCGCTTCGCCACGCCGTCGGGCCGCGCGCGTTTCCATGCGGTCGAACCGCCGGCGGATCGGGAACCGCTCGACGGCGAGCTCTTCCTCTCCACTCGCCGCGGGCGGCAGTTCAACTCGATGGTCCACGCCGGGCGGGACCCCCTGACCGGCCTCGAACGCTCCGACCTGCTGATGAACGCGGAGGATGGACGGGCGCGCGGCATCGGCGCCGGCCAGCGCGTCGTCGTCTCGTCGCCCGTGTCGCAGGTCGAGTTCGTCGCGCGTTTCGGGCCGATCAAGGCCGGCAACGTCGAAGCGCACTGGCCCGAGTGCATGGAGCTGCTGCCCTGGTCGCTTGACCCCGACTCCGGCGAGCCGGAGTACGGCGTCCGCGTACGGGTCGAACGAACGGAAGCCGTGCCGTGAAGGCGCCCGGACCCGAGACGGCCGCGGAGCGAGGCGCACTGGTCGAGCGCTCGGGCGACCTCGGGCGTGACATCGTGGCGGCAGAGGAACCGCTTGAGATCCGGGTCGACGGCGAGGCCGTCGTCGTGACGATGCGCAGCCCCGGCGCGGAGCGGGATCTCGCCCTCGGCTACCTCTACGCCGAAGGGCTGATCGAGGAGGCTGCCGATGTCGAGGACGTGAGCGTCGACGGCCCGCCGCGGCTGGACGAGGTGCCGCCTCCAGGCGGCGAACCGGCCGTCCCCGGGTCGATCGTCGATGTCCGGCTCTCGGCAGGCGGGCGCCGGGCAACGAACCGCCGCGCCAGGACCAGGAAGCGCGAACGAGCCTTCCGCGTCACCAGCGCCTGCGGAGTCTGCGGCAAGCCGTCGCTCGAGGACCTTTGGGTGCGGCTGCCGGCGATCCGCCCGCTCGACCTGGAGCCGGACCGCGAGCGGCTCGTGGTCCAGGAGTTGCCGGCGATCATGCAGGAAGGTCAAGCCCTCTTCGGCGACACCGGCGGCGTCCATGCCGCGGCCCTGTTCGAGGTCGCCGGCGGACAGCCCGGACTGCTCTGGCTTCGCGAGGACATCGGACGCCACAACGCGGTCGACAAGGTCGTGGGCAAGGCGCTGCGGACGAACCGGCTGCCTCTGCACGACACGATCCTCGCGGTCAGCGGCCGTCTCGGCTTCGAGATCGTCCAGAAGGCGGCGGTGGCCGGCATCCCCGTGATTGCCGCGGTCGGCGCGCCGTCGAGTCTGGCCCTGGACATCGCCCACCTGGCCGGCATCCGCGTCCACGCATTCGTCGCCGCCGACCGCAGCAACTTCTACCCCGAATCACCAATCGAGGCGCGGCGACTGGACGGTCCCGATTGACGAGTCCCGTAGCTGGGATTAGGTTGCCCTTGGAGAGCGTTGACCTTCGGGGAGGGACACGACGATGACGAGGATTCCGAAGTGACGGTCGCCGCGGTCGAAACGGAAGCAGGGCAGGCCGCACAACACCTGACGTTCTTCGATCAGGTGAACGCCGCCTTCGACCAGGCGGCGAAGCACACGGACCACGATCCGACTCTGCTGGAGCAGGTGAAGTGGGTGAACTCGGTCTACCGGATGAGTTTCCCGCTGCGGCGGGATGACGGCACGATCGAAGTCATCCACGCCTGGCGCGCCGAACACAGCCACCACCGGCTGCCGACCAAGGGCGGCATCCGCTACGCGCCGAACGTGAACGAGGACGAAGTCATGGCGCTGGCGGCGCTCATGACGTACAAGTGCGCCCTCGTCGACGTTCCCTTCGGCGGCGCCAAGGGCGGGGTCTGCATCGATCGCCGGAACTACTCCAAGGGGGAGCTGGAACGCCTGACCCGGCGCTACACCGCCGAGCTCCAGCGCAAGTCCTTCATCGGGCCGGGCAAGGACGTGCCGGCGCCCGACTACGGCACAAGCGAGCAGGAGATGGCCTGGATCGCCGACACCTACGCCCAGATCGAGCACGGCGAGGTCAACGTCGCCGCCTGCGTGACGGGCAAGCCGGTCGAGCACGGCGGCATCCAGGGCCGCACCGAGGCGACCGGACTGGGCGTCTTCTTCGGTATCCGGGAAGCCTGCTCGTTCGAGGACGACATGGCGAAGCTCGGGCTCGAGCCGGGAGTCGCCGGCAAACGGGTCGTCATCCAGGGGCTCGGAAACGTCGGCTATCACGCGGCCAGAAACCTGCAGGACGCCGGCGCGAAGCTGGTCGGCCTGGCCGAGTTCGAGGGTGCGATCGCGGATCCGGGCGGACTCGACATCGATGACGTGGTCGAACACCGCAAGACGACCGGCTCGATCCTTGACTTCCCCGGCGCGTCGAACGTCGAGCCCAGCCTCCGGGCGCTCGAGCTGGACTGCGACATCCTGGTGCCGGCCGCCCTCGAGAACCAGATCACGAGCGAGAACGTCGGCCGCATCTCCTGCCGCCTCCTGGCGGAGGCGGCGAACGGCCCGACCACCTCGGCAGCCAGCGCCGCGGCGGCCAGGCGAGGCATCCTGGTCATTCCGGACGTGTACCTGAACGCCGGCGGCGTCACGGTCTCCTACTTCGAGTGGCTGAAGAACCTCTCCCATGTCCGCTTCGGACGGATGCAGAAGCGTTTCGAGGAGAGCGTGCGCCGGGATCTGCTGAACGCGATGAGCTCGGCGACCGGCGCCAGCTTCAGCCAGGCCGAGGTCCGGATCCTGGCCCGGGGAGCGGACGAGATCGACCTCGTGAACTCGGGGCTGGAGGAGACGATGGCGACCGCCTACCACCACATCCGCCGGTACCGGAAGAAGCTGGGCCCCGACGTCGATCTGCGCACGGCCGCGATGGTGCTGGCAATCGATAAGGTCGCCGCCTCCTACAGCACCGCGGGAATCTTCCCGTAGCCGCCGGACCGCCCTCCCCAACAAGACCGAAGACTCCCCCTTGATCTCGCTGCTGCTGATTACTCTCGGCATCGCCGTGCTCTGGGCCGGCGGCGAGATCCTCGTGCGCTCCGTGACCGGTCTGGCCGCGGTTCTGCGCGTCAGTCCAACGGTGATCGGTCTGACCGTCGTTGCGTTCGGCACCTCGGCGCCGGAACTCGCGGCGGCGGTAGCCGCGGCGCTTCGGGACTCGCCCGGCCTGGTCTACGGCAACGTCGTCGGTTCGAACATAGCCAACGTCGGTCTGATCCTCGGCATCTCGGCGCTCGTCGTGCCTCTCCACAACCACCACGACGGCGCCGAGCGCCAGGCCGTCCGCCTGGTGCGCCGCGAGCTGCCCTTCATGCTGGGTACGTCCCTGCTCGTTCTGACCTTCACCGCCTTCGGCCGCCTGGGCCGGTTCGAGGGCGTGGTGCTTCTCGCACTGATGGCGTACTTCCTCATCGTGCTGGTCCGCGCCGGCGACGCCGAAGAATCCGATGCCCAGGGCGTCAGCGGACTCAAGTCCGTCCTCGGCACCCTGGTGGGGCTCGCCCTGCTCGCCGTCGGCGCCGCCGAGATCCTGGTGCCGGCGGCGAAGGATCTGGCGCTGGCCCTCGGCGTCAGCGAGCGGGTGGTCGGACTCACGGTCGTGGCCTTCGGCACCAGTGTGCCGGAACTCGCCGCCTGCCTGGTGGCCGCGTACCGGAATCACCACGGCATCGTGCTGGGGAACATCATCGGCTCGAACGTGTTCAACATCCTGCTGGTCCTGCCGGCCGCGACTCTCATCCGCCCCTTCGAAACCACCTTCCTCGCCGAGGGGCTCGACGCCTCGGTCATGCTCTCCTTCAGCCTCCTCATGTTCCTCGCCGTCTACCTGCTGCGGCACGGCCGCAGCATCGGACGGACCTGGGGTGCGCTGCTCGTGGCAGCCTATGGGGGCTACGTGGCCTGGCTCTTCAGCAAGCTGTGACACAACGAACCATGACACGGTCCGAATCCACCGCAAGCGGCGTTCTGCTCTTCGCCGACCGGCACATCGGACCCCGGGCCGCCGAGATCGAGCAGATGCTCGAGGCCCTCGGACAGTCCTCGCTCGCGAGCCTGATCGACGACGCCGTGCCGGCCGCGATCCGCAGCGAAGGACACGACGGCGGCCTCGAACTGCCGCCCCCGGCTTCCGAAGCCGCGGCGCTCGTCGAACTCGACGAGATCGCCGTCGGCAACCAGGTACTGCGCAGCTTCATCGGCATGGGCTACCACGGCTGCGTCACGCCGCCGGTCATCCAGCGCAACGTCCTGGAAGACCCCGGCTGGTACACGGCCTACACGCCCTATCAGCCGGAGATCTCCCAGGGCCGGCTGGAAGCGCTGCTCAACTTCCAGACGATGATCGCCAGCCTCACCGGCCTCGAGGTCGCCAACGCCTCCCTGCTCGATGAACCCACCGCCGCCGCCGAAGCGATGACCCTGTGCTGGACGGAGAAGCGGCGCCACGGCCGGTTCTTCGTGTCGGAGGGATGCCACCCGCAGACGATCGAAGTGGTCCGCACCCGCGCCGAGCCGCTCGGCATCGAGGTCGAGGTCGGCGACCACGGGGAGTTCGACCCGGAGGGCGTGTTCGCGGCCCTGGTCCAGCAACCGGCCACCGACGGCGGCGTCCACGACTACCGGGGCCTGGCCGAACGGATGCGCGAAGCCGGCGGCATGACGATCGCCGCCGCCGATCCGCTCGCCCTCTGCCTGCTTGAAGCGCCCGGCGACTGGGGCGCCGACGTCGCGGTCGGCAGCACCCAGCGCTTCGGGTTGCCGATGGGATTCGGCGGACCGCACGCTGCCTACATCGCCGTCCGCGACCGGTTGAAGCGGCGGCTGCCGGGCCGCCTGGTCGGCGTCACGCACGACGACCGTCACCGACCGGCGCTGCGTCTGGCGCTCCAGACCCGGGAGCAGCACATCCGGCGCGACCGGGCCACCAGCAACATCTGCACCGCGCAGGTACTGCCGGCGGTGATCGCCAGCTTCTACGCCGTCTACCACGGTCCGGAAGGGCTTGAGTCGATCGCCCGGGCGGTTCACCGCCGCGCCGCGCGTCTCGCCGAACGCCTGCGCGCCCTCGGCTTCACGCTCCGCTCCAACACGTTCTTCGACACGGTGACCGCCGGGGTCGGCGGTGTCGAGGAGGAGCGCCGGGTGATCGCGGCCGCCCGGCGCCGCAAACTGAACCTGCGGGAGTGGGGTTCGGGCGCCATCTCGGTCGCCTGCGACGAGACGACGACCGACTACGACATCGAGTCGGTGCTCGCGGCCTTCGCCGAAGTCGGCGCCGGAAGGGCCCCGGACCCCGTGCCGGCCGGCGACTCTCCGGCCGACGCGACGGAGCACCTGCCGGCCGCGCTGCGACGGACGACGCCCTGTCTCGATCATCCGGTGTTCAGCAGCTACCGCTCCGAGACCGAACTGCTCCGCTACCTGCACCGGCTGGAGGCGCGCGACCTGTCCCTGACCACCTCCATGATCCCGCTCGGCTCGTGCACGATGAAACTGAACGGGACGGCGGAAATGATGCCGATCACCTGGCGGGGGTTCGCCCACATGCATCCCTACGCCCCCGAGGACCAGACGGCGGGCTACCGCAAGCTCTGCGGCGACCTGGAGAACTGGCTGGCGGACATCACGGGCTTCTCAGCCGTTTCGCTGCAGCCGAACGCCGGTTCCCAGGGAGAGTACGCCGGTCTCCTCGCGATCCGGAGCTACCACGCGAGCCGCGGCGAGGGGGCCCGCAACGTCTGCCTCATCCCCACCTCCGCTCACGGAACGAACCCCGCCAGCGCCGTGCTGGCCGGGCTGCAGGTCGCGCCCGTCGCCTGCGACGAGGAGGGCAACATCGACCTCGACGATCTGCGCGCCTGCGCGGAGGCCCACGGCGAAGACCTCGCGGCGCTGATGGTCACCTACCCGTCCACGCACGGCGTGTTCGAAGAGGCTATCCGCGACGTCTGCGCCATCGTCCACGACCACGGCGGACAGATCTACCTCGACGGCGCGAACATGAACGCTCAGGTCGGCATCTGCCGGCCCGGCGAGTACGGCGCCGACGTCTGCCACCTGAACCTCCACAAGACGTTCTGCATCCCCCACGGCGGCGGCGGTCCGGGCATGGGGCCGATCGCGGTCGCCGCCCATCTCGCGCCCTTCCTGCCGCGGCACCCCCTCGCGTCCGTCGGGCAGTCGGACGGTGCCGGCAGCCTGGGAGGCGGGGCGGTTGGCGCGGTGAGCGCGGCGGCCGTCGGCAGCGGCTCGATCCTGCCCATCTCCTGGGCCTACATTCGCATGATGGGAGCCGCCGGACTGCGCCGCGCCACGGAAGCCGCGATCCTGAACGCGAACTACATCGCCCATCGGCTCGAAACCCACTACCCCGTCCTGTACCGGGGCGCCGGCGGCCTGGTGGCTCACGAGTGCATCCTCGACCTGCGCGGCTTCAAGGCCTCCGGCGTCGAGGTCGACGACGTCGCCAAGCGACTCATCGACTACGGCTTCCACGCACCGACCATGTCCTTCCCGGTGGCCGGGACGCTGATGGTCGAACCGACCGAGAGCGAGTCGAAGGCCGAGCTCGACCGCTTCTGCGACGCGATGATCGCGATCCGCGCCGAGATCGCGGCGGTGGAACGCGGCGATGTGGAGATTGCCGACAGCCCCCTGCGCGGCGCGCCCCATACCGCGGCCGCGATCAGCGCCGACGACTGGGACCGCCCCTACTCCCGGCGGCAGGCGGCGTTCCCGGCCCCCTGGAACGACGAACACAAGTACTGGCCTCCGGTCGGCCGGGTCGACAACGCCCACGGCGACCGCCACCTGATCTGCACCTGCATCGGCATGGAGCCGTTCGAGGCGATCGGCGCCAGGGGAGCCTTCGCCCGCTGACGGCGGCGGCCGGGAGTCAGGACGTCAACCCGAACTCGATCGCGTCGGAGAGCGCTTCCCAGCTCGCCTCGATGATGTTCGTGCCCGCGCCAACCGTGGTCCAGCGCTCGCCGCCGGCGACGAAGTCCACGAGCACGCGCGTCGTGGCCGCCGTTCCGTGGGCGCTGTCCAGAATGCGGACCTTGTAGTCGGCCAGGCGCATCTCGGACAGTTGCGGGTAGTGCGTCTCCAGCGCCTTGCGCAGGGCGTGGGCCAGGGCATTCACCGGTCCGTTGCCCTCCGCCGCCGTGTGAGCAATGGCGCCGCCCGGCACTTCGACCTTGACCGTCGCTTCGGCCACCAGGCCGCGGCCGTCGCGGTGCTCGACGACGGTCAGGAAGTCGATCAGGCGGAACGGCGCTTCGTAGTCGGGTTCCGCCCGCCGCAACATGAGCTCGACGGACGCCTCGGCGGCCTCGAAGCTGTAGCCGCGGTTCTCCAGCTCCTTGACCTTGTACAGCACCTCGCGCGCGTGGGGTGTTTCGGCGATCCCGGCGCCCGCCGCGAGATGAGCGATGTTGCCGCGGCCCGAGAGTTCGGAGACCACGGTCCGCATCTCGTTCCCGACCACCTCCGGCTCCACGTGCTGGTAGCTGGTCGGTTCCTTGAGCATCGCCGCGACATGGATGCCGCCCTTGTGGGCGAAGGCGCTGCGCCCGACGTATGGCAGGTGGTCGTCGTGGGCGATGTTCGCCACCTCGGCGACGTATCGCGACAGGGAGGTCAACTCGCGCAGGCTCTCGTCGGGGACGCAGGAGAACCCCATCTTGCACTGCAGGTCCGGCACGATGGTGACCAGGTTCGCGTTCGCCACCCGTTCGCCGTAGCCGTTGATCGTGCCCTGAACCATGACCGCGCCTGCCCGCACCGCGGCCAGGGTGTTGGCGACGCCGCATCCGGCGTCGTCGTGCGTATGGATGCCGATCCGGACATCCGGACCGAGCTCGGCCCGCGCCGCGTCGATCCCCGCTTCGATCCGCCACGGCAGCGTGCCGCCGTTCGTATCGCAGAGAACGACGTAATCGGCGCCCGCCGCGGCCGCCGCGCGCAACGTGCCGAGCGCGCACTCGGGGTTCCCTGCCAGACCGTCGAAGAAGTGCTCCGCGTCGTAGATCACCTCGCGGCCCAGCTCCTTGAGATAGCCGACCGTGTCGCCGATCATCGCCTCGTTCTCTCGCGCGTCGGTCTCGAGCACCTTCTCGACGTGCAGGTCCCAGCTCTTGCCGACCAGCGTGACGGTGGGCGTCTCCGCGGCGACCAGCGCCTGGACGTTGCCGTCGCGGCTGCATGCGCCGTGCTTGCGCCTGGTGGCGCCGAAGGCACAGATTCTCGCCTGCTCGAGTTCGACCTCGCGGATGGCCTCGAAGAAGTCCGCGTCCTTCGGATTCGAGCCGGGCCAGCCGCACTCGATGTAGGGGATTCCAAAGGCGTCCAGCCGCCTGGCGATCGCCAGCTTGTCCGCCAGCGACAGGGAGACGTTCTCTCGCTGGGTCCCGTCGCGAAGCGTCGTGTCGTACAGCTCGATCCTGGTCGTCATCGGCCCACTACCCTATTGGTCCGGCCTCAGGCCGGCTCGTCGAGGCCCGGCCCCTGCAGCAGCTCGATCAACTCCTCTCGCGAGAAGATCTTCTTGAGCTGGGGGTCGTCCTCCTGCACCACGCTCTCCATGAGACGGCGCTTGCGGTCGATGATGGCGGCGATGCGTTCCTCGAGGGTCTCCTCCGTGATCAGCTTGAAGACGTGGACCGCCCGCTTCTGGCCGATTCGATACAACCGGTCCGTCGCCTGGTCCTCGCGAGCCGCGTTCCACCAGCGGTCGTAGTGGATGACGACCGAACCGCCGACCAGGTCGATGCCGGTGCCGCCCGCCTTCAGGCTGCCCAGAAAGACGCGGCAGTCGTCGTCGTTGTTGAAGCGGTCGACGACCTTGCCGCGCTCGCGGGTCGAGCCCGTCAGCGTGACGAACTCGATGCCGAGCTTGGTCAGGTGGCGCTCCAGGATGCCGATCATGCCCAGGTACTGGCTGAAAACGACAACCTTCTGGCCACTGTCGAAGCTCTCCTCGAGCAGCTCCTTGCACAGGTCCCATTTGCCCGATTCGTAGTTCTCGTAGCGGTCGAGATCGCCGACCGCCAGCGCGGGATGATCGCAGATCTGCTTCAGCATGTTCAGCAGCGCGAAGATGTGGATGTAGGGAAGGGCGCCCCGCTCGCTCCGCAACGCGTTCATCAGCGTCACGCCCTTCGTTTCGATCGTCCGGCGGTACAGGTCGAACTGCTCGGCGCTCAGGCGGCAGGTGCGCACGTCCTCGATCTTCTCCGGCAGCTCGTCCAGCACGGCGGTTTTCACCCGGCGGAGCACGAAGGGAGCGGTCAGACGCCGCAGGTTCACCGCGTACCAGGAGTCGGCATCGAGTTCGTTCGTCCCGAGGACATCGAGATACGTGTCGTCGCCGCCCAGATAGCCCGGCAGCACGAGATCGAACAGGCCCTTCAACTCGGTGAGCGAGTTCTCGATCGGCGTGCCGGTCAACCCCAGTTTCATCCGGGTCCTGAGCGCAACGGCGGCACGGTAGCCCTGGGTGCTGCGGTTCTTGATCTGCTGCACCTCGTCGAACACGATGAGGCCCCAGCGCCGTTCGCCGAACCGCTCGACGTCATTCCGCATCACCCCATAGGACGTGAGGACCACGTCGCCATGGGCGAGCGATTCTCCGAGGTCGCGTTGCGGTCCGTGGTAGTAGGCCGGACTCAATCCCGGCGCGTACTCCCGGAGCTTGTTGCGCCAGTGGCTGATGACGGTGCGGGGACAGACGACGAGAAACGGCTCGTCGACCCCCAGTTGCTCCCGCAGGATGACCATCAGGGCCATCGCCTGGTGCGTCTTCCCCAGGCCCATGTCGTCGCACAGAAGACCCGCGAGATCGTTCTCGTACAGGAACTTCAGCCACTCGACACCGAGCTTCTGGTAAGGACGCAGGACGCTCGTAAGCCCCGAAGGACTCACCATCGAATCTGCCGGCCGGAGGTCCAGGAAGCGGCGCAGGAAATCATGCCGGCTTCCTTCGCCCTCGACACGGACCGGCGCCGTACTCGAGGCCTGCAGCCGCAGCAACTCGGCCGATGAGAGACGGAGACTGCCGGAGCTGCCGTTGCCGCCGGCGCCTCCGGCACGCGCTCTCGCCCGCGCGGGCAGCGATCCGAGGTTCCTGAGCGCCGGCGCGTTGAGATCGATCCAGCCCGACGCGGTCTCGAGGTACGGCAGGCCGGCGCCCTTCGCTGCCAGCAACTCCCCGAGGCTCACGTCGCTGTCGCCGAAGCCATAGCGGATCGAAAGCGACTCGTCCCCGTCCGGCTCGATCTCGATGTAGTCGAATTCCGTCAGAATCCCGGCGGCCGCGAGCGGATTCTCGGTCAGCACCGGCTCGGGTTCCTCGATCGGCGGCACGGTCCGGAAGGTCGGCACCCGCGCCGGCAAGAGATCGATGGCGGCGGGCTCGCGCCAGCCGCCCTCGCCGCGGTCCGAGCGCCGGACGAGCGCCCCCAACTCCTCGAGAAAGACCAGCTCGCCATACTGGAAGCGCTCGCGCCGCTTCTCGTCGAGGACGTCCTCCCCCTCCGCGGCCAGGCGCAGTATCTCAAGCTTGTGCTCCTCCTCGATCCTGGTGTCGGGGCCGACGTAGAGGAGATCCGCGGCCGACAGGGGAACAGCCGAGGTCTGCCCCGTTTCCGCGAGGAAGGCCAGCGCCGCGTCCACCCGGCCACGCGGAACGGCAATCTGAAGCAGGACCGGCCCGGCCGCCTTCCCACGGACCGCCAGGAAGAAGGTGCCGGTCCTGAGTTCGATCAACGGCTCGAGCCGGATCGAGGCCCCGATCGTGCCGGGACCGCCGAGCCGACCCCGAATGTCGCCGTACTCCCTCAGGGCGTGGTAGGCGACGCGGAACCAGAGACTGCCCTCGAAGAACTGCCGGTTCGTCTGCATTCCGGCCTTGTTCAGATGCTGTTCCTCGGGCGTCCGCATGAAGGTCGACAGCCGCTCCAGCAAACCCGACCGATCCGCGGTCGACACGCCGCCCGAGAGCTTCCCGATCCGTTCCAGGAAACGAACCGTTGCCGGCGCCTGCTCGAGGTAGCGAAGGACCTCCACGCCGCCTGGACCGAACAGGCGAATCGGATCGTCGGGCGTTTCCCGCAGCACCAGGCACTCCGAAGCCGCCGGGAGACGCTCCTCGAACAGAGTCTGGGCCAGCCGGAACCAGCCGCTGTGAGCGAAGAGGTCGAACCAGCTACCTCCCGCGACCTGGTGGAGCTCCCGGATCTGACCCTCGAGCTGCTTGAGGTGACGGCATCCGCTCCGGCGGCCCGTGGAACAACTGCAGAACGTGAGCGGCCGCTTCGACCCGGCCACCCCGGCCAGATGGACGGCCGAGCCGGGCTCCGGGTCGTGGGGATCGGGGAGGAGGCCGATCCCGGTGCGATGGAACTCGAGGCGTGGAAACAGCTTCACGTAAGGTCACGAAACGCGCACGTAAACGCTCGACTATACCGCCGAATCAGAGCGTTGTGTCGGTTCCGGTGCCGGGTTTCGCGGCATCGACGCTTGACAGCCGCTCCCGTCCTCTCCTACGCTCCCCCGCACGACCTGCCGTCCGGTAGATCAACGGAGTCCTTCACGCCATGGCTACCCCCGCCGTCCTTCTGTTGCTGATTCTGGTCCTGGTCCTTGTGACCCAGGGGGCTAACTAGGCGCACCAACAGGAAACTGAGCGACTTCAAGCCCCCAGCAACGCCTGGGGGCTTTTTTGGTTCCGCGCCAGTGGAGCAACCGCATGCCCATAGAACGATCGGAGTGGATCTGGATCGACGACCAGTGGAAACCCTGGGACGAGGCGACCGTCCACCTCACCACCCACGGCCTGCACTACGGCTCGTCGGTGTTCGAGGGCATTCGCGCCTACGACACGGGAGAGACGACGGCGGTCTTCCGCCTCGGCCCCCACGTCCAGCGCCTGTTCGACAGTTGCCGGATCATGCGCATGGACCCCGGCTACACGCGGGACCAGGTCGAGGAGCTGTGCATCGAGGCGGTGGCCCGCAACCGTCTCGAGTCGTGCTACATCCGGCCGCTGATCTACCGCGGCAACGAGGAGATGGGCCTCAACCCGACCTCCTGCAGTTCCAGGCTTGCCATCTACGCGGTGCGCTGGGGGCGCTACCTCGGCGAGGAGGCGATCGAACAGGGCGTGGACGCCGCGATCAGCTCCTGGCGGCGCTTCAACTCGAACACGGCCGTGCCGCTGGGCAAGATCAGCGGGCAGTACGTGACGAACCAGTTCGTCTCCATCGAAGCGCGCGAGCACGGCTACGCCGAGGGCATCATGCTCGACGACCGCGGTCTGGTCTGCGAGGGCGCCGGCGAGAACCTGTTCCTGATCAGGGACGGCGTGATCCACACGCCGCCGCTCTACAACTCGATCCTGGGCGGCATCACCAGGGACTCTGTCATCACGATCGCCCGCGACCTGAAGTACGACGTCCGCTTCCAGCCGATCGCCCGCGAAGAGCTCTATCTCGCCGATGAGCTCTTCATGACCGGCACCGCGGCCGAAGTGAGTCCGGTTCGCTCCGTGGACCGGATCCCGATCGGCAGCGGCACGCGCGGCAAGATCACGCACCACCTCCAGGAGGAGTTCTTCGGGCTGGTCGAGGGCCGGATTCCCGACCGCCACAACTGGCTCACCCAGGTACCCCGGCTGCAGGAGGCCGCGAAGCCCCTGGCCGGCTGAGCGAGGAGGCCGAGATGAGCGACGAAAACGCCGCAACGAACCGAGAGGCAGTGAACCCGCGGAATGGGGACGGGGGCGCCGACGCGGTCGTGCTGACCGGCGCCGAGATCGTGTGCGAGTGCCTGCTGCACGAAGGGGTCGACATCGTCTTCGGCTATCCGGGCGGGGCCATCCTGCCGACCTACGACGCGCTGACCAGGTACCCGCAGCTCCACCACGTGCTGACCCGCCACGAACAGGGCGCGTCGCACATGGCCGACGGCTACGCCCGCGCCACCGGCAAGGTCGGCGTGGCGATGGCGACCAGCGGCCCCGGCGCGACGAACCTCGTCACCGGCATCGCCACGGCGATGATGGACTCGTCTCCCATCGTCTGCATCACGGGACAGGTTCCCACCGGCGCCATCGGCAGCGACGCCTTCCAGGAGACGGACGTCACCGGCATCACCCTCCCGATCACCAAGCACAACTACCTGGTGACGAGCATCGACGAACTGCCCGAGGTCATGCGCGAGGCGTTTCACATCGCCCGCACCGGGCGGCCCGGACCGGTGCTGGTCGACATCCCGAAGGACGTCCAGATCCAGGAAGCCGAGTTCGTCTACCCGACGGAGCCGATTCAACTCGCCGGCTACAGCCCGCCGAAGACGGCGAGAGCGCGCCAGGTCGCCGCCGCCCTGGAGCTGATCCGCGATTCGAAACGCCCGATCATCCTGGCCGGCCACGGCATCTCGATGGCGGGCGCCAACCGTGAACTCGCGCAACTGGCCGAGAAGGCGCAGATTCCGATCGCCCTGACGCTGCTCGGCAAGGGCGCGATCTCCGAACATCACCCGCTCTGCCTGGGAATGATGGGAATGCACGGCGGCGCCGAGGTGAACCACGCCATCCAGCAGGCCGACCTGCTGATCGCCCTGGGCATGCGTTTCGACGACCGGGTGACCGGCAACCTGGCGACCTACGCCCGGGACTCGCGCAAGATCCACGTCGACATCGACCCCTCCGAGATCAACAAGAACGTGACGGTCGACGTGGGCATCGTCGGCGACCTCGGCGAGGTCCTGCGGCAGTTGCTCGACCGCGTCGAACGACGGCCGAACGAAGCCTGGTTCGACCGCATCGCCGAGTGGCGGGCCGACTCCGAGCTGCGCGAGATCGTGCGGCCGGCCGAGGCGCCCCAGCACCCGGCGGTGCCCGAAGGCAAGCTGCTCGGCGCCCAGGTCATCCGCGACCTGTTCGAGTTCACGGCGGGCGGCGCCATCACCGTCACTGATGTCGGCCAGCACCAGATGTGGGAGGCCCAGTACTACCAGCACGAACGGCCGCACAGCCTGATCACCAGCGGCGGCCTGGGCACGATGGGCTTCGGCCTGCCGGCGGCGATCGGCGCCAAGATGTCCCGCCCCGACCAGGAAGTGTGGGCCATCGTTGGCGACGGCGGCTTCCAGATGACGATGATGGAACTCGCCACCGCGGTCCAGGAGCGGGTCAACGTCCACATCGCGATCATCAACAACGGCTTCCTCGGCATGGTCCGCCAGTGGCAGGAGTTCTTCTACGAGGAGCGCTACAACCAGACGCCCATGGTCAACCCGGACTTCTGCAAGCTCGCGGAGGCCTACGGCATCCCGACCGTCCGCGTCACCGAGCGCGGCCAGATCGAGGAAGCGGTCAACGCCTCGCGCGCGCAGACGGCCGGGCCGACCCTGATCGACTTCGTCGTCGAGAAGGAGGAGATCGTCTTCCCCATGGTGCCGGCGGGCGCCGACCTCGACGACATGATCCGCCGGCCCACCCCGGCGGAGTTCGAGCGGCAGCAGCGGGAACGGGCGGCAGAGGCGAAAGCGGAGGCGCCTGAACCCGAGGCCGCCGCCGCGGCCCTGGGGTCCCGGTTCGGGGTCTGAGGTCGGCCGGTTCCCGAGGAACGCGAAATGGCGAAACACATCCTGGCCGCGCTGGTCGAGAATCGCCCCGGGGTCCTGGCCCGCGTGGCGAACCTGTTCCGGCGGCGCAGCTTCAACATCGACAGCCTGTCCGTCGGCCGCACTCAGCGCGACGACATGTCCCGGATGACGATCGTCATGGAGTCGGACAGCGCGGAAGCGGACCGCCTGGTCAAGAACCTGTACAAGCTGGTCGACGTCGTCCACGTCGACCACCTCCACAGCCAGCCCTCCGTGGTGAGGGAGATGGCTCTGGTCAAGGTCCGGGCGACCTCGGACAACCGGCGGGAGGTGATCCAGCTCTGCGACATCTTCCGGGCCCGGATCATCGACGTCTCCGCCGAGAGCCTGGTGGTCGAGATCACCGGCGAGGAAGAGAAACTCGAGAACTTCACCGAACTCGTGCGTCCGTTCGGCATCGTCGAGATGGTGCGCACCGGCATGATCGCGCTGGGCCGCGGCGGCCACACCCTGAAGGACGAGGGCTTCAAGCCCAACCGCAGCCGCGCCGCGGCGCGCCGCAACGTGCTCTGAGCGGCTCCGCTCGAATCACCAGACGAGGAACCCAACCAGATGGCGAAGCTCTACTACGACGACGACGCGGACCTCTCCCGGCTCGACGGCCGCACCGTCGCCGTCATCGGCTACGGCAGCCAGGGCCACGCCCACGCCCTGAACCTGCGCGACAGCGGCGTGAATGTCGTGGTCGGACTGCGCGAGGGCAGCGGCAGCGCGGCGAAGGCGGAGGCCGACGGACTCGAGGTGCTCGCCAACGCGGCCGCGGCCGCGCGGGCGCAGATGATCATGATCCTGGCGCCCGACACGGTGCAGGCCGAGCTCTACGAGCAGGACATCGCCCCGAACCTCGAGCCGGGGAACAGCCTGATGTTCGCGCACGGGTTCAACGTCCGCTACGGCGAGATCGGAGCACCGGAGGAAGTCGACGTATCCCTGGTCGCGCCGAAGGCGCCGGGGCACAGGGTGCGGGAGGTGTTCACGGAGGGCGCCGGCACGCCGGGTCTGGTCGCCGTCGAGAACGACGCCACCGGAGGCGCCCTGGCCGATGCCCTCGCCTACGCGAAGGGAATCGGCTGCACCCGCGCCGGAGTGATTGAGACGACCTTCGCCGAGGAGACGGAGACCGACCTGTTCGGCGAGCAGATCGTCCTCTGCGGCGGCGCCTCCGCCCTGGTCCGCGCCGGTTTCGAGAAGCTCGTCGCCGCCGGCTACCAGCCGGAGGTCGCGTACTTCGAATGCCTGCACGAGCTGAAGCTGATCGTCGACCTGATGTACGAGGGCGGGCTCGGTTACATGTGGTACAGCGTCTCCGACACGGCCGAGCACGGCGGCTACCACGCCGGCGATCAGATGATCACGGAGGACGTGCGGGCGGTGATGGACAGGATCCTGAGCGACATCCAGGACGGGACCTACGCCCGCGACTGGATCGCCGAGAACAGGAACGGCCGGCCGCGCTTCGATCCCCGAAGGCAGCGGGAGCGGAGCCACCCGATCGAGGAGGTCGGCCGGGAACTGCGTCGGATGATGCCGTTCCTGGACGCCAAGGAGGTGTAGCGATGGCAGGACAGGCCAAGAACGGAGACTGGGTCCGGATCTTCGACACTACGCTGCGCGACGGCGAGCAATCGCCTGGCGCGACGATGACGAGCGCCGAGAAGCTGGAGGTGGCCCGCCAGCTTGCCGTGCTCGGCGTCGACATCGTCGAGGCGGGCTTCCCCGCCGCCAGCCCCGACGATCTCGAGGGGGTGCGGCGGATCGCGCGTGAGGTCGGCAAGGCGAACGGCCCCGTGGTCGCGGGCCTCGCCCGCTGCTGGCGCGAGGACATCGACAAGGCGTGGGAAGGCGTCAGGGAGGCCGCGAAGCCGCGCATCCACGCCTTCATCGCGACTTCCGACCTCCACATGGAGCGCAAGCTGGGCATGACCCGGGAGCAGGTGCTCAGCCAGGTCGGCCACATGGTGGCTCACGCCCGGTCGCTCTGCGACGACATCGAGTTCAGTCCCGAGGACGGCAGCCGCTCCGATCCGGACTTCCTGGTCGAGGTGCTCTCGCTCGCCGTCAGGGAAGGCGCCACGACCCTGAACATCCCGGACACGGTCGGCTACGACATGCCGGTCGAGTACGGCGACCTCTTCCGCTACCTGATGGAGCACACCGAAGGCGCCGAAGACGTCATCTGGTCCGCGCACTGCCACGACGATCTCGGTTGCGCCACCGCCAACACGCTGGCCGCGATCGAGGCCGGCGTACGCCAGGTCGAGGTGACGATCAACGGCATCGGCGAGCGCGCCGGCAACACGTCGCTCGAAGAGGTCGTCATGGCGCTCCATACCCGGCCCAGGGTCTACGGCGTCGGCACGCGCCTGAACACGACGGAACTGGTGCGGACCAGCCGCCTGGTCGCCCACTACACCGGCATCGCGGTGCCCCGGAACAAGGCGATCGTCGGCGAGAACGCCTTCGCTCACGAGGCGGGCATCCACCAGCACGGCATGCTCCAGGATCAGCGCACGTACGAGATCATGACCCCCCAGACGGTCGGCCTGACCCAGAGCAGGCTGGTACTCGGCAAGCACTCCGGCAAGCACGCGCTCCGGATGCGCATGGAGGAACTCGGCTTCGAACTGAACCGGGAAGAACTCGGCGAAGCCTTCCGCCGCTTCAAGCAGCTCGCCGACCAGAAGAAGGACATCACCGATGCCGACCTGCAGGCGCTGGCGAACCAGGAGATCCTGGCGCCGACGGAGATCTTCACCCTGACCGACCTGCAGATCTCCTGCGGCCGACCCGGCATGCCGACCGCGACCGCCCGCCTGTGCGGTCCGAACGGTCACGAGTACGTCTCGCCCGGCGTCGGCACGGGACCCGTCGACGCGACCTTCCGGGCCATCGACGCCGTGGTCGAGGCAGAGAACACCCTGCTCGAGTACAACGTCCACAGCGTCACCGAAGGCATCGACGCAATGGGCGAGGTCACGGTGCGGATCAAGAGTCCCGCGTCCGGCCGCGGCAAGGGACGCGTTTTCGGCGGCTACGGCGCCGACACGGACGTCATCGTCGCCTCCGCCAAGGCGTACCTGGCGGCGCTCAACCGGATGCTCGCCGCGATCGGCACGAAGTACACGGCCGGCGAGGGAGGGCCCGCCACGCTTCGAGTCTCGCGACCGCAGCCGGTGGACGCATGAGTCGACCGAGGACCCTGTTCGAGAAGATCTGGCGGCGCCACGTCGTCCCCCCGGAAGGCGTCACCGCCGAGGCCGAGGGCCTGCCCGCGACTCTCTACGTCGACCTGCACCTGGTGCACGAAGTGACTTCGCCGCAGGCGTTCACCGAGCTGGCCGAACGGGGACTCCCGGTGCGGCGGCCCGATCTGACGCTGGCGACGATGGACCACTCGACACCGACCGATCCTTCGATCGACGACGCGCGGCTTCGTGTGCTCGACCCGGAGGGCTCGGCGCAACTCGACCGTTTGCTGGCGAACTGCGAGCGGCACGGCATCCCGCTCTACGCGATGGGCGACGAGCGCCGCGGCATCGTCCACGTGATCGGCCCCGAGCTCGGCGCCACCCAGCCCGGAATGACGGTCGTCTGCGGCGACAGCCATACCAGCACCCACGGCGCGGTCGGGGCGCTGGCTTTCGGCATCGGCACCAGCGAGGTCGGCCACGTGCTCGCCACGCAGTGCCTGCTCCAGCACCGGCCGAAGACCTACGAGGTGCGCGTCGACGGCCGCCTGCAGGAGGGCGTGGTCGCCAAGGACATCATCCTGGCGGTGATCGCCCGGCTCGGCATCGGCGGCGGCACCGGCCACGTCTTCGAGTACACCGGCACAGCGATCCGCGCGCTGGACATGGAGGGCCGGATGACGGTCTGCAACATGTCGATCGAAGGGGGCGCCCGCGCCGGCCTGATCGCCCCCGACGACGTCACCTTCGCGTATCTGGAAGGCCGCCCGATGGCGCCCGCGGGCGACGCCTGGGAGGCGGCACTCGACGACTGGCGGTCGCTGCCCACGGACGAGGGGGCGGCCTGCGACCGGACCACGACTCTCGACGGTTCCGCGCTCGAGCCGATGGTCACGTACGGCACGAACCCCGGCATGGCGATCCCGATCGCGGGAGCGGTTCCGGAAGACGACGCCATCGAGCCCGAGAAGCGGGCCTCCTTCCACAAGGCGCTCGACTACATGGCCCTCGAACCCGGCCAGCGGCTTCAGGGCAAGCCGATCGACGTCGTCTTCGTCGGAAGCTGCACGAACTCGCGCTACAGCGATCTCCTGGCCGCGGCGAACGTGCTGCGGGGCCGCAAGGTCGCCGACGGCTTGCGGGTGCTCATCGTGCCCGGCTCCGACGCCGTCAAGCGGCAGGCCGAACGCGACGGGCTCGCCCAGGTCTTCGTCGACGCCGGCGCCGAGTGGCGCGAAGCCGGCTGCTCCATGTGCCTGGCGATGAACGGCGACCAGCTCGCGCCCGGCCAGTACGCCGTCAGCACCTCGAACCGCAACTTCGAGGGCCGCCAGGGCGCCGGCGGCCGCACGTTCCTGGCCAGTCCCTTGACCGCGGCAGCATCCGCCATTACGGGTCGGGTCACCGACGTGCGGGAGGTCCTGTCGTGAGCACGAGCTTCACCCGCTTCACCGGCACGATGGCGCCGCTGCCGATCCAGAACGTCGACACCGACCAGATCATCCCGGCGTCCTACCTGAAGGTCACGGACCGCAGCGGCCTCGCCTCGGGCCTCTTCTGCCGCTGGCGCTACCGGGACGGAGACCCGGAAGGCCAGCCGATCGCCGACTTCGTGCTGAACCGTGCCGAGCACGGCGAGGCCAGAATCCTGCTCGCTGGCGACAACTTCGGCTGCGGCAGCTCCCGCGAGCACGCGCCCTGGGCCCTCGTCGGCTACGGCTTCCGCGCGGTCATCAGCACCTCCTTCGCCGACATCTTCCGCAGCAACGCGCTGAAGAACGGCCTG
>JAPVWO010000170.1 GCA_027493375.1 Candidatus Multivorans thiocomprendens | reverse complement strand
GAACTGCTCGTCCATGTAGTTCATCTCGGCCGGCCAGGGCTGTACGTCGTGACCTTCGTACATCGACTCGAAGAGTCCGTAGAAGTGGGTCATCCCGACTGGAGACGCCTCGACAACTCCCAGCCTGTTCCCTGCGCGACAGCGCAGCCTGAGGGCTGCGGACGCTGCTAGCGTTCCTGAGCGATGGATACGACGTGCCCGGTGTGCGACGGCCCGAAGTCGCCGGGATCCCCGCGCGGGCTTCAATGCACGGCTTGCGCCGAACGGGAACTCGCCGGAGCGTTCACCGAACGGGAACTCGCCGACCTGGCACGACAGGAAACACAGGAAAGACAGGAGTACGTCGACACGCTTGAGGAACTGGACGTCGACCGCGAGTTCGCCGACGACCTGACCGCGTACGAGTACGACTGGTACCCGCCTTGAACGCATCGCCCAGCGTTCCAGACGGCTTCCGGCCCCGGCCGGCCGATGCCCGCCCGGTCGCCGTTGCCGCGAACGAGCCGGACGCCGCCGCCCTGATCGGCCTGAAGGACTACCTGGAACGCTTCGCGGACCGCGAAGCGGACGAGAGCCGGCATAGAGTCGTTCGCGCGAGGATGCCGACGAGAGACGAGATGATCGAGAGTACGGCAGCGGTCCGGGGGGCCGCCGGCAAGCCGTGACTGCAACAAAACGACGGGCCGAAGGGCGGCCGGGCCGCGCACCGCTGGGAACGACCGGCTACTCCGCGGCCGAACTCGAAGCGATGATGGCGGACCTGGAGTCCGACCTGGTCGAGCGGAAGGAGTCCCTGCGCGGCGATGCACCGACCCGCATCCGGGAGGCCGTTTGCGCCTTCGCCAACGACCTGCCGGATCACGGCAAGCCGGGAGTCGTCTTCATCGGCGCCGGCGACAGTGGCGTGCCTGTTGGTCTCGACGTCGGGGACGAGCTTCTCCTGCAACTGTCGGACATCAAGACGGACGGCAACGTCCTGCCTCCACCCACTTTGACCGTAGCGGCACGGACACTCCTTGGGCGGCGCATCGCGGTCGTGACGGTGTGGCCCTCCGACTCGCCTCCCGTGCGTTATCGCGGCCGGATCTGGACGCGAACGGGACCGCGGCGGACGGTGGCGAGTCCCCAGGACGAGCGGGTTCTGAACGAGAAGCGGAGGTACCGCGACTCCCACTTCGACACGCGCCCGCTACCGACCGCCGGCCTCGCGGACCTGAGCCTTGTCCGCTTCGACGAGGAGTACCTTCCCAACGCGCTCGAACCGGAGGCGCTTGCCGCCAACGAGCGCACGACCGAGGAGAGGCTCGCCGCCGCCAAGATGATCGTCTCCGTGGACGATCCGGTCCCGACCGTGGCCGGCGTTCTGGTGCTGGGGCGAGAGCCTCACGAGTTCCTGCCCGGCGCCTACGCCCAGTTCCTGCGGGTCGAAGGAACGGAGTACGGTGATCCGGTGGCCGACGCGGAGGCCTGCCGCGGCCCGCTCGCCCGGGTCGTCGGTCGGCTGGACGAGAAGTTCGCCGCTCACAACCGCGTGGCGGTCGATTTCCTCTCCGGCCCGGTGGAAATCCGGCGCTCCACCTATCCGCTGGACGCCTTGGGTCAACTCGTCCGCAACGCCGTGATGCACCGGACCTACCAGGACTCCACCGCGCCGGTCCACGCCTACTGGTTCGACGACCGGGTCGAGATCGCCAGCCCCGGCGGCCCCTACGGAGCGCTCACGGCGGACAATTTCGGCGACGCGGGTCTGGTCGACTACCGCAATCCGAACGTGGCGGAGGCGATGCGCGTGCTGGGACTCGTCCAGAGATTCGGATTCGGCATACCCGCCGCGCGGCGTTCGCTGTGCGAAGGCGGTCACCCGGACCTGGAGTTCAAGGTGTCGGCCAGCCAGGTGCGCTGCATCGTCAGGGCCCGAGAAGAGACGCCGTGACGACGGAGGCGCGGACGACAAGGACGCTGATCGAAGTGATGCTGCCGCTGGACGCCGATCGACCAGGCGTCGGCGCGCGAGAAGTCGATTCGGCACGGCCATCCCTCGACGCTTCATCCGCGATGGGCGCGGCGGAGGCAGCCTAGTCCGCCAGCCGGAGCAGGTCCAGCAACTCCTCGGTGCTCAGTCGAGACGAGGCGTCAGCGCCCTCAAGGAGCCGGTCGGCGAGCTCGCGCTTGTGGCGATGCAAATCGACGATCCGCTCCTCGATCGTCCCCTTGGTGACCAGCCGGTAGATCGTGACGGGGCGGGTCTGGCCGATGCGGTGCGCGCGGTCCGAGGCCTGATCCTCCGCGGCCGGATTCCACCACGGGTCCATGTGGATCACGTAGTCCGCCGCCGTCAAGTTGAGCCCCGTGCCGCCCGCCTTGAGCGAGATCAGGAAGGCGTCGCCCTCGCCGGCCTGGAAGGCGGCGACGCGCTCGGCGCGAGCTTTCGCCGGCGTCGAACCATCGAGGTACTGGTACGGGATTCCGGAGTCCGTCAGGTGCTCCTCGATCAACTTGAGGTGGCGCACGAACTGGGAGAAGACGAGAACTCTGTGCCGACTCTGGCGCAACTCGTCGAGAGTGGCGGCGAACGTCCGCATCTTGGAACTGGGCGGACCCTCCGGATGGACCAGCTTCGGATTGCAGCAAGCGAGCCGCAGCCGCGTGAGATGAGCCAGAACCTGCAAGCGGCGCTGCCCGGCCTCCGCCCCGGCGCCGGCCGCCGGAAGTTCCTCCGCCAGCGCTTCCAGGTCGTCAACGGCCCGTTGCCTCAGCGCCTCGTAGAGTGCCGCCTCCTCGGCGGACATCTCGACGTGGAGGGTGACCTCGGTGCGCGGAGGCAGGTCGTCGAGCACCTCGGCCTTGACCCGCCGCAACACGAAGGGCGAGATCATCCGGCGCAGCCGCGCGCGGGCGGCCGGATCGCCGTCCCGCCCGATCGGCAGGGCGAAGTTCTCGCTGAAGCGCTTCCGCGATCCGAGCATCCCCGGATTGAGAAAGCTGAAGAGGGAGTACAGGTCGATCAGGTTGTTCTGGATCGGCGTGCCCGTGGTCACGACCCGGAGATCGGCCTTGAGCTTGCGGGCGGCCATGGCCCGCTTGGTCGCCGGGTTCTTGATCGCCTGGGCCTCGTCGAGAACGCAGGCGCTCCACTCGATCCCGGACAAGGCGTCGACGTCGTTGTGGAGCAGTCCGTAGGTGGCGACCACGACGTCGAACGGCCCCACGCCCTCCAGACGATCCGCGCGCGAGGCGGCCGGTCCGGCGTAGGCCCACGCGTTCAGCGTCGGGGCGAAGCGGCGCGCCTCGTCGAGCCAGTTGGCGACGACCGACGTCGGAGCGACGACCAGCGCGGGCCCAGCCGCCGAGCGGTCGAGCAGCAGCGCGAGCGCCTGCACCGTCTTGCCCAGCCCCATGTCGTCGGCGAGGCAGGCGCCGGCTCCCACGCGGCCGAGCCGCGCCAGCCAGCGAAAGCCCTCTTCCTGATAGGGACGCAGTTCGGCTTGCAGGGTGCCGGGCAGGCGAGGCTCGAAGGACCGAGCCTCCTCGAACCGCTCGCGCTGCCGGCGCCACGCCTCGTCGGCATCCAGTCGCGCGCCGTCGAAGAGATCCTTCATGGCCTGCGCGGTCAAGCCATGGAGGCGGACCCCCTTCTTGCCGCGGAACTCCGATACGCCGCGCAGCTCGGCCAACTGACGCCGGAACGACGCGGAAAGGGAGACGAACTCGCCGTTTCCGAGCGGCACGAAGCGCGAGGACGGGTCCCGATCGATCCTCTCGAACAGCGCCCGCAGCTCGATGGCGCGGTCGGCATCGATGTCCAGAGCGCCCGAGACGCTGAACCAGTCCGCCGCCGACCTGACCGAGAGCCGCAGCGACGACGCGTCCGCCCGCGCCACCACCTTGAAGGGCTGGCCCTTCGGCCACAGACAGCGCGCGCCGGCGGCGTCGAGCTGGTCGACCAGCTCCAGGCACTGAGACGGATCCTCGAGCGTGAGCGACGCATCCGGTCCGAGCGTGGACAAGGCGGGACAGGCCCCGATCAACTCGCGCGCCGCGGCGGTCTCCGCATCGAGGTCGCGCAGCGCCTGAACGGCCGCGCCATCGACGGTCGCCAAAGCTGTCGCTCCGCCCGAACCCGGCTCGCGGTAGATGCCGGCGCCCGGAACGGGCTCGACCTGCAAGGTCACCGCCAGACCCGGCCCGCGCGGCGCCAGCCGCACCAAGGGGCGCGGGTCCGCCTCCACCGTCGGCACGGCCCGCCCCATGCCCTCCACGCCCCCTTGCACGTGGATCTCCCCGGCGAGAGTCGAGATGGCGCCCACAAGGCGCTCTCTGGCCTCGATGGGCAACGAGACACCCTGAGCCGGTATCTCCCGGCAGAGCGAATCGTGCTCCGCGGTGAAGCGGGTCACGTCGAGCCGGCCATCGCCGGTCCACCTGACGCGATAACCGCCCGCGACGGCCGAGCTGGCATGGGGATCGATCCTCAACCGGAGCATGCCGTTCTCTTCCTCCAGCAGAAGCTCCGGATCGCGGCGCGCGACCTCGATCCGGTCGCCCGCCTGATTGAAGACATAGGGGTGCCCCGCCAGTTCAAACAGTCCCGAGGGGCCGAGGCGGCACTCGGAACGGCCTCCCCAGCCCTGGGCGCGCTCGACGACTCCCTTCGCGACTCGCCGATCCTGGTCGGCGAGAAAGTCCAGCGTCCCCGCCTCCGCCTTGAGCCGCCTGAGCGCCACAACTCGCCCCTTGCTCCAGGAACCGCTCCTGGACTGGCGCTGCTCCTTCGCCGACGCGGCGACGTCTCCGTACCTGTCCTCCTCCAGAAACCAGGCCAGACGCCGTTGGCCGGAACTGGCGGGCTTCTTGCGGCTGCGGCGCTTCGCCCCCGCTTCGTGGGCAACCTGCTCGATCCCGCGGAGCTTCCTTTCCCATTCCGGAACCGGGACCACGAGGGAAGCCAGCGGGGTCGTGCCAAGTTCCTCGCGGGCCGACGCGACGAACTCCGCGAGGGTGGACGGAACGCCGGGGCCGCCGAGTCCCACCAGCTTCGCCAGTTCCCTCTCCGGGCGGTCCTGGAAGCGCCACCACCGCGCGCACACATCGAGACACTCGGTCGAGAGCCAGCGGTACCCGTTTCCCGCGGCCTTCGCGCCGAAGTGCAGCAATGTGGAGAAATGGCCCCCGCCCTTCCGGTCGGGAAAGCTCTGGTCCCAACAGGCCGCCAGTCCCCAGAAGAGCCGGCCGATGCTGACGTCGCCCACATGGCGGCCCCAGCCAACGCCGCTTCCATCCCGACTGACTTCCGCGAGGGTGACCAGGATGAGAAAGTCGTCGTTCGAGTCGACCTTCTCGGAGACGCTCAGCAGGTGCTTCAGCTTCGCCGCGTTGGCGGGCGTGTCGTCCCTGATCAACGAAAGCAGGGAAAACGTGAACGGCAGGCACAAGGGAAACACGTTTCGCCTGCGGGTGCCCGCCTTCTCGCACGCGAGGGCTTCGTCGATGAAGCGGACGGCCTCGGCGTCGTCGCCCCGCAGCATGGCCAGAAAAGCGCGGGTGGAGGCCAGGCCGGTCCGCGCCTCCTTGCGCGCGCGGGCCTCGCCCGGGAGTTCGGCAAAGACCTCCAGCGCTTCGTCGAAGGCGCCCCGGAACGCGTGGATGCAGGCCACGCTGGCGGCGTGAGCCGCGCGGTCGGCCGGGCTCCGCGCATATGCACCGAGAATCGGCGCCCAGGGTTCGGCCGTCCGCAGGACCTCGGTGAAGCAGCCCTCGAAGGCGGCGTCGCTGTATCGCGCCGGCAGCTCGGCCAGCACCGCCGCGCCGCCCGGGCGCACCAGCCAACGCCAGTCCTCCGGGCGGAGGTACTCCAGCTCCCGGTCGAGTTCGGCGAATCGTCCCGCCACCGCATGGCAGCGATGCGTCATCGTGGCGGAGGCCTCGTCGAACCAGTAGCGTGACCGGGAACGGCGAAACGCCCCTTCGATCCTGAGCAACCGCTTCTGCTTGAAGGCCTCCACCAGAAGCCAGGTGGACCAGTCCCAGGACGCCGTCAGTTTGCCGGAAGTCTCCGATTCATGGACGACGCCGACCGCGACCGGGCCATCGACCGCGTTCCTGTAGGCCTGACGACCGATCGCCCGCCGCTTCCTCCGGAACCCGGCACGCGTCAGCAAGCTGGCGGTTTGGGCGGGCGTCAGGCTGTGGGGATACACCACCCCGAGCGCCAGCGCAACGAGGCGCTCGACCGGGCCCAGGGAACGGAACGTGTCGCGAAAGTCGGTCGTCAGGCCGCCGCCCCTCTACTCCGGCAGTTTCTTCAACCGCCCATCCGCCGGGAGCTCAGTCGGACGACACCCCAAGGTGCTCGTTGAACCACGCGACGAGCGCACTCGAGGCGCGCTGACCGTCCTCGCCGCGGAAGCCGTGGGCGGCGCCCTCGATCACGATCAGATTCGAGGTCACCTTCGCCTCGTCGAAGGCGGCCTTGATCCGTTCGCTGTTGGAGAGCGGCACGAGCTCGTCCCGGTCGCCGTGGATCAGCAGCGTCGGCGGATCGTCCTCGCTGACGAACAGGACGGGAGAGATGTCGGCGGCCTTGGCGGGATCGAAGTCGAGGGCCGGGAAACGGTCGTTCGGCCCGGCGATCCCCTGCAGGTCGACCGGCGGGAAGTAGGCGACGACGGCCGCCACCCGGTTGCCGGTCTGTTCGATCGGGTCCTTGCTCTCGGGGTTTCCTCCGTCCGAGGCGTTGCCGAGCATGAGCGACAGGTGACCGCCGGCGCTGCCGCCGAACACGCCCATCCGGTCCGCGTCGATGCCGAAGACGCTGGAGTTCAAGCGGATGTAGCGCGCGGCGCGGCGCACGTCCGCGACCGCCTCGGGCACCTTGAACAGCGGGGCCGAGCCGTGCCGCACCATGAACACGGCGTAGCCGCGGTCCAGAAGATCGCCGACCGCGCCGAACCGGCGGCCCTCGCCGGACGCAACCCGGTGGGGGTCGGACCAGCGCGAGAACCAGCCGCCGCTGACCATGACCAGGACGGCCGCGCCGTTCTGCTCGGCCGGCACGATCGCGTCGAAGGTGAGCGCCATGCCCATCTTGTGGCCGTAGACGACATCGGCGTGGACCTTGGTCCCGGAGCCCGCCGACAGCGGCGCGGCGAGAAGGGCGGCGGCGATCAGGACGACGACTGCTTGTTTCATGAGTGTCTGTTTCACTGGGGTCTCCCCGTTCTCGGTGTGTTCGGGCGGCCGTATCCGCGCTCGGTTGCTAGGGCAGCGCTCCTCCCGCCGTCGCCTGCGGCCGGGCTCCGGGCTTCTTCCGTTCGGCGGCAACCATATCCGCAACATCGGCGAGCAACCGCTTCGCGTCGAAGACGATGCCGTCCTTGATCGTGTAGCGCACGCCGCCGACCCGCTCGGGACGGCCGGTGTCGTCGTTCAGCCGGACGGCGCCGGTGCCGTAGAGCACCTTCAGGTTGGCGATCGGGTTCTCGTCCACGACCAGGAGGTCGGCGAGCATCCCCTCGCGCACGATCCCGAACTCGATGTCCTCGCCGCTCGCTTTCACCAGTTCCTCCGCGCCGTGCATCGTCGCCGAACGGACCACCTCGAGCGGATGGAAGCCCGCCTCCTGGAGCATCTCGAGTTCGAGGATCGTGCCGAACCCGTAGGTCTGGTAGATGAACCCCGAATCCGAACCGACGGTGACCCGGCCGCCGCGGTTCTTGTACTCGTTCAGGAACCGCATCCAGACGCGGTAGAAGTTCTTCCAGGCCACCTCGTCCGAGGTCGTCCAGTAGAACCAGTAAGAACCATGGTCCAGGCGGCTGGGGGCGTAGAACTCGGCCAGGCTGGGCAGCGTGTAGTCCGCGTGCCAGTCGGCGTTGCGCGCCCGCATCACGTCGCGGCCGGCGGAGTAGATCGTCATCGTCGGGTTGATGAAG
>JAPVWO010000017.1 GCA_027493375.1 Candidatus Multivorans thiocomprendens | reverse complement strand
GGCCTACCTGGCCGCCCTTCCGGCCGGCGCCCAGCAACTCCTGACCTACCGCGACGACGCCCTCGGCCGCGTCACGGCCGCGCAGCGGGCCGGCGCCTCGGCGAGCCAACCCCGGCGGTTCGAGGTGAAGGTCGACCACGGCGTCCTCCGCGACGCGCCGGAGACGCTGCTGATCGCGGCGCCGGACGGCGACGTCGTGCGCGCCGAGCTGCGCGAGTTCACGGACCGCGGGAACGGCGACTTCCTGTGGTCCGGCCACGCCGCCGGCGCGGAGTGGCGAACCGTCCTGTTCTCGATGGCGGACGATGGCCTGAGCGGCATCTTCGCTTCGCCCGGCGAGGCCCCGTACGAGCTTCACGCGAACGAGTCCGGCGAGGGCGCGGTGTTCGAGGCCGGTTGGCTGGCGCGGGCCGTCCAGGTGGAAACTCCCGGTCTCGAACTCATCGAGCCCGGCGCCCACGAGCCCTGGTGCGCCGCGCATTCGGCCGCCCCGGACGGCAGATCCCCTCCGCCCGCGCCGGCGCGGACGGCCTCGGCGCGGGCCGACGGCGCCGCGGAACCGGCCTCCGCGGCTCTCGCCCAGTCCGCGGCGCCCGGGATCTCGCTCCGGGCAAGCCCGGAAGAGGTGGCTGAAGACGCGGCGGCGGCCGCGGACATCACGGTGACGGCGACGCTCGACGCCGGCCTGGCCGGCGACGCCCTGTCCATCGACGTCAGCGTCACGGGCGGCACGGCCGTGTCCGGAACGGACTTCGCCGCCGTCGCCGACTTCACCGTGACCATCCCGGCGGGCGCCGCGTCGGGCGAAGCCGTCTTCCAGTTCGACCCCCACGACGACGATCTGCCGGAACCGCACGAAACCGTCGTCGTGGCCGGCGCCCTGTCCGGCTTCGACGTGTCGCCGGCCCAGATCGAGATCGTTTCCGACGACGTGCGCGTCATCGACGTCGCCGTCCTCTACACGCCGCCCGTCCGCGCCGCGCTGGCGACGGCCAACGTCACCATGGCGAGGGACGCCCGGATTCAGTTCGACTACGCGACGAACCTGCTCCGCAAGGCCGGCGTGGCGGCCGAGTACCGGGTGGTCCACTCGGGGGCCACGCCGGCCGACTTCGACCGCTGGATCGCCTCGCGCGCCGGCTTCGCCATCCGCGGCATGTCTCACGGCACGCGGGACATCACGCGATTGCGGGACCGCGAGAACGCGGACTTCGTCCACGTGATGGGCGCGGGCAACGCCGCCATCTGGCACTGCGGACAGGCCTACGGCCGAAGAACCGTCCACTGGAGGATCGAGGACTACGGCTTCTCGGGGCAGCACACGACGAACATCTCGTGCGCCGGCAGCCGCGGCTACCGGCGGTGGCATCTCACCGCCCACGAGGTCGGCCACAGCCTCGGCGCGTACCACGAGCGGGGAAGAAACGGAGGGGAAGGGGGCGTCGCCGCCCTGGACGAAGTGAACGACGTGCTGGCGCCCTACGCCTTCGGGCTCTACGACTCCGCCAGCCCGGCCTTCACGACGATCATGGCCTACGGCCAAGGTTCGCCGACGCGGATCGACCACTACTCCAACGTGCGGGCGAAGTACCAGGGCCGGGCGATGGGCACGGCGGACCGCGAGGAGGTGGAGCGGCTGCTCGAACGGACCGCGGCCGAGACGGCCGATCTCAGCGATCACTTGACGCCCGGAACGCCGAGCAACTTCACCGGGCAACCCACCCTGAACGGCTCGGTCGTCGACATCGTCTTCACCTGGACCGACGTGACGAACCGCGAAGCGAGCCATCTCATCCAGTACCGGACCGACGGGGAGGACGAGTGGCTCGACGCCGCCTCGCTCGGGGCGAACGTCGAGACCGCGACGATCACGGGTTTCGAGCCCGGCACGCGCTACAACTTCAGAATCTACGCGCTGAACGAGCGGGGCTTCGGGTTGCGCAGCGAAACCTGGAGCGTGACGACCCCGGGGACGAGCCCGCCGGCGAAGCCCACCGGGCTCGCGGCCTCCGCGCCCGGTCCCGGGATGGCGCGGCTGACCTGGACGGACAACAGCCACAACGAGACCGGTTTCACCGTCGAGCGCCGGGCGGCGGGTTCGACGACCTGGACTTCCGGCACGACGGTCGGCGCCGACGTCGAGACGGCCGACGTCACCGGCCTCGAGCACCGGACCGAGTACGAGTTCCGGGTCGGCGCCGTCAACACCGCGGGCACGGTCTTCAGCGAAACGGTCTTCCTCCTGACCGTCCCGGCGCCGTCGCCGGCGGCGCCGGAGGGTCCCGACCCGCTCTTCGGCCGAAGGCTGACCTCCTCCAGCGCGCATCTCCGGTGGATCGACCGGTCGACCGACGAAACCGGCTTCCGGGTGCAGACCCGGCGCCCCGGCGACACGTCCTGGACCGTGGCGCAGTCCCTGCCCGCCGACACCGCCGAAGCCTTCCTGACCGGCCTGGCGAGCGACGTCCGCCACGAGTTCAGGGTCGAGGCCACCGGACCGGGCGGGTCGTCCATGAGCGGGACGATCGTCCTGGATCTCGGCGTCGAGCCGCCGCCGGCGATCGAACTGACCGGCAGCCTGCTCCGGTTCGACAGCCTCTGGAACGCCTTGATCCACGCGGACCTGGAATGGCGGACCGTCTCGCCGTTCAGCGGCGGTTTCCGCCTCTGGTCGAAGCCGGCCTCCGCGCCGGAAGGCGCCTGGTCCGCGAGCCGGTTCACGACCACCGGGCGCCGCGGCCGCCACCAGCAGCCGGCGACCGAGCGGATCCCCATGCAGTTCCGCGTGGAAGCGACGAACGACGGCGGCACGACGCTGAGCAACGTGATCGTGATCGACTTCGGCTCGAGTTTCCCGGGCCGGCCGTCGCGGGTCCGCGCCGAGAGGTGGAGGCCGACCGAGGTCAGGCTCACCTGGCGGGAGGCGGCCCGGGCGAGCGCCTACCGGGTGTCGTACGGAGATTCCCTGGATCCGTTCGTCTACGCGATCTATCCCCCCGAGGCCAGGCAGGCGATCGTGACGGGACTCAGGCACGGCGCCTACACCTTCCGGGTCGCGGCGCTCGACGAGAACGGGACCGCCGCCTCGACCACGACCACGTTCAGGCTGAGGCGGCCCGCCAACTCCCCGCCGAAACCGGTAACGAAGCTGGCGGTCGACTATCCCTTTCTCGGAACCATGCGGATCACCTGGCAGGACAACGCGTCGGACGAAGAGCAGTTCGTCCTGTCGGTGCGCAAGGACGACGGCCACTGGGTCGACATCCGGGCCGGGGGCCCCGACGCGAAGCCGGAGGGCGGCCTGACCGTCGAGTTGAGCACCGTCTATCACCTGCGCATGCTCGCCGACAACGCGAACGGTTCGCTCAACAGCAACATGGTCACCTTCCGGTCGAGCCAGGAGCCGACGGAGGTCCGGGTCGCGCCCTCCTCCTCGACCGGCGTCGACATCTCCTGGACCGACCGGGCCGTCTGGGAGCAGCAGTTCCAGGTCCAGTACAAGCTGGCCGGCACGCAGGGCTTCTTCAGGCGGGGAGCGACGGCCGAGAAGGACGCCACGACGGCCTCGATCGACGGTCTCTCCCCCAGCACGTCCTACAAGTTCCGCGTTCGGGCCCGGATCATCGACGCGTGGAAGAACCTGCACTGGGAGTCGAGCGGCGACGTGACGATCACCATGCCGCCGCCGCCTCCCTCGGCGGCGGCGGCAAGCGCCGCGGGATCCACCTCGGCGACGGTGACCTGGACCGACGAGTCGAGCGACGAGACCGGCTTCGTGGTCGAAACGCGAACGGCGGGCTCGGAGTGGTCCGCGACGGGCCGGGCGCCCGCCGACGCAACGTCGGCGGACGTCGTCGGGCTCGCGGCGGGAGCGACGATCGAGTTCCGGGTGCGCGCCGCCCATGACGCGAACGGCCTGTCGTCGCCGAGCAACGTGGCCACGCTGACGATGCCGCCGCCGCCGCCGAGCCGCCTGACCGCCAGTCCGGCGGGCCAGAACGCCGCGGCGCTCGCCTGGACCGACGAGTCGAGCGACGAAACCGGCTTCGTGGTCGAGTACCGGCGGGCCGGCGAGTCGAGCTGGACGACCTGGGGAACCGAGGCGCCCGCCAACGCTCAGACGCTCACCGTGACCGGCCTCACCGCCGGCGAGAGCTACGAGTTCCGGGTCCGCGCGAGAAGCGGAACCGGGCTGTCCTCGCCGAGCGCCGCGGCGGTGCTGGAGTCCCTCGGCGCTCCGGCGGCGGCGACGGCGCTGGCGGCGACCGCCTCCGGCCCCTCGACCGCGGACCTGACCTGGACGGACGGGTCGACGAGCGAAACCGGATTCGACGTCCAGTACCGCCCCGCCGGCGCCAGGCACTGGACGACCGCGTCCACGGCCGCGGCGGACTCGACCTCGGCCGCGGTCACGGGGCTCGTCGCGGGCAGGCGGTACGAGTTCCGGGTGGTCGCGAAGAACGCTCACGGCTCGACGCCGAGCGCAACCGTCTCGCTGACCATGCCCCCCAGGGCGCCGACCGACCTCCAGGGCGTTCCGGGCGGATCGACCGCCGTCGAACTCACCTGGACCGACAACGCGAGCGGCGAGACGGGCTACCGCGTCGACTACCGCCTGGCCGGCGCGACGGCCTGGACCCCGTCACCCGCGACCGACCCGAACGCGACCGCGTACACGGCCGAGGGCCTGACCGCCAGCACGGCCTACGAATTCCGGGCGGTCGCCCTGAGCGCGGACGGCGAGACTCCGAGCTCGACGTTGACCCTCACCACGCCGCCGGCGGCCCCGAGCGGGCTCGCGGCCATCGAGGCGGGCGCGACGAGCGCAACCCTGACCTGGACGGACAACTCGTCCGACGAGACCGGCTTCGTCATCGAGTACCGGCCCTTCCGGCGCCGGGCCTGGACGACCTGGGGAACGGAAGCCGGCATGAACGCCACGACGATCACGGTCACCGGGCTGACCTCGGGCGTCGCGTACGGATTCCGGGTGTACGCGAAGCACGACTCCAACGGACTCTCCTCGCCGAGCGACGAGGCGCTGCTCGACGAGATCGGCGGTCCGGCCGCGCCCTCGGGGGTCGTCGCGACCCCCCGCGGCTCGAACCGGGTCAGCGTGTCCTGGACCGACAACTCGACCGACGAGACGGGCTTTCTCGTGGAGCGGCGGCGCGGCGCGGACGCGTGGGCCGCCGTCGCCGCAGCGCCGGCGAACGCCACGTCGGCCGAGGCGGGGCCGTTCCGGGGCGGCAGGACCTACGAAGTGCGCGTCAGCTCCCGCAACGCGCGGGCGAGCAGGGCGAGCGCCGGCGTGTCCCTGACCATGCCTCCGGCGGCGCCGACCGGGCTGACGGCGGCCGGGGACGGAGCGACCGGCGCCGCGCTTTCCTGGTCGGACGAGTCGTTCGACGAAACCGGCTTCGTCGTCGAGTACCGGGACGCCGATTCCCCGACATGGACCACGCACGGAACGCAGGCGGCGCCGGACTCGGAATCGATGACGGTCTCCGGACTCGTCCGGGGCGGGACCTACGGCTTCCGCGTCTTCGCCAATCACGACATGAACGGGATGTCCAGTCCGAGCCGGGAGGTCTGGCTCCGCGGTCTCGGCGAACCGCCCACGACCGTCACGAACCTCATGGTCGCGGCCACGGGTTCCAGCAGCGTCGACGTCACCTGGACCGACGGCGCGACGGACGAGACGGGTTTCCTGGTCCAGTACCGGCCGGCGGGCGGCGACTGGCTGACCGGCGCGGCGCCGGCGGCGAACAGCCAGTCGGCCGCGGTGACGGGTCTTCAACCGAGCACCGTCTACTCGTTCCAGGTCGCGCCCGCGGGCGGCGCCGTGACGACGCCTTCCGACCCCTTCGTGCTGACGATGCCCCCGGCCGCGCCGGCGCACCTGAGCGCGAGCGCGCAGTCGACCACGCAGGCGCACCTGGTGTGGCGGGACGAGTCGTCGGACGAAACGAGCTTCGTCATCGAGTACCGCCAGAAGGGCGCCGCCGTCTGGACCCGGCACGCGACGGAGCCGGACCCCGATTCGACGGGAGCGCTGGTGGGCGGCCTTCAGGCGGGCGGCGAGTACGAGTTCCGGGTGTTCGCGAAGCACGACGCGAACGGTCTGTCCTCGCCTTCCAACGTGGCGTCCCTCGGAGCGCTGAGCGCTCCGGCCGCGCCGGCGGGAGTGACGGTCGCGGCCGCGGGCTCGACGTCGGCGACGGTTTCGTGGACCGCCGGCGGGCCGAACCTGGAGGGTTACGAGGTGGAGCGCCGGCTGGCCGGAACCGGGACGTGGACGTCGGCGGTCCAGCTTCACCGCAACGTGACCGAGGCCACGGTGGGCGGTCTCGCCGCCAGTACGGCGTACGACTTCCGGGTGTTGGCTCGCAACCGGCTGGGCAAGACGCCGAGTACGGTGGTCTCGCTGACGATGCCTCCGGCGGCGCCTTCCGGCCTCGCGGCCTCCGAGGCGTCGACGACCAGCGTGGACCTGTCGTGGACGGACAACTCCTCCGACGAGACGGCGTTCGTGGCGGAGTACAAGGCGACGACCGCGCAGGTCTGGACCGCCCACGGCACGGAGGCGGCGGCGGACGCGACCTCCCTGACGGTTACGGGGCTCGCGGCCGGCACGGCGTACGAGTTCCGGGTAAAGGCCAAGAACGCGAACGGCCTGTCGTCGCCGTCGAACGTGGCGCGGACGGAAACCGCCGAGCCGACGTTGACGATCGCGGGTCTCTCGAGCGGCACGGTGGCTGAGAACGT
>JAPVWO010000169.1 GCA_027493375.1 Candidatus Multivorans thiocomprendens | reverse complement strand
GTAGAATCGCCTCACATGTGGATCTGGCAACACCCCGATTGGCCGAACTTCGTCTTCGACCCGGCCGCGTTCCCGGAACGCGTCGAGGCGTTTCATCGTGCGGCCGAACGCCTTTCCGGGCGCGTCGAAGCGCTGTCGAACGCCTACCAGACCGACGCGCACATCGCACTGATGCTCTCCGAAGTGATCGCCACGAGCGCGATCGAGGGCGAACGCCTGGACCGCGATTCGGTGCGTTCGTCCTTGCTCAGGCATTTCGGCGAGATCGTCGGCGCCCAGCACGACGATGACCGGGCAGCCGGCGCCACCGAGCTGATCCTCGATGTTCGCCGGAACTGGCATCGCCCGCTGTCGCACGACAGGCTGGGCCATTGGCAGTCGCTGATCGTCGTCGACCGATTGACGAGCACCATCCAGCGAGGGGCCTACCGCAACAACCCCGAGCCGATGCGGATCGTCAGCGGTCGACATGTGGGCCGACCGCGCACCGTTCACTACGAAGCGCCGCCTGCCGCCCAGGTGCCCGCCGAGATGGAGCGTTTTCTGGGCTGGTACAACGGCGACAGTGGAGAGCTCGCCGGACCGGTTCGCGCCGCCGTCGCGCACGTCTGGTTCGAGAACATCCACCCGTTCGACGACGGCAACGGCCGGGTGGGCCGCGCGATCTCGGATCACGCGCTTTCGCAGTCCCTCGGCCGGCCGACGGTCGCGTGTCTGGCGACCGCCATCGGTGAGAGCCGGGAGGGCTACTACGATGCGCTCGAAGCGGTCGGCCGGGGCAACCTCGACCTCGCCGGCTTCCTCGACTACTTCACCGCCGCCATCGTCCACGCACAGGAGATCGCCCTGGCCGAAGTGGCGTTCGTTCTGGACAAGACCCGGTTCCACGACCGCTACGGCGACCGGTTGAACGAGCGTCAGCGCAAGGTCATCGCCCGGGTCTTCGCCCAGGGGCGGACCGGACTCGCGGGCGGGCTGTCCGCCAGGAACTACGTATCGATAGCCAGGTGTTCGCCAGCGACCGCCACCCGGGATCTGGCCGCGCTGCGCGACATGGGCGCGCTGGTTTCTTCCGGGCGGGGACGCGCACTCCGTTACGAAGTTTCGTGCCCTGGACCGCCTTCCGGCTGGTCCCAGTCGGCCACGAACTCGACGGCCGGCGTGCAGGGCTCCGGTTGACGGAGCACTGGCCGTTCACGCCCACGACGAAGCGGGCGCGAGTCCGCCAGGAGCTATTCTCAAGCCATGGACACTGCCGCACCGACTCTCCGCGTCGCTCCGACCGAGAAGCTGATGGCCGAGATCGTGGAACCCCAGTTGAGGCGGCTGGCGTTGTGGGCCGATCCGAGAGTGGTCGCCCTGCTCCGACAACCTCTTGGCCGGATCCTGTCCGACGTCGACAGCTCCGACAGGGACCTCGCGGGCCTCGCACTGGAAGCTCTCGCATTCAAGCTCATGCGGATACTCGATATGGACTACGTCGGCACTCGGCTGCGCGGCGCTCAGACCGGCGGCGCCGAAGTGGGCTTGATCTTCCAGAGCAACCGTCTCGTTCTCAACCGCTGGCAGATCCAGTGCAAGAACAGCGCGCGGATGTCGATTGACGACGTGGCCAAGGAAGTCGGCCTGACCCACGTGCTCAAGGGCAACGTGATCGTCATCGTGACGACGGGGACCGTGGACGCTCGAGCGCGTCGCTACGCCAACAGGGTCATGGCCGACTCCAACCTGGTCATCGTCCTGATCGACGGCCGAGACCTTGAGAGCCTCGCCAGCAGACCGGCCCGCATCGTCGACATCTTCGAACGCGAAGCGCGCCACGCGCTGGAACTCGAGAAGCGCGACGAGGTAGCCGAACAGAGCTCGCGTCGGTCGGCGTCGTCGCTTCTGCACAGCGCGCCGGAGTCCGATCGAACATGAGCATCGAGCGCCGCTTCGACGTACCGCTGATCGCCGAGATGGCGCTCCGGGAGAAGCAGGTTCAACAGGTCTATCGGCCGTTCATCGCCGTCCACAAGTGGTTCGCGCGCCGGCCGGGCACACTGTTTCGGGGCCTCCTTCTCGCCGAGTTCGTCGACTCTCCCCTGCACGAGTCCTTCTACCGCTCCCACGACCTGGCCGGTCTTCGGGTCGCCGATCCCTTCATGGGGGGCGGCACGCCACTGGTCGAGGCCAACCGCATTGGCTGCGATGTCGACGGACTCGACATCAACCCCATGTCCGCCTGGATCGTGCGGGAGGAGCTCGATTCCATCGACCTGCCGACCTACGAACGAGCAGCGCGGGAGCTGCGCAACTCACTCGAAGCCAAGGTGGGCCGCTACTACCGCACGCGCTGTCCCTTTTACGGGGATGTCGAGGTTTTAGTCAAGAGCTTCCTCTGGGTGAAGGTCCTCTCCTGCGGGAACTGCGGCCACTCCGTCGACCTCTTCCCCGGCTACGTTCTCGCCCGGGACAAACGTCATCCGACGAACGTGCTCGTTTGCCCCAAGTGCGGCGATCTGAACGACGTAGAGGACCCGGCGACGCCCGGAAGCTGTTCGTCCTGCTCAGCCGAACTTCGCATCAAGGGACCAGCCGGGCGAGGACGTTGCGAGTGCCCGGAGTGCGGCCACTCGAACACATATCCGGGCACGCCTTCCGACCCGCCCGATCATCGCCTGTTCGCGATCGAGTACCACAACCCAGGGCGCGCTTCGCGCCACAAGGGGCGGTTCTTCAAGAAGCCTGACGCCGAGGATCTCGCTCGCTTTCGGGCCGCATCCGAGGTTTGGCAGCAATCGACGCCGCGATACGTCCCGGACTGCGAGATCCCGCCGGGAGACGAAAGCGACCGCCTGCACCGGTGGGGCTACTACCGCTACCGAGACATGTCCAACCCCCGCCAGTTGCTCGGCCTCGAATCTAGTTGCCGGCTGATCGCCGACGTGCCGGATTCCCGGATTCGGCGAGCGCTTGCAACCAACCTCTCCGACTTGCTGCGCCACCAGAACATGCTCTGCCGCTACGACCCGAAGACTCTGAAGTCCCTGGACGTGTTCTCGGTCCACGGATTCCCAGTGGGATTAGTGCAGTGCGAGCCCAATCTGTTGGGGATCCCGAAGGCGAACGGAGGCAACGTCGGATCCGGCGGCTGGTCGAACATCACCGGCAAGTTCGTCGAAGCGAAGAGGTTCTGCGATGCTCCCTTCGAGGTGAGAAAGGAGGGGTCGCGCCGCCGAAGAGTGCCGATTGAGGGAGAACGGATCGGCGAAGCAGCCTACGGACGCCGCCGGGCCGTGCGATTGCGTTGCGCGGACGCGGCGTCGAGCGACTTCGAGACTGGGACTCTGGACGCCGTACTGACGGACCCGCCCTACTTCGGCAACGTCCAGTACGGCGAACTGATGGACTACTGCTATGCGTGGCTGCGAAGCCTCGCCGCCGCCGACCACGAGTGCTTCGATCGCGCTTCCACGAGATCGAGCGCCGAGCTGACCGGCAATGCGACGGAGGCCAGGGGTCTAACCCACTTCGCCGACGGTCTGGCGAGAGCATGGGCGCAAGCAGCGAAGGCTCTCAAGCCCGGCGCCCCTCTGGCCTTCACCTTCCATCACAATCGAGTCGAGGCCTACTGCGCCGTGGGCGTCGCGATTCTCGACGCCGGCTTCGTATGCACCGCAGCGCTGCCGTGTCCCGCGGAGATGAGCGGCTCGATACACATCCACGGCACGGCGTCCTCGATCGTCGACACCGTGTTCGTCTGCAGGTCGCCGGACGCAGAGCAATCGCGTGAACGTGCCGGCGCGCCGGAAGACGTCTCGGTTCTCGTGGGCAAGGACCGCGCCCAACTGCAGGCAGCCGGCTGGAAGGCCACCTACGGCGACACGCGATGCATGCTGCTCGGTCATCTGACCCGTATCGCGGTGGACGGTCTTTCCCCCCGCTGGAACAAGTCGTTGCCCACGGAGGAACGCTTGGCCCTGGTCAAGGATGCGCTGAACCGCTTCGGAAGCCCGGACGACCTTGGCCGGCGCCTCACAGAGGCGCCACTGGAGGAATCCTTCGCCCGCTCAGTCGGAAGCGCCAGCAGCGAGGTAGAGCAGGTTGCCATTCCCTTTTGAGGTCCCCTTCGGCGAGGTGAGGGATCACCTCGACCGCTTTGTGGACGCCGTCTTCGGCTCTCTCGAGTCCGAGTTTCTCGTCATGCCGCGAGGCGACGGTTTCGTCGACTTCCCGACGTTCGAGGCGGGCTACGAGCGGCTCAAGCGCGAAACGTCCGGCTTTCGGGAAGTGACGGCGGAGCATGTAGCGGAGGCCGTCCTCGACAATCCGATCTCCCTGATCGTTCTTCGCTGCATGCTGGGCTTCACTCCGCCGGAGTGGGCGTACCTGGCTACGCGCTACACCAGCGTCGAGGTGCCTCAGAGCGCGGCACGGACACTCGACCGCAGAATCCGGACCGATCCAGAACGTCCGCTTGCCCGGGATGGGGGCGTGACCGAACAGAGGGTGAGGGCGTTGGTCATGGTCGCGTGCGGCCACTTGGCTCGTGGCGCGCCCTCGGTCTCCGCCGACCGACTCCATAGGCTCGCCAAAGCCGACACCGCTGACGGGCTGGCCAGCCTTCGAACGACCGCGGCCCTGGGCGTGCCCTACTCCGCGCTCCTGTACGAGCGGTTTCTCGGCCGGCCATTCGCCGGGCATCGCGACTCCGTCAGCGAGATCGTCGGGAACCTCGTCGAGAACGCCATCGAGCACGAACTGAAGCAGGCCGAGATCAGCTTCCGGAAAACGAAACGGGCCGAGAGAATCCCCGGCTTCGACCAAGCACCGGACTTCATCGTCCCCAGCGAGCTGAACCCCCAGGTCGTCATCGAGGCCAAGCTCAGCGAGGACGATGGAACCGCGCGAGATAAGATCACGAGAGTCCAGCACCTCAGCGAACTGAGCCAGCACGGGCGACCTCCTGACAGCCCCAAGTTCCAGGTCGTCGCCTGCATCGCTGGCCGCGGCTTCGGCATCCGGCGAGAAGACATGAAGAAACTCATCATCGCCGCACGGGGCAAGGTGTTTACGCTCCAGAACATCTCGGAACTGGTCGAGCACACAAGCTTGCGTGAGTTCCGCTCTCAAACCACCGGTTGACGCAGGAACAAGCGTCGCAGACGGCAACCAAGCCCTCTTGCTCCCGTGGTGGGGTCTTGCCTCAACCTCAGTGCACGGAAGCTAAGCGTAACACGATTGTCCCCAAGCGGCATTGGCCACGACAGGCTGCGAACAGTTGCTTCCAGCTTATCTACAAATGGAGTTCTCTAGGGCCTGTTCACACTAGCGCAGTGCATCGACGATGAGCACGAAGACGACGAAGCCGAGGAAGATCGCCTCTTCTGAGAAGCAAGTGGGTAGAGCTGCTGCTGGTGAGCGCTGGTTGCGGTGTTGAGGCTCGGGTAGCGCGACCGGGGTCCATCTCGACGCGGTTGTTGGGACGCGGAAGAGGCGCCGTTGGCCGGGGTCTTGTCCGCCGCTCCGTTTCGGTCTCTCCAGGGCAGGCCCGCGCGTAGATGGCCGCCAGCTCGATCTTCTTCTTCGTGAGCTGCGGAAACTCTTCGTGAATGGTCCGGGCACTGTCGCCGTTGGCCAGCATGT
>JAPVWO010000168.1 GCA_027493375.1 Candidatus Multivorans thiocomprendens | reverse complement strand
GCGTGCCTCCTTTGCTGTTGTCGTCGATTTCCGAAAACCGATCTCAGCAGGGCACGCCGCCTACCTCAACCCCCGTACACGAATTTCGACCATAGCTCTAAGTTCGCGCCTTCGGGAAGTAGCACGAAACCACGAGGGTCACCAGCGGCAGCACGCCCATCTTGGTGAACTCGAAGGTCTGCCCGACCGGCCCGTTGTCGGGCAAACGCTGCCCAGGCGGCGAACGATGCCGCGCCGTACAGCCCGACGAAGATCAGAAGCTGCTTCGCCAGACGCAGGCGCTGATCTCCGGCGATTTCACCGAATTCCAGCGACTCAGGCGGGAGCGCGCTGGCCGTGTCGATGGCCGCCGCACTCGACTCGCCGGCCGGTGGCGGCGAGTCTGCCGGTCCGGCCTCGTCAGAAGGCATAGACGTCCGTGATGCGTCCCACCGCCTCTAGCTCTTCGGTGTCCTCGTTGACTCTCACGACCGCGAGCGACCGTCGACCGTCCTGCTGGTGCTGCTTCCTGGCGAGTACCAGAAGACCGATGGCCCCTCCGCATTGCCTCCGCCTTTGTGACGCCGTGGGCTTCTGCGAACGCCTCCAACTCGTTGTCCACCTCCCGCGACATGGACACTTTCACGCTACGCTTCTTGCCCATCTGATCCTCCGAGCGCTGCCGAGTCTACGGATGGCCTCCCGGTTTCTCCGATAGCCTCGGTATCAGGGTTCGGTGAGTTCGAGGCGACGCCGGCCCCACCCCGAGCGGCCACCGGACGCCGACCGTCATCGTCTCCCTGCCCCTGCTGGGCCTCGACGAACCGACCGTCACCGCCGGCGGCTGGATGGTCCAGCAGGCCCTCGCCCAGGGCGTCCACGGCGTCCACCTCGCCCGCGCCCGCGACCCCGAGGGCGTCAAGCGCTTCGTCCAGGCCGCCCGCTACCCGATCCACAAGCAGGCCATCGACATCGTGGGCGAAGGCCTCCGCGGCTGGGGCAGCCACACCTTCGCCGCCTGGGTCTGGGGCCTCAGCGTCCCGGAGTACCTCCAGAAGGCCGACGTCTGGCCGCTCAACCCCGAAGGCGAGATCATGCTCGGCGTCAAACTGGAAGACCAGCAGGCCCTGGACCGGGCCGCCGAGACCCTCTCCGTCCCCGGCCTGGCCTTCGCCGAGCATGGTCCGCGGGACCTGGGGCTGTCGTACGGCTACCTGGAAGGCCGGGCCGACCCGCCGTTGCCGCCCGAAGTCGTCGCCGCCGGCGACATGGTGCTGGAGCTGACGAAGGAGCGGGGGATGTTCTTCCTGGACAATGTGTTGCCGGAGAATGTGGCCGGGGCAGATTGACCGGGGCGTGATGATTGGTGCGGGACGGCGGGAGGATTCGGCGGAGGTGGGGAGAGAGTACAGTGGGCGGAGCATGCCGTGGTAGCTCCGGGCGCCGATCAGTAGGACGAAGCGCCTCAGCTCGGCCTACCGTCTTTGTACTCGCAGCCCGGCCGAGAGTCGTTTCATAGGGCCGCCGCCAAGGCGGTCTCGAACTTCTGTAGTCCGCCTCGCTTCGAGATGCCACACACACCGAGCTCCACGCCTCGAACACAGATTCCGTTCACCGAAACCCTCGAAAACTCGGCCCCTTGCCCTACTGAGCCGGTGACGGAGGTGCCGCTATCCACTCGGCCCGGATAGGCGAGGACTACTCGTCGACGTCTGTAGCACGCGCAAATGCGAGCGCCTCATACAGATCGGCGCTCGAGATGTTCCGTGTCTTCGTTCCCGTTTGCCCTTTGTACTTGGCATCAACCACGACTCTGCGTATGCGGTCCGCCAAGTCTTCGGACACGACGAGGTCCGGGTAGACGTACACGTCGGACGGCTTCCCGCTCGATAGTCTCCTTCCTAGCCGCTGGGGCGGTTGCGAGGCTACGTTGCTTACGCCAAACACCCTCTTGGCGGCCGATGTGATGAGGTGCTCCCAGGCGGGCCAGGTGCGCAGCACGAATCCGGGGCCGCGGACGTGTTCGGGGTCGTAGGCCCCGCCGAATCCCCGGAGGACATCCTGAGAAAGATCGTACAGGGACTGCCAACGACTTGAACGACTGGGTAGCCGTGTCTTGGCCAAGCGGCGTGGCCGGGGTTGCCTCGGGAGATGCTGCGCCACCCGCTCTAGACGGACGCGAGTCTCGACATCGGGCATGACGGAAGCCAACCGCCCGGCCGCCGCGCGAATCACCGCATTGTAGGGGCTGGGGAACCGATTCCGGTCATGTGGCAGACGAGATCGACGTCGAACTCGGTCTGCCCCCGGGGTCTGACGGTCGTCCTATGCTTGATGGAACCTTGCGAGTAGACGGAGGCGGTCCGCAGAACAAGATCCTCTGACGCTGCCAGCCAGCGACCGATCGTGTGGTAGCGCTGCTCTGCCAATGCGTGCTGAGCGGCAGTCAACTCCAGTTCTTGGCAGATCAGCTCCAGAATCCCCGTTAGGTGCGAGTGGCGTAGGAATTGGTCTCTCGAATAGCGCGTCATCTTCCCTCCTTCAGCAATCTCGTTCATTGAACGCGATGAACGAGAAGCAAAACTAGCGGATTGAGTAGTAGGAGTACTCTCTTCCTCCGGATGGCGAAACGTCTTCCTGTCTTAAGAGAAACCCTTGTTTCCATAGGTGGTTGAACTTCATGCTTGCGTTGGTAATAGACGTACCTTTGGCTGCCGCGAACTCTGAGGCGCTGACTCGTCTCCTTCTGAGTGCGAACTGAAATGCGGGAGTGTTCCCGGGTGTCGGCGTGATCCCGATCACGCGACATTCGTTCCCTTCCCAGACCATGAGTGGCTGCTCCTTCCGCTCCGCTGCCGCATCCCAGTTCTCGAGCATGTCGTCGTCGACGACGTTCTCCAAGCAGAAGCCCTTCGCGCCTCGATACCGCCTAGCTAGTTCGACGACCGTTTCCGAGGCGAAGGAGATGTCCACGCGACGAACCCCGCTGAGCGAGATCCGAAGCACGGTCGCCCCTGGGTGGGACTCCACCTCGTGGATCAGCTGCTGAAACACCTCTCGCCCCTTGGTGCGACCCCAAGCCTCGTTGGACTCCATGAGTTCGGCCAAGCGCACTACGGGGGACGGCATCTGGTTCATTGACGTCATTGAAGCAGATTCTGGGTCAGCCGTCAAGGTCAAACCCGAAGCTCAGGTGAGTCCCCCAGATTTCGGGCAACCCGCTGAAGCAGTAGGCGGTGACCGGCTTGTACCCACCGTTGCCGGGGCTGAGGAAGACTCGACTGGTCGGAAGACGGATGTCCAGGCCGGCGCGGTACTTGATTGCCTTCGCCGCACTTCCCTTGAGTCCGCAGCCGCGATCTCTGCCGTGCCTGGAGACTCCCTGCCGGAAGATCTCGACGAGGAGGTCGATGTCGGATAGGCGGTGCAGTCTTGGATTCTCGAGCTCAAGGGCAGGCCGAAGCGTGTTCAGGATCCCAACGCCACTGTCGGACACGGCGACGGAGAGTTGGTTTCCGCCCGTGTAGACCTGCAAGGCCGCGAACCCATCGAGTCTTGTGCCTCTTCTGAGAAGCAAGTGGGTTGAGTGCGGTTGGCGAGTGCTGTTTAGGGGTGTAGAGGCGCCGAGGGGCGGCCGGTCAGCCAGCCGGATGCG
>JAPVWO010000167.1 GCA_027493375.1 Candidatus Multivorans thiocomprendens | reverse complement strand
GCGGCAAGGTCGCGTCGATCGACAAGGCGAACGTGCTGGCCTCGATGCGGCTCTGGCGGCGCTCCGTGACCGAAGTCGCCAGCGCGTATCCGGACGTCAAGGTGACCCACCACCTCGTGGACGCCTTCGCGATGCAGTTGATGCGCTCGCCCGCGGACTACGACGTCATCCTCGCCGGCAACATGTTCGGCGACATCCTGAGCGACGAGGCGGCGATTCTCGCCGGTTCGCTCGGCATGCTGCCCTCCGCGTCGCTAGGTTCAGGAAGCCAAGGTCTGTACGAGCCGGTCCACGGATCGGCGCCCGACATCGCCGGCCGCGGCATCGCCAACCCGATCGGCGCGATCCTGAGCGCCGCGATGCTGCTCCGCCACAGCCTCCACCTGGAATCGGAGGCGGCCCGGGTCGAAGCGGCGGTCGCCACGGTCCTGGACGACGGGCTCCGCACCGCCGATCTGGCGCCCGAAGGGGAGGCCGCCGTGTCGACGACCGAGATGGGCCAAGCCATCGCCAGCAGGATCGGCGACGCCTGAGCGCGGCGAAGCCTCCGAGATCAGAGATCCGGGGGGAACATCAGCACCGGTTGGTCGGCCCCGAATCCAAGATCAACTTCGAACTCCACGCGCCCCCCCGGCACAAGCACCTTCCCGTCGCCGGCGCTTGCGTTGAGCGCTCCCGCGCAGGCGTCCGCATAGAGCCCGAAGTCGACGGCCGCCGATTGGACAACTCGATACCTACCGGCGGAAAGTCCCGGCAGTTCGATCCTGTCGATCCAATCGCCCGCCCACAGGTCCGCGTCTGCCCCGCCGGCACGGCTGCTCCAGCCGATCAGATCGCTCAGCGAGAGCACTCCTCCGTGCGGCGTCACGAGGACCGGATCGGAGAACCCTTCGGCAGCGCCGCCGGCAGTGTTGCGCAACACGACGGTTCCGATCGGTTCGTTCATCAGGTCGAGTCGGAGAATGGGCTCGCCCGGCGATGGCAGCGGCATGCAACCCGACCACAGCAAGTCGGGCGACGCCTCGACAACCACCGAAGCCGGTCCGACGCCGTCGCGGGGCACGAAGACCCTGGTGCGTCCCGACCCGTCCGTGGCGCCAAAGCCAGCGCCGACGGCTCCCGAGCGGCTTCGCGCAACGACCTCGACCATCGCGGCCGGCAACGGACTTCCCCCTCTCGTCAGGAGCACGTCGAGCGGATCGGTGGATTGGAGGCGCAGGCGCACCGTCCGAACGTCGTCCACTACCCAGCCCTCCAACGGCGAGGAAGGAACTTCGGCCTTCTCCTCGGTGAATCCGTCGAGCCAAGCCCACAGGCGATAACGGCCTTCTTCAAGTCCGTCGAAGGCGAAACGTCCCTCCTGGTCGGACGCGACCGGCAGAGAAACGAACATCTCCAGATCGTCATCGCCGTTCCCGCCCACTTCGTCCGCCCTGTCGATTCTCACCGAGGCGCCAGGAAGCGGTTCAAGCGTCGAGCCATCGAGTACCACGCCGCGTACCGCCCGATCGCCCAGGTTGAGACGCAGGCTCAGAACGTCGTCGTCCACGGGCGCTTTGACCATGAACATCCGGCGGAGCCCGCCGGCCGTTTCCACGGCGGCAGCAATGCTGTCGCCTTTCGGCCTCGGCATCTGGCCCCCGAACTCGCCGTCCTCGTTCGTGACGAACGGCACGCGATCGCCAGCCCCGCGGCTGAGCGCCACCCGGGCCTGAACGCCGTCGCCGTCGAGCCGGACCTGGCCGCGCACCTCGACGAAATCCAGATCGATTGCCACGGTTTCGGCCCCCGCGACTTGCCTCGTCTCCGAATGCAGCACGTCGCCGTCAGGAGTCTGCAGGTCCAGTAGGTAGGAACCCGTCGCTAGACGGAGGGTCGCGACACCGCTGGGGTTCGCCTCAGCCATCAGGGGCGCCGCACCTTGATCGAGCCTCTGCAGAGCAACTCGCCACCTTCCCGTGCTGGGTGCCTGCGGCGAGATGAAGACCCGAACCTCGGCAAACTCGCTCAGGACGACATCCGCGAGCCGCGTTTCGGCGTCGGGCGCCAGCCGGAGGCCCTCGATCCGGGTTGGCGGCCGGCCCTCGCTCTCGACGATCAGGGAGTAGTACTCACCGTCAAGCCCCACGAGCTGCGCGAAGCCGTCTTCGCTCGTCACCGCCCGCGCGGCCACCTGTCCGGTTCCGTCTTCCGCAAGCGGCGGGTACGACTCGGCCCTCACCTCGGCACCCCCGACAGGCAGGCCCGACTCTTCCAGCGCATGAAGTGCCACGGAGGATCCCCTGACAAGCCGCAACGGTTCGAGCTGTGCCATGCCAGGCCCGATGTCCCGGTCGAAGAGGTAGCGAGGCGCCCAGCCCTCCATCGCTATCCGCTAGTCGGTACGGCCAGCCGGTCCGCGCCAACGCAGGAGGTTCCCGTCTAGAGTGCCAGCTTCCACGAAGTGAAGCGTTCCCGACTCCACTTCGAGCCAGCCCTCGACCGATAGAGCAGTTCCTGTTCCGAGGCTCTCGGCGGACGGCAGAACAAGTGGCAGAGCGAGGTCTGCCAACGGATGAGCTGTCAGATTGGCGACCCGAACGGGCGGCGCCTCGGCGTCGACAGCGCTTGACTCCAAAGCACCCACTCGAAGCTGCGGGCACCAGACCACACCGCTCCGGCACGAAACGTACTCAAGACCCTCAAGCGCAGTGCGGACCGAGGCCACGCCCGGCGCGCCCAGCTGTCCCACCACTTCGCCGTCCCCACCCACGGAGACCAGCGTGATCGTAGCGGCCGCTTCCAGAACCAACTGCTCCGCCGAGACCGAAACGACGACCTCCTCTGCCGGAAGCCTGCTCGGTAGGGCCAGGATTGAGATCAGGAGCGGAGCCCCGACCACAATCTTCGTCGGTTTGGGTTTCAGCCTTAGGGACCCGCCGTCGGTGCGGCCAATTGACCTTCGGCAAGAGCGCCTTGCCGAATCCTACTCCCACTCCCCCATGGCGTCTTGCAACCAAAGCTCGACTGCCCGTTCGCTATCGAGCAGGCCGAGATGACGCTGCGTGCCGGTCTGCAAGCTCCGGTCACGCGCAAAATCGGATCTCCCATTCCGTCGCCAACCGCGTCGGCTACCGTCAGAAGCGGTTTCGGTTCGAGATCTGCCTGGGCCGACGCGCGAGGGATGCTGCACGTGCCGATCGGCACGCAACGCGTCTTGCCACGAGGGAGGGTGATGAAGCGACAACCGGCAGCGCCTCGGTTAACCGAGACGCAGTCGTTGGCCTTACACTTCACGCAGTGGGCTTCCGCCACGCTCCCTGCTACGAACAACTCCACACCTGCAACCCCCAAGATCGCAACGAGAACAAAGCTCAACCGTCTCACAAGATCGCAACGAGAACAAAGCTCAACCGTCTCATTCTTCCTCCAAGTCGTTCGCTGAGTCGGGCAACTGCTGTAGCGTACTAGGGTGACCGCCGACCGGCGCGCAAATGGCGGTCTTCGGGCCCAGGACAGCCTTCCACCGCCGACTTGGTGCCGAAAGGCGGGCAGGCCATACAAGCCGGGCAGGCCATATGTCGACGGAGGAGATGGAAAGGGCGGTAGAGGCGAATCTCACGTTACGGCTGGGACAGCATCAGCAGCACGGTTCCCAGCACCAGCCGGTAACCGACGAAGACCTGCAAGCCGCGGCGCCTGAGCCAGCCGAGCAGGCCGCCGATCACCAGGTAGCCGACCACGGCCGACAGCGCGGCGACCAGGAGCAGCGAGGGCAGTTGGGACAGCGGCAACGTGCCGCTCAGCAGGTCCAGACTGTCCTTGCCGGCGACGAAGACGCCGACCGGCAGAGCCAGCAGGAAGGCGAAGCGGGCCGACGACTCGCGGTCGAAGCCGAGCAGGCGGCCGGCGCTGATGACGACTCCGGCACGCGAGGCGCCCGGAATGAGCGCGGTTGCCTGCGCCAGCCCGAACACCAGGGCGTTCCGCCAGTTCACCTGTTCGAGCCGGCGCTCCTGCGCCCCCCAGCGATCCGCGACGCCGAGAAGGAGGCCGAAGCCGATCGTCGCCCAGGCGATCACGCCGGGAGTGCGAGCGTCGCCGGCGATCCAGTCGCCCGCCACGATGCCGGCGACGAGAACCGGCAGCGAGGCCAACGCCAGCAGCGGGATCATCCGCCTCGCACCGGGGTCGCCGGCCTCGCCGCCCCGGAACAGCGCCCGAACATAGACCGCGAGGTCCTTTCGGAAGTAAGCGGTGACGGCCAGCAATGTGCCCGTGTTCGCCGCCACGTCGACCGCCAGACCGTGATCCGGCCAGCCGAACAGACGCGGCAACAGGATCGTGTGCGCCGTCGAACTGATCGGGAGGTACTCGGTCAGCCCCTGCACCAGTGCCACGAGGATCAACTGCAGCGGCTGCACGCGGCGAGGATAGCGAAGCGGTCACACCGACTCCCTTGCGGATACGATGCGCGCCATGAACAAGCCACGCACCCCCTTCCTGTTGACCGCCGCCATTCCCGTACTCCTTGCCACGCTGCCGGCCTGCGCCCAGGAGGAGGCCGGCGCCGACAACGGAGATGAAGCGCCGGTCGCCGAAACCTGGGACGAGAAGGCCTCCTACGCCCTCGGCGTGAACATCGGCAGCAACCTGGATCCCGAGGATCTGACCCTCGACGCCGACCTGGTCCTCCGCGGCTTCATGGACGCGCTGGAAGGAACCGAGGCGATGGAATCCGAAGAGATCGACAGCGTACTCGGCGAACTGAGTACGAAGATGCAGGAACACGCGGACCGCGCGAGGAAGGCTGCCATGATGGAAAACACCGCCAAGAGCGCCGCCTTCCTGGCCGCGAAGGCCGGGGAAGACGGCATCGTCAAGACGGATTCAGGACTCCTCTACCGCGAAATCCGCCCCGGAGAAGGGGACAGCCCCGCGGCCACCCAGGCGGTCACCGTCAACTACCGCGGCACCCTGATCGACGGCACCCAGTTCGACAGCAGCTACGACCGCGGCCAACCGGCGACCTTCCCGGTAGGCGGCGTCATCCCCGGCTGGACCGAAGCCCTGCAACTCATGAAGCCCGGCGCCAAGTGGGAACTCTTCATTCCCGCCGAACTCGCCTACGGCGCCCACGGCTCACCCCCCACGATTCCCCCCGCCGCCGCCCTTTTCTTCGAGGTCGAGCTGCTCGAAGTCGAGTAGCGCGTGCGACTCAGTCCGCCTCGGCGGTGAACCGGTAGCCGACGCCGCGGACGGTGTGGAAGTGGCGCGGCCGCTCGGGGTCGGGCTCGAAGCGCTTGCGCAGCCGGAGGATGAAGTTGTCGACCGTTCGTGACGAAGGGAAGGCCTCGTAGCCCCAGACGCGGTCCAGGATGTCCTCGCGCGAGACGACTTCGCCCTCCCGCTCCGCCAGGGTCTTGAGGATCATCGCCTCCTTCTGGGTCAACTGCTGCGTCTGACCGTCCCAGGAAGCGCCGGCGAAAGCCGCGAAGTCGAAGTGGTTGCCGCCGAAGCGCACGGCATCCGCCGCGTCGCCGGGACGCCATGACCGCCGCCGGAGGATCGCCTGCACCCGCAGCAGGAGCTCCGTCAGGTGAAACGGCTTCGCGAGATAGTCGTCGCCTCCCGCCTCGAGGCCGCGAATCCGGTCGGAGACCTCCGCCTTGGCGGTCAGGAAGAGGACCGGCGTATCGACGCCGGCTCCACGCGCCTCCTCGCACAGCGTGAAGCCGTCCACGCCAGGCAGCATCACATCGAGGATCACGAGCTGGTAGCGCGGATCCCGAACCCGCTCCAGAGCCCGCCTGCCGTCGCGAACCCAGTCGACATCGAGCCCCTCGGCCTCCAGGTTGAAGCGGATGCCGGCGGCGAGGTTCTCCTCGTCCTCGATCAGCAGGACCCGCACCTGGTCTTCCCCGGCGGGTCTCACGACACCGCCCTCGCGGCCTGCCGCCTGATCGGCCACGTGACGCGGAACACGGCGCCGCGGCCCGGGCCCTCGCTGCTCGCCTCGACCTCACCCCCCTCGAGCGTCACGAAGCTGCGCACCAGGTAGAGCCCCAGACCGCTGCCCTTCTTGTCGCGCCGCAACTCGCTGCCGGGGCGGTAGAACTTCTCGAACAGGCGACGGCCGTCCGCCGGGTCGAAGCCGACGCCATCGTCGAGCACTTCGAGTTCGACGGTCGAGTCCAGCCGTCTGGCCACGACTTCCACTCTCGTGCCGGCCGCCTGGGCGGACTCGATCGCGTTGCCGATCAGGTTCCGCAGCACCGTGCCCAGGCCCACCGGGTCCGCCCGCAGATCGAGGCCATCCTCGACCCTGACCTCGATTTCGATGCCCTCGCCGCCGTCGTCCCGGTGTCCGAGTTCGGCGAAGGCAAGAGACACCGCCGCCGCCAGGTCGACCGGTTCGCGGCGCGGCTCGACTTTCGCATGCTCCAGGCGGTTCGTCTCCAGGAGATTGCCGATCATCCGCTCCAGACGCCTCAGATCCTCCAGGTTGCGGTCGAGCAGCTCACGACGGTCAGCCGCCGCCAGGTCGCGGAGCAGCAGCGTCTCCGTCGTCAGCCGCAGGCTCGCCAGCGGACTCCGCAACTCGTGCGACACGGCCGCGAGGAAGTTCTGCTGGCGGTTCAGCAGGTCGCCCTCCCGGCGCAGTACAACCCAAAGGACAAGGACCCCGCCCGCCAGAACGGCGAGAAAGAACCCCCCTTCCCAGCGGTACTGGTTCAGGTGGCTGCGACGATCCCGCGCAACACTCTCGCGAGCCTCCGGGCGCACCCGCACTCCCCCGACATCGATCTCCAGGTGCGGGTACAGGCCATCCAGCTCCTGGAGCGACTGCCCGGCCCGAAGCGCTGATTCGGCCGCGTCCCGATCCAGTTCGAACTCCGTGGCACGGTCGGCAGCGATGCGGTCGGCGATCCTCTCCTGATCGACCATCCACCACACCACCTGGACGGCGGTGATGGCAAACAGCAGCAGGAAGCCGATCTGGAACCGCCAGATGCGGACACTCTCCGCCGAGCGGCGCCTCCCCGGGCTGAACCGGGCCACATGCTTCGGCATCGCCCTATTCTGCAACGAGGACCGTGTCGATGCTGCTAGTTTCCCCGGCCCATGCCGCAAACTACCCGACCCGTGCTCGAACCGGTTTCCGTCCACCGCGTCACCTCAACCGACGGCGTCGAACTCGCCGTCTACGACTTCGGCGGTGAAGGCCCCGACCTGATCGCCGGCCACGCCACCGGCTTCCACGGACGGGTCTACGACCCGATGCTCGAGCGGCTCGACGGCTTTCGCCGGATCAGCGTCGACGTTCGGGGGCACGGCGACGCGACCGCGCCGGACGGCCTCGACTACAGCTGGGAGAGCTGTGCGGAGGACCTGGTCGCGGTGGTCGACGCCCTGGAGCTCGGCGTCGAACGACCGCTGTTCGGCTTCGGCCACTCGATGGGCGCCGCCGCGCTGTTGATGATCGCGCCCAAGAGGCCGGGCCTGTTCGCCGGCCTCGTCTGCTACGAACCGGTCATCTATCCGCCGGGCGTCACGGACGACGACGCCCGCCTCGGCGTCTGGGTCGAACGGACCCGGCGTCGCCGCAGACGCTTCGCGTCGTACGAAGCCGCCGTCGCCAACTACGCGGAGAAGGTGCCCTACTCCCTGATCGACCCGGAAGCGCTTGAAGTGTACGTCCGGCACGGCTTCGCACCGTCGGCGGACGGCGCGGTCGAGATCAAGTGCCACCCCGACGTCGAGGCGCAGCTCTACCTCATGGGGCCCCACCACCGCGCCTGGGACGGGCTCCGCCAGGTGGAGTGCCCCGTGACCCTGATGCGGGGATCCGTGCTCATACCGGGGCCCGCGTACTGGGCCGAGGCGATCGTCAGCGAGTTGCCGAACGTGCTCTTTCTCCAGGTCGAGGGGCTCGGCCACCTCGGCCCGCTGGAGGATCCTGAGCAGATGGCGGTCCTTGTGGCCTCAACGCTCGCCGCCGGCGGCTAGCGCCCCGAAACTCCTCGCAGGCTCGGCGTTTCGGCCCATCCCGTCCTCCTCCTGGGAGCTGGCGCCACAAGACTCACTGCGTCGTGTTTCCTGCGGCGCCAGCTTCCAGGAGTTCCTGTCCGCGGGCCAGCGCCTGCCGCTCCTCGGCCGGCCGTCCCAGCCGGTTCAGGATGTCGGCGAGCACGAAGTAGCCGAGCGCGCCGTCCCGACCCGCCGGCTTGTTCTCCAGGCCGCGGCGCGCGAACGCCTCCGCTTCTTCGAGGTCCCGCCCGTGGTCCATCAACGCCTTCGCCAGGTGGAAGTAGCCGACGGTGAAGTCCGGCGACGCCTCCACCGCGCCGCGGTAGGCCTCGATCTGGAGGTCCGCGCGGCCCTGCCGGCCGTAGAGGCGGCCGAGATTGAAGCGTGGGCGGTGGTCCCGCGGGCGCAGTTCCGCCGCCTGCCGGTAGGCGGTGACCGCGTCCCCCATCCTCCCCGACTCGTCCAGCAGAACGGCCAGGTTGAAGTGGGCCTCGCCGAGTTCCGGGTTCGATGAGATGGCCTGCCGGAACTTCGCCTCCGCGTCGCCGCTACGGCCCAGGAGCGCCACCACCTCGCCCAGCTTGTTCGCGACGACCGCGGGCGGTTCGCGCCCTTCGGCGGCGGCCGTCAGCACCTGCTCCGCCTCGCTCAACTCGCCGCGGTCGACGTGGATCCGCGCCAGCGCCATCGTCGCCTTCGCGTCCTGGCCCGCGACTTCGAGCAGCCGACGGTAGCCGACCACCGCCTCGTCTATGCGTCCCAGCTCGCGGTAGGCGTTGGCGAGGCCGAGCAGGGACTGGCGGTGCTCGGGATCGAGGGCCAGCGCGCTCTGGAAGTGGCCTGACGCCTGTTCCGGATCGCCCGCAAGGAGCGTGATCGTGCCAAGAAGCTGATGCGCGTCGAGCAGCCCCTCGTCCTCGGACAGCGCCGCCCGCAGCTCGGCCGCGGCCGCGTCCTCGTCGCCCGCGCCGAAAGCGCTCTGCGCCCGCATGATGGCGCGGTGCAGGTGCGCCTTTTCCTTCGGATCGGCGCGCGGGCTTTCGGAATCACCGCGGCCGGCGGCGCCGCGGCCGGCGAGGTAGCCGAGCGCGCGCAACTGCGCCAGCGTGTCCTCGTCGAGATCCGGTTCCGCGCTGGGACTCGGGGCCGCCCGATCGAGTGCCGCCGCGAGTTCGAGAGCCTCCTCCCGCAGGCGGCGCGACAGCTCCCGCTGTTCGAGGAGCACGTTCGCGAGTTCGCCGGGATCTTCGAGCAGGGCGTAGAGCTCGGGGTCCGGCGCTTCGATGTACTTGTGCTCCGCCGTGCGCAGCGAGCGAAGCGGCGCCCAGCCGTAGTGGTCCAGCGCGTAGAAGGACTCGGCGTAGACGCCGCGTTCGGCGAGAGGATTCGGTAGTCCCTGCATGTCCGGAAGCAGACTCCGGCCCTGGCCTGGGCCGGCGCCGTCGAGGTCCAGCAGCTCGATCAGGGTCGGCGCGATGTCGACGTGGCTCACGGCGTCGCCCACCTCCCGGCCCGCCTCCACGCCGCCGGGCAGCCGAACGATGAGCGGCACGTGGACGGTGGAGTCGTAGACGAAGAAGCCGTGGTAGCTCTCGCCGTGGTCGCCGAGCCCTTCGCCGTGGTCGGACGTCAGCACGATGACCGACCCGTCGAACAGGCCGCGCTCCTCGAGGGCGGCGCGGAACTCGCCGATCAGCGAATCGGTGTAGGCGACCTCGCCGTCGTAGGGGCGCCCCTGGTACTCGGACCGGAACGGTTCCGGCGGCTCGTACGGATCGTGGGGGTCGAACAGGTGGAGCCACAGGAAGAAGGGCTCCTCCCCGCCCACGCCGTCGAGCCACTCCAGCGCGTGCGCGATCGTCTCCGGGCCGGCCCGCTGGACCGACCCCAGGTTGGCGCCCGCCATCGCGTCCAGGTCGAAGTCGTCGACGTAGGTGTCGAAGCCGCGGCCGATTCCCCAGCGCGCGTCGAGCACGAAGGCGCTGACGAAACCGCCGGTCCGGTAGCCGGCATCGCGGAAGCGCTCGGCGATCGTCACCAGCTCGGGCGCCAGCACGTAGCCGACGTTCTCCCGCACTCCGTGGGACGGCGGGTAGAGCCCGGTCATGATCGAACTGTGCGCCGGCAACGTGAACGGCACCGTCGACGACGCGTTGGCGAAGCGGACGCCCTCCGCCGCCAGCCGGTCGAGGTGCGGCGTCGCGACCCGGTCCGATCCGTAGCTCGACAGCCGGTCGGCCCGCAGAGTGTCGATCGTGATCAGGATGACCGGGGGCTGCCCGCTCGATGCCCCACGGAGCAGGTGCTCCACGTCCGCCCGGACCGACGATGGCGCGGCGTCCTCCGGCTCGGGTCCGCAGGCGGCAAGGGCCAGCGCCAGCATCGAGGCCGGCACAAGGACCCGGCGGGCCGCGCTACAACCAGCGCCGGACGCGCTTCGCATAGTCCCGGTACTCGTCGCCGAACGTCCGCTCCAGGTAGGCCTCTTCCCGCAGGATCACGCCCCAGCGCAGCAGCAGGCCCACCGCCACGGCCAGGGCGACGAACCACCAACTGCTCCGAGCGAGTCCGAGGCCGAGGAACGCCAGAACCATGCCCGCATAGATGGGATTGCGGGACCGCCGGTAGGGACCTCTGATCACCAGGTTGGCGGTCGGATGATGCACCGGCAGGGAGGAGCCGCCGCGAACCATCGTCAGGGCCGACCAGGTCAGCCAGGCGAAGCTGGCGACCACGATCGCGATCCCGGCAACCACCAGGGCCCGATTGGTCCCGACCGGCCAAATCCGCAGCGGCAGCAGCCAGGACAGGAGGAAGCCGAGAACCAGGGAGACCAGAACCAGCAACGGCGGCTCGAAGGCCGTCTGGGCCCGATCCGGTTCGCCGCCCGCTGCCACGATCGTTCCGGCCTCCTCAGCCGGATCCGCGAAGCGCTCCCAGGGCCCGGATGTGCTCGGGTCCCAGACCGCAGCAGCCACCGACGATCTGAACGCCCGCGGCCACCCAGCCGCGCGCCTCCTCCAGCAGGTCGGCCGGCTCGATCACGTCGACGAAGTTCCAGTTCGGCATCGTGAAGTAGCCGGACTCCGGGTACACGCCGACGGGACCGTCCCAGCGCTCCCGCACCATCGCCACCGCTTCCGGCACCGCCGCGATCTCGCTGTGCATCACGTGCACGATCGAGGGACCGAGCGGGATCAGCGTGTCGAGCAACTCCTCGAAGGACTCGTCGGGCCAGTTGAAGGGCGTGATCGCACCGGTTTCCGGGTCCTTCCGCGCGCTGACCCCGAGCCACACCGGCAGGCCGGTCTCCTTCGCCGCCTGGAACGCGAGCAGGGCACGCTCGTGGAACTGCATCATCTCGAGCGCGATGAGGTCGACTCCGGCCTCGACCAGGAGCCCGCACTGCTCCCGGTAGGCCGCCATCTGCTCGGCGGCCGCGGGGTAGCCGCCCTGGATGTTGTTCGCCGGCATGGTCGACATCGATCCCGCGACGAGCACGCCCGGGCATCCGGCCCGTTCCCGCGCCTCGAGCGCCGCCTCCACCGCCCGCCGCACGATCACCGCGACCTGGTCGCCCAGGCCGGCGGCCTCCAGCAGGGGCCGGTGGGTAGCGAACGTGTTCGTGATGATCGCGTCCGCGCCTGCCCGGATGTAGTCCTCGTGGAGGTCTCGAATCGCGTCCTGGTGCTCGAGCGCCGCCGTCCCGCACCACGCCGCCGAGTCCATCGGCACCCCCCGCCGCTCCAGTTCCGTCCCGGTGCCGCCGTCGAGCAGCAGAATCTCCCCCCGGTCCAGGCATTCATGCCACTCTTCGACGATTCCCATCCCCTCTCCCCGTTGCAGACGCGACTCTGCCACACGGCGGTGAGCGGTGCCGGCCTGACGGCCGGCGCGACTCTCCGGCCGCCTTCGGCGGCAGCGGGTCAGCACCCGGCTGGCGCGCCCCGCGCCAGCCGCGTCACAGCCCGAGCGCCCGTCCTCGGGCGGTCGGGTGTCAGACCCGCGCACCCGGCGGACGGCAGCGATGCACCTACGGCTACACTCGCGCAATGAGCAGCGACTGGTTCTACAAGTTCGACACCCTGTCCCTACACGCCGGCCAGCGGCCCGACCCGGCCACCGGAGCGCGCGCCGTGCCGGTCTACAACTCGACGTCCTACGTGTTCCGGGACACGGACCACGCCGCCGGACTGTTCAACCTGGAGGAGGCGGGGCACATCTACTCGCGGATCTCGAACCCGACGGTGGCGGTGTTCGAGGAGCGGCTCGCCGCGCTGGAAGGCGGAGTCGGCGCGGTGGCCACCGCTTCCGGGCAGTCGGCGTTCCACCTGGCGGCGGCGACGATCCTCTCCGCCGGCGACCACGTCGTCTCCTCGGCGGCCATCTACGGCGGCACGCACAACCTGCTGAACCACACCCTGCGCCGGTTCGGCATCGAGACGACCTTCGTCGAACCGACCGACCCTGCGAACTTCCGCCGAGCCGCCCGTCCGAACACGAAGCTGTTCTTCGGCGAGACGATCGGCAACCCGCGGATCGACGTCCTGGACATCCCCGCCGTCGCCACGATCGCCCACGAGATCGGGGCGCCGCTGCTGATCGACAACACGTTCGGCACGCCGTTCCTGTCGAGGCCGATCGATCTCGGCGCGGACATCGTGATGCACTCGGCGACCAAGTTCATCGGCGGCCACGGCGTCACCCTGGGCGGCGTCCTGGTCGACAGCGGCAAGTTCGACTGGGCCGCCTCCGGGCGCTTTCCGATCATGACCGAGCCCTGCCCGGGCTACCACGGCATCGCCTTCGCCGAGCACTACGGCCCGCCGGCCTTCATCCTGAAGGCAAGGCTCGAAGGACTGCGCGACTTCGGCGCCTGCCTCAACCCGCAGGCCGCCTTCTACCTGATTCAGGGCCTGGAGACCCTGCCGCTCCGGGTTGCCCGCCACGTGGAAAACGCGCGGGCGGTCGCGGAGTTCCTCGAGCAGCACGAGGCGGTCGAGTGGGTGAGCTACCCCGACCTGCCCAGCCATCCGCAGCACGAACTCGCCCGCAAGCTGCTGCCCAAGGGAAGCGGCGCCCTGCTGACCTTCGGGATTCGCGGCGGACTCGAGGCGGGGATCGCCTTCATCGAGGGCTTGGAGTTATGGTCGCACCTCGCCAACGTCGGCGACGCGAAGAGCCTGGTCATCCACCCGGCGAGCACGACGCACCAGCAGATGACCGGCGAGGAACTCGCCGAGTCTGGCGTGACCCAGGAGATGGTGCGGCTGTCGGTCGGCCTCGAGGATCCCCAGGACCTCGTGGCCGATCTCGACCGGGCGCTGAAGCGCTCGCAGAGGCGGACGCGGCGGCCGCGCGCGGTGGCTTCCTGACCCGTACCCGTCGACCGCGCGCACGCCGATGACCGATCTCGAGATCCAGGGCCGCAAGGCCTACTGCGGCACCGGCGGCTCCGCCTGGCAGGCGAGGCTGCCCCTGGCGCTGCTGCTCCACGGCGCCGGCAGCGACCACACGGTGTGGGCGCTGCAGGCCCGGTCGCTGGCTCAACACGGCTGGAACGTCGCCGCCCCCGACCTGCCCGGTCACGGCGCCTCCGAGGACCTGGACGCCATCACTACGATCGCCGACTACGCCGACTGGACCGTCGACTTCGCGGCGGCGGCCGCGACACGGGCCGGCAGCGCGGACATCGCGCTCGTCGGCCACTCCATGGGCGCCTGCATCGCCGTCGACGCGGCGTCCCGGCTGAACGGCCGGTTGAGCCGGCTGGCCCTGCTCGGCGCCGGCGAGACGCTCCGGGTCAACCCCGGCTTGCTGGCGGACACGCTGAAACGGCCCCTCGACGCCCATCGCTTCATCGCCGCTTTCGGGCACGGGACCGGCGCCCACTTCGGCGGCGCCGAAGCCCCCGGGCTGTGGATGCTCGGATCGACGATGGCGCTGCTCGACCGCTGCCTGCCGGAAGTGCTCCACCGCGACTTCTCCGCCTGCAACGAGTGGGAGGGCAGCGAGAGCGCTCCGGGCGTCACCTGCCCCACGCTCGTCGTCGCCGGCGCGAAGGACAGGATGACGCCGCCAAGGGCCGGCCGCGCGCTCGCCGAACGCATCCGCGGCGGCAGCTCGACAGGCAACAGGGGCGGCGCCGGCTTCGTGACCGTGGCGGACGCCGGCCACATGCTGATGGCCGAGGCGCCCGGCGCCGTCACCCGCTGCCTGCGGGGCTTCCTGGGCGCCCAGTGACCTACTCTGCTTCGGCCAGGCTCTCCGCGAGGCGCATGAGGGTCACCGCCTCGCGGCGGTAACCGAACCGGTCGTTGCCGGTGTTCGCCTCGGCGAGCCCGATCGCGTCGGCCCAGGTCCAGTCGCCGGTGTAGGCGCCATTCCGCAGGAGCTGCCCGAACCCGGCGATCGCGGCCGCGAACCGCTGATCGGCGCCGGCCTCGCCCGCGTCGCGAGCGATCGGCAGTTCGATCAGCTCGCTCGTGTCCCGGCCCGGCTCCTTGTACCGCAGCCGCAGGAACGCGAGTTCCCGGGGCCCGGCCGAGCTCACCTCGGCCACCGACGGTTCGGCCGCGCGACCGGCATAGCGCAGGGCGTCGTGCAGGACGGCAGGCGACCCCACCGGCGTCACCTCGTAGATCGCGGTGACCGCGTGTCCGGCGCCGATCTCGCCGGCGTCGACCCGGTCGTTGTTGAAGTCCTCGCGCCTCAGCGCCCGGGTCTCGTAGCCGATCAGGCGGTACTCGGCGACCGTGGCCGGATTGAACTCGACCTGGATCTTCACGTCGTTCGCGATCGGAAACAGGGTGCCCACAAGCTGGTCGACGAGGACCTTCTGCGCCTCCGCGAGCGTGTCGATGTAGGCCGCCTGACCGTTGCCGTTCTGGGCCAGCGCCTGCATCGTCGCATCGTCCAGGTTGCCGCGCCCGAATCCCAGCACCGAGAGGTAGACGCCGCTGTCACGCTGACGGGCGATGAATCCCTCAAGTTGGTCGGGGTCGGAGATGCCGACGTTGAAGTCGCCGTCCGTGGCCAGGATGACCCGCGTGACCTCGCCCTCCGCCGCCATGTCCCGTGCGACGCGGTAGGCCAACTGGATGCCTGCCGCCCCGGCGGTCGAACCGCCAGCGTGCAGTCGATCGAGCGCAGTCAGAATCGCGCCGCGATCAGCCGCCGAAGTCGGGTCCAGCACGCGGCCCGCGCTGCCGGCGTACGCGACGATCGCGACCTCGTCGGCGGGATCGAGCTTGCCGACCATCAGCCGGAACGACTGCACGAGCAGCGGCAGCTTGTTCGGTCGATTCATCGAACCCGAGGTGTCGACCAGGAAGACGAGGTTGAGCGGCGGCCGGTCGTCCGTCGCCGGCCGCCGACCCTGGATTCCGATGTGCATCAGCAGCGTGTTCGGGTTCCACGGGGTCTCCGAGACGGTCACCGTCGGCCGGAACGGCGCGCCGCTTCCCTCGGGCGGCGGATACCCGTACGGGAAGTAGTTGACGAGTTCTTCGATCCGCACCGACTCGGGCGCCGGCAGGTAGCCGTTCGTCAGCGAGGAACGGACGACCGAGTAGCTCGCGGTGTCGACGTCGATCGAGAAGGTCGAGACGGGTTCCTCGCTCGTGACCTTCACCGGACTGGCGTCTTCGTTGGCGAAGGCTTCGGTATTGGGCCGCGGGACGAGCGTGGGGTCGGCGGCCCATGTCCAACGGGGCGTTTCCGCCACAAATGAGCGTGCTTTCATCGCCCTCGAGAAGCTGCCGACCCTCCCGGAGCTCGACTCGGCCAAGCGTGCGCCGGGCGGAGGCACCGGTTCGGGGGCCGGAGGAGGCGGCTCCGCGGCCACAACTTCGGGCAACGCCTCCAGTTGAGTCCTGAGCGCCTCCCTCTGTCTCTCCAGGGCCGCGACGGTCGCGTTGAAGGACTCCAGGTCAGCCGTGTCCGCGGTAACGGGGGATGTCCGTTCCTGGGCCTGGGACGGGGCCGCGGGCTGGCGGGCCAACTCCGCAACGACCGTCCCCGACGCCTCGCCGTCAACCGGCAACGCGGTTTCGCGGACCGGCGGCTGGGTCTCGGCAGGTTCTCTCACCGGAGCCGCCGGGACCTCCGCCAGGTCGCCATCGACAGCCGCCTGTTGTTCATCGGCCGGTGCAGGTGTCGAGCGTTCCGCGTCACGGTCGCTTACGGGTGTGGCGACGGGCTTCGGCACAACACCGGCATCCGCGACGATCATGTTGGATCGCGGCGTCGCGTTCCGCGTGGCAGTTACAAGGAGAGCCGTCAACCCAACGGCGGCCACAACGCCGGCGGCAGCCAGGACAGGTCGGGAAGTCAGTGCGTTGAGCATGCGTCGTACTCCTTCTTCGATCACCGCCCAGGTGTTGGTGCGGTCACCAGTACGACGCTGCTCGACCTCGGAGTCCTGGACGCGATCGAAGAGTTCCCGTGCACGGGTCAGGTTCGCCTTCCGTCTTTCGGCGTACGGCTCCGGCGTCGAGCGCTCGAATGCGCGCTTCAGATCGTCGAGTGAATCGGTCATCGTCTTGTTTCCTCTTGCCACATGGCCCGCAGCCGTTTGCGGACCTCCGAGAGCCGCCAGCTCACGGTGCCTTCGGAGACACCGAGCACCTCGGCGGCTTCCGCATGGGTCATTTCACCGTCGACCGTGAGCGCCACCGTCTCGCGAAGGTCGCCCGGCAGCGCACCCATCGACTGCTGCAGCCAATCGAGATCAGCGGCCGTGTCTCTCGCCGCCGCCCGGCGGTTCACTTCCCAGTCCCCCCAACCGTCCGCCGCCTTCGTCCGGCTGGAGTCCCGCCGTCGCCGATCATGCGCCGCGTTCACCGCGATCCGGTACAGCCACGTCGTCACGCGAGCCTGGCCCCGGAAGCTCTTCAACTTCGCCGGCAGAGCGAGACAGATGTCCTGCGTCAGATCCTCCGCCTCCTCGCGCCGTCCGGTCAGCCGGAAGCAGAGCCGGAAGATCCCTTCATAGTGAAGGTCGAGAAGCGCCGCGAAGGCCTCACGGTCGCCTCCGGCGGCAGCCCGGACCAGATCCCCATCCTTCACAGGCACGCTCGTCACCCTAGCGCCGGTGGAAGCCCACTTGCCCTCGAAGACATGCTGGACCGCTTCTGCCATCCCAACTCACCGGTTTGACGCATGAGAACGACGAATCCTTGGCGGAGCTTCCATCTTGAGTCGTGCGTCCGCCCGCTCGGCACCGCCTTCCAGCCCAGTCGGGGCCGGAGGGGTCGGCTCCCAGGTGCCTCTGAACGAGCGACGCCCGGTACCTTCCCGGAAACCGACGCCAAACCGGAGCGAGTGAAGCGGAGCGAGCGCACCCCCTCCCATCTCCTCTCAGCGCGAGCGTCACCTGGGAGC
>JAPVWO010000166.1 GCA_027493375.1 Candidatus Multivorans thiocomprendens | reverse complement strand
CGGTGACGCGACGCCAGATCGTCCACGAACTTGAGCCGCGGAAACTGCTCGAACAGCTTGTCCAGATCGAGCATCCCGATCTCGTTCGCGATCCGCTTGGCGATCTCGTCGGCATGCTCCGCGTACTCCTCGCCGAACAGCTCGACGGTCTGGTTCGGACCGATGCCGGGCTCGTACACGGAGCCGGTGAGCACGAGCGAGATCTCGTTGAGGAACTCGTCTCGGTCCGGCAGTTGATCCGCCTTCTCGATGGGCCAGAACCAGAGGGCACACCAGTAGTCCATCACCAGTTTCAGACGGCGGTACGGGCTGGCGGTGCGCCCGCTCTCGCTGAGGATGCCCTGGGCGCGGATGCGGTCCTTCCAGGCGTTCGCCGTGCAGCGCTCGCGCCCGGCGGCCGGCTGGCCCCACACGGGCAGAGTGTCTTCGGTCTTCCGGTGATCGTGGGCGAGTTGCTCGGCGTGAAGGGCCCAGAGTTCGTCCACCCGGTCGGAGAGCCTCTCGATTTCGGCGATCTGCTCGGCGTCGAACGCCCGAACGAAGTCCCTGCGCCAGTTCTTGATGCGCTCGAAGCTCTCGGGCGCCAGTTCCTTCGCCGCCTTGTTGCGGTAGTTCGCCATGCCGGGATCGGGGACGAGGAAGTGGTACACGGCGCCGGGCGGCCGCCGCGGCGCATGGGTCAGCGGCTCGACCCGCTCCGGCGGCTCGTTGAACCACAGGTCGGCCTTCCGTTTCTGCCGGCACAGCCGCGCCGAGGGGAACACCTGCCGCCTCGCGCCCACGAGCGAGTTGCCGCACAGTAGTTGGTAGCCGAACCAGGGCACATGGCCGTCCCCGTGGATGCAGTTCAGCCACAGTGAGACCTCGGCCAATTCCAGTTCAGGAACGCCGCCGAGCCCATCGCCGGCTCGCAGACGGTGAGCTCCAGGATGCGGTCGGCCGGCATGTCGTCCGTGATGAGCTCCTTGAGCGAGTGTTTGACGACGCACCGCGTGAGCGATTCGGGCGTGTAGTAGCTCGCCGTCTTCTGCCGGTCGCGGCCCGCCAGACGGTAGACGAACGATCCCCTGGGATGAAGGCGGAGCTTCCTGCGGCCCTGTTCGTCCCGGTCGAAGACCTTCTCGTCGTCCTTGTACTCGCCGAGGTCGCGCGCCGGCACGAACCAGGCGCTGGCGAGAACGTCGGGCTTGTCCCCCGCCTTCTTGACTTCGTACAGATCCTCTTCGGCGAAGAAGCCCCGGTAGGAGAGCAGCGCCTCGTAGACCGCGCCTAACTGGTTGATGCCGAGTAGGGCGTAGGAGATGCGCCCGCGGCGGCTGCGCCCCTTTGCCGGGCGACTGAGGGACATCAGCCTGATCACCCGCTGAAGCACGCGGTTGCGCAGTTTGACGCGGTCGAGGAGCAGCGTGGCGTCGTCCCGGAACAGCCGACTGTCGAGGGCTCTCATCCGGAAACCGTGGCTGCGGCCGCCGCCGAGCACGAACTGGCTGCCCTCGTCGCCGAAGCCCTCGCGAACGAGCCGGAACAGCATCTGAACGCTGTGGTGCAGGTAGTACCCGTCGAGCGACTCCTCGCTGGTCAGGCGCACCAGTTCCAGGTCCCGCAGCCGTTCCAGGCTGTAGCCCTTCCTGTACGCATCGGCGTCGATGGGCGCGTAACCGAGATCGGGCCGCGCCTCGATGTAAAGAGGAAAAGCAGCCGGTACATGTAGCGCAGGCACTCCCCGCCGAGTTCGCCGGCGAGCTGGTCGTCGAGGTCGAAGACCCGGTCCCTGCTGACTTCGCGCAGGTACCGAATCGCCTCGTTGCCGATCAGTTCGATGGACTCCCGAAGCGCGTACTTCAGGTCCTCGGAGACGGCAAAGGCATGTTTGTGGCTGTTCTCGTCCAAGCTGTCGAGGAGGTTTCCGCCCTGTTCGGGGACGAGGCATTCGCGGTGCAGAAGGGCTGCGGCGGCCTTGAGCGTGTCGCCATCGCGGCGGCCGAGCATCTCGTCCAGGTCGAAGCGCAGCAGGCGGTTGTGGGTCCACTTTCCGCGTTCGATCAGGAGGATCTGACTCGCGGAAAGGAGCACCACCCAGCGGGGTGGGTGCTGTTGCCCGAAGATGCGGCGCGTGACGATGTCGCTCCAGGTCTCCTTGAGCAGCGCCTCCGCCGGCGGCGCCTCGCCGTGGTACTGGACGCGGTGCGGCTTGAGGGTAAGCGGATCTTCGTCTTCTCCCGCGGCGTCGTAGACGCCGAGGACCAGCAGGTTGACCGCGCCGTGCTGGCGCGCGGCGTGAAGCACCGGCACTTCGTCACCGTCGTCGAGGACGTGGTTTCGCGCCTTGTACTCGTAGCCCAGGGCCGCGAGAAGCTGGCGAAACCACGCACGCTGATCTTCGACGCGGGCCTCGTGCCCTCGCCGCTCGCGCGCGAAATGGCCTCGGAACCGCAAGTAGTCGCCGGCCAAGCCTCGCAGGGCATCGTAGGGCGGCCGGGCGTCGGCGCTCGCGCCACCCGCCGCCTTCGCTTCGTCGCTCCAGCGGGAGACGGTGTCCCCAATGTCCTTGGCGAAGATCTCCGAGAGGTAGTGCTGGCTGTAGAACTCGTTCTCGTTGTGGATGCCGGGGAACGTGGCAACAGCGTCGGTGGGCATCGACTCAGTTCTCCCCCACTCCGGCGCCGGTCATCACGCAGATGACCTTGATCCAGGGACTCTCCTCGGTGTGCATCGTCTCCTGGACCCACTCCAGGTAGTCATTGAAGACCTGCTCGATCTCGCGCTGGCCCTTCTCCTCGCGGGCGCGCTTGAAGAGTTCCGTTTGGGCGGACCGGTCCACGTCCCGCCTGAGCCGCTCCAGGCGGCGCGTCTTCAGCCGTTCGAGATCCCGATACTCCTCCTCCAGCTTGACGTTGACGTCGTCCTCGAACCGCTTGCGACGACGGGCGCTTCATGACGGCCGAAGAGAGCCAGCATCCGGTCGTTCAACCAGCCGACCACTGGGTTCAGCCGCCAGAGGTAGTGCTGGCGCGGCCAGGCCTCCTCGTTGCGGCGACTCTCGGCGATGGCCTCGTTCATCCGCTCGCCGTCGGCGGTGAGTTCGAAGCGCCAGCTCTCCGGGACGATTTCGCGCGACAGGTAGCCAAACCGGTGGCGCAGGTCGTCGGGAGCGTCGAACGTCATGGTCATCGAATCCCGGTTCACCTCGAAGCGCAGATCGTTTCCGCCGCCCGCTTGCCGCCGAAGACGATGCAGGGCCGCTTCGCAGTAGGCGAGGTCGCTGTCGAAGACCGACCTCGGCGGTGGCGGAGTCTCGGCCGTCCTGGGGGCGGCAGCGGAGTCGCCGCCCGTGCCCAGGAACAGCTTGAGCAGGTCGTCGCCTTCGTTGGACCCGGGCTGCAGACGCTCGTCGAACCGCGTCGCCTCCTCGCCGCTGGCTATCGCCTTGGTGGTGATCTTCTCCTCTTCTTCGATGTCGTGGACTTTCATGAGTGCCGAAGGATCGCCGACGTTCTTGTAGGCCTGCTCGTCCTTCTGCTGAAGCACTTCGAGAATCCGCATGTCTCCTCGAATCGTCTCGTTTGCGCTCCGGGTCACGAGGTAGACGATGCGGGGCTCGCGCTCCTGTCCGTAGCGGTCTATCCGGCCGTTGCGCTGCTGGAACACCATCAGCGACCAGGGCATGAACGGCGCCCCGCCCTGGATTGCCGCGAGCAGGGCCCGGTACTTGGCGTAGTCATCCGGCCCGATGCGGGTCAGAGCCGAGCGCAGAGCTTGCAGCGAAGCGACCTCGGCGGCGATGCCTTCGTCCGGCTCGCGCTCCAGTTCTCGCCGGCGGCGCGCGATGCGTTTATCGACTGTCCGAATGCAGGCTGCCGGACTGGAGAAGAGCGCCTTCTCCAACGTCACGACGAAGAGGTCCCGACCAGTCGAGCCCGCGCGGCTCGCCACCCGCACCGCCAGCAGGGCGTCGTAGGCCGCCTCCTCGGCGGCTGACGCGTCGAAGGCCCGCCGAGAAGTAGCCCGGTCGCGAAACGCCTCGCGGACCTCGTGCTGGATGTCCTTCTTGAAACGGCGAACGACGAGACCCTTGCCGAGAAAGTCCTCCGCGGCGTAGTCGTCGGGGTCCGCGATGGCCGTAGGGTCCAGCATGTTCATCAGGCTCGCGAAGCTCCTCGCCTTGCCGTCATGCGGAGTGGCCGAGAGCATGATCAACGTGTCGGAGCGCCGCGCGAGCAGACGAGCCAGGTGGCTGCGCAGGGAGGCGGTGCCGCGGTCGGCCACGTTGTGCGCCTCGTCGATCACGACCACGTCCCACCAAGCCTGTTCGAGGTAGGTGCGGTACTCCGAAGCCTGCTTCAACGTGTCGATGGAGATGATCGTCTTGTCGTAGTAGTAGAACGGGTTGTGGTTGGTCGGGATGCGCCGCCGCACTCGCTGGATTCCAATCGAGTCGAGGCGGGTAAGCGGGATCGTGAAGCGGTTCCAGAACTCCTTCTGGAACTGCGTGAGCATGCTCTTGAGGACCAGCACCAGAATGCGCCGGCCCCGCCCCCGCGCTATCAGTTCGCTGACCAGGATGCCTGCTTCCAGCGTCTTGCCGAGGCCAACCGCGTCGGCGATCAGGATGCGCTGGCGCGGCCGGGCGAGGGCCTGACGAGCCGGGTCGAGCTGGTACTGGACCAGGTCCATGGCGGCCTGGTGGCCGACGTGAATGCGGTCGTCGTTGGGCACGGTCGCGCGTAGCTGGCTCTCCATGTACAGGCGGCTGTCCATGAAGGAGGGGGAGAGATCCGGCGTGAGCCGAGTCTCGGCCGGGTCGAGAAACTCAATCTCCTCCAGGGAACTGAGGAAGACGGCCTCCTGCTCGCGGACGAGTTCCGACACGCCGTCGCAAACGACCTGGTACCCGCCGTGCGAGGCTTTGTCGACGCGGCGTACTACCCATTCCGCATCGCGGACCAGGACGCGGCTGCCGGGGGCTGGAACGGGTGCGGTCAAGGCGTCACCCGACCCAACGAGAGATCGAAGAAAGTGAGGTGCTACCCCGACCTGGGAAGCGACGCCGCCAGCGAAACGGCCAGGCAGACCATGGCGAGGACGTAGAAGGCGATCGTGACGACATCCGCCAGCACCGGCACGTCGACCGGGCCGGACAGGGACCGCCGGCAGGCGGCAACTGGCAGGCCCGCGCCGATCAGGCCTAGAACGGTCCAGCGCGCCCACGTCAGTCGAGAGTTCGGTTCCGCCATGGTTCCCGGTCCGGTAGTCGTGTCCTGATCTCGAGCGCCTCGCTGCGAGGCGAGGGGAGGATGTCACAGATCGCGCGGTTTCGCAGCTTGCGCGCGCCGGAGGCTAGACTGACTGCCACCCACAGCCAATCAGACGGGAGGTCGAGATGCAGATCAGGCGACGGAGGTCTTCGTTCTGGAGGGTCCGGGGCAGTGCCCTGGTGTCGGTGGGAGCCCTGGTGGTGATCGCCGCGGCCGCCGCGCTCATGATATTCGCGGCTTCCGCCGCGGAGGCTGAGGAGATTCCGCGGCGGCACGACGGACGCCCCGATCTCTCCGGCACCTACGACATCGCGACCCTGACGCCGGCCCAGCGGCCGGACCGGTTCGGCGATCGGCTCGAGCTGACGCCGGAGGAAGCCAAAGCACTCGCCGAGCACTGGTCGACGAACTTCGACAAGGACCACGCGCCGAGTGACCCGAACCGCGAGGCTCCGCCCAAGGGCGGCACCGGCATCTACGCGCCGGAGTTCACCGGGGCGGCCGGCAAGGTCGGCGGCTACAACGCCTTCTTCGTCGACATCGGCACGGGCGCCTTCACGCTCGACGGCAAGTACCGCACGTCGATCATCACGGACCCGCCGGACGGCCGCTATCCGCCGCTCAGTGAGCTCGGCCAGGAGAGGAGCAAGCGCCTCGCGCCCTTCCGGCACGAGAACACGGGCACGGCCTGGTGGCTGAACCTTCCCGTCGGCCCGTACGACGACCACGAACTCCGGCCGCTGGCCGAGCGCTGCATTCTCACTCGCGGCGCTTCCGGTCCTCCATCGATGCCCGGGATGTACAACAACCTGAAGACGATCGTGCAGACGGACACTCACGTGATGATCCTGATCGAGTGGATGCACGACGTACGGATCATCCGGCTCGACTCGGAGCACCTGCCCGACGCGATCCGCAACTGGAGCGGCGACTCGATCGGCTGGTGGGAAGGAGACACGCTGGTCGTCGAGACGACGAACTTCCGCGAGATCCCCGGCTCGGTTTCGAGGGGTTCGCGCGACATGCGGGTGACGGAGCGGTTCAGCCGCATCGACGCCGAGAACCTGCGCTACGAGTTCACGGTTGAGGACCCCGCCTACGAGACCGCCTGGAGCGGCGAGTACCCGTGGCCCGCGACCTCGCACAAGCTCTACGAGTACGCCTGCCACGAGGGGAATTACGCCTTCGGCAACATCATGCGCGGCGCGCGGCTGCTGGAGCGGGAGGCGATCGAGCAGAGCGCGTCGGGCGCCTCGACCGGTTCGGGATCGGGCGACTGAGGCAGGAGGAACGAGCCTATGCCGGACATCAACTTCATCCCCCACCCACTGGTCGGCACGCCGATGGGCGCCGCGCTCGACCTGTACGTGATCCTGGCGATCCTGTGCTGGCTCGTCTCCGTCATCACCCGCGAGTACTCCTGGGTAGACCGCCTCTGGTCCATCTGCCCTCCCGTGTACTGCCTGATCGTGGCCTTCTCCACCGACTTCGAGCTATCGCGAGTCAACGTGATGACCCTCCTCGTGCTGCTCTGGGGGCTACGCCTCACCTTCAACTTCGCCCGCAAGGGGGGCTACTGGAAGGGCGGCGAGGACTACCGCTGGGCCACCGTGAGGGAGCGCTTCGGCCCCGTCGCCATTCAGGTCATGAACGCGACGTTCATCTCGCCCGGCCAGATGCTGCTGATCTGGTGGTTCACGTCGCCGATCCACGCGGCCTGGGAAGTGGGGGACACGCCGCTCGGCGGACTCGACTTCGTGGCCGCGGGGCTGTTCCTCCTGCTCCTGATCGGCGAAACCGTCGCCGACGAGCAGATGTGGGCCTTCCAGCAGGACAAGAAGCGCCGGGTCGCGGCAGGCGAAGAGGTGGCGCAGCCGTTCATGAACCGCGGGCTCTTCCGCGTCTGCCGCCATCCCAACTACCTGTGCGAGATGGGCATGTGGTGCGCGTTCTACCTGTTCGCCGTCGCGGCGTCCGGTGAGTGGCTCCATTGGACCGGCCTCGGCTGCCTGGGCCTGATCGGCATCTTCATCGGGTCGATACCGCTCGGGGAGTCCATCGCGGCCGCCAGGTACCCGTCGTACTCCGACTACCAGGCGGCGACCCCCTGCATCATTCCGGGCCTGCGCATCGGCAAACCGTAGTACGCTCGCCGACGCCAAGACCAACCCCGCCAAGGAGGAACCACCCGTGATCCGACTCCGTCTTCCGGGGCCGCGCGCCCCGCTCGCCTTCGCCGCCGCCCTCGCGCTCGCGGCCCTTGTCCTCGCGCCGGCGTTCGCCGCCGAGCCCCAACTCCAGCAAGCGAAACCCGCCGACGTCGGCATGGATCCGGCCGGCCTCAAGAAGCTCGACGAGGCGATGCACGCCATGGTCGACGACGGGCAACTCGCCGGCGTCGTCACGATGGTCTCCCGCAAGGGCAAGGTCGTCCACTTCGACGCCTACGGCAAGCGGGACATCGAGAACGGCCTTCCGGTCGAGAAGGACACGATCTTCCGCATCTACTCGATGACGAAGCCGATCGTCGGCGTCGCGCTGATGACCTACTACGACGAGGGCCGGTTCACCCTCGACGATCCGGTGTCGAAGTTCATTCCCGAGTTCGCCGATCTCAATGTCGCGAAGGAGGACGGGCCGGACGGCTACCCGATCACCGAGGACGCCGACCATCCGATGACGATGCGGGAACTGATGACTCACACCGCCGGACTGACCTACGGCCTGTTCTCCCAGTCCCAGGTCGACGCGCTCTATCGGAAGGCGGGCATCATCATGAATCCGAACCACACGCTGAAGGACATGATCGACGCGCTGGCGAAGATCCCGCTGCGCCAGCAGCCCGGCTCGATGTGGCACTACAGCGTCGCCGTCGACGTTCAGGGCTACATTCTCGAGGTGCTCGCCGGCAAGCCGCTGGACGAGGTCCTGAACGAGCGCCTCTTCGGGCCCCTGGGCATGACGGACACCGCTTTCTGGGTGGAACCCGGCAAGGTGGACCGCTTCTCGCGCCTCTACCAGTCGCGCGGCGGCAAGCTGACCAAGGTCGAGTTCGGCCAGTATCTGGAGAAGCCGAACTTCCTGGGCGGCGGCGGCGGCCTCGTCGGCACCGTGACGGACTACATGCGATTCGCCCAGATGCTGGCCAGCGGCGGCGAACTGGACGGCGTCCGCATCCTGAAGCCGGAGACGGTCGAGCTGATGCACACCGACCACCTGCCGGCGAACGTCACCGACATGGGGCCGACCTACCGGGGCAACCGCTTCGGCCTGGACTTCGCGATCGTCACCGATCCGAACCCGGCGACCGACCATGAGCGAGCCAGGGGCGAGTACTGGTGGTACGGAATCGGCGGCACCTGGTTCGGCATCAATCCCGTGCAGGACCTGGTCGTCGTCGGCATGATCCAGAGCCGCGACTTCCGCGCCTCGGCGGCCGCCCGCTTCACCAGCAAGCGGCTGGCCTACGAAGCGATTGTCGACTGACCTGCGCCCCGGGCGCGCCCGAGGCCGGAGGAACCACCTGAGCTGTCGAGGAGATAGTCGATGAGCCTGTTCGCCTGGTCGTGGATGTTCCTCGTCCTCTACATCGCCGGCATGCTGACGTTCGGCTGGATCGCCAGCCGGCGGATCAGCAACGCCGACGACTTCGCCACCGCGCGGAGCAGCTACGGCCCTTACTTCCTGGCCCTGGCGTTCGCCGCCACCACCGCCAGCGGCGCCACCTTCCTCGGCAGTCCCGGCCTCGGCTACGACTTCGGCATGGCCAGCGTCTGGGGCAAGTTCCTCTATCCGATGGGGGTCTACTTCGGGGTCCTGATCACGATCAGGCTCGTTGCCAACTCGGGCCACAAGTTCGGCAACCGGTCGATCCCCGAGTACCTGGGCGACCGCTACCGGAGCGACGGCGTCCGCCTGCTGGTCTCGATCTTCTCGCTGGTGCTGTTCTTCTACATCGCCGGACAGCTCGTGTCGGGGCTGGTCATGTTCGAGATCATGCTCGGTCTCGAACCGTTGACGGCGCTCATCATCACGTCCGGCGTTCTGCTGGTGTACGTCGTTCTCGGCGGCGCCCACGCCGACATCCTCACCGACGGCATCCAGGGAATGATGATGCTCGGCGTCGCGATCGTCGTGATCATCATGTTCCTGTTCGCCTCCGGGATGGACGGAGGCCTCGGCGCCCTGGTCAGCAACCTGCGCGTGCAGGACCCGAACCTGGTCGGGCCGCTCAACAAGTCGAACTCGCTCTACGACTCCTGGTGGGCGATCGCCTGCGTCCTGTTCGCCCACATCCCGCTCGGCATGCTTCCGCACATCGGCAACAAGGTGTGGGCGCTCAGGAACGACGGCGACCGGATGCGCTTCGTCAAGCTCGCCTTCGCCGTCGGGCTGACGATGGGCATGCTCGGGCTCGGCGGCATCCTGGCCCGCGGCGTCCTGGGTACCGAACTGCTCGAGGCCGGCCGCAACGCGAACGAGGCGCTGCCGGCGCTGTTCATCGAGCTGTTCCCGACTTGGCTCGCCGCCCTCATCGGCGTCGGCATTCTGGCCGCGATCATGTCGACGGCGGACGGGCTCGTCGTCTCGTCCTCCCAGATCGTCGCCAACGACATCTACCGCCGGTCGATCGTTCCCAGGTACACACCCCACCTGAGCGACAAGGAGGTCGACCGCAAGGTGCTGGTGATCAGCCGCTGGAGCACGGTGATCGTGCTGATCCTCTGTACCTGGATGGCGTGGGCGATGCAGGACATGAACATCGCGCTGCTCGTCTGGGTAGGCACCGGCGGCATGATGGCGGCCTTCGCCGGTCCGCTGGTGGTCGGCGGCCTCTGGCGCGGCGTTACCCTGGCCGGCGCCTACACGGGTCTCGTCAGCGGCATGCTGACCTTCGTCCTGCTGCGCAGCGGCCTGCCCTGGATGATCGTCGATCCCGGCTCGCTCGGCCCGCTGTCGGGTGTCGCGCAGTGGCTTGCGCACTACCAGATCAACCCGTACTCCTGCGCGGTGGTCGGGGAGGTCGTTTCCATCGCCGGGACCTACATCGTGTCCAAGCTGACGCAGCCGCTGCCCGAATCGCATGTGGAGCGGTTGTTCAGTGCGCCGGGCGAGACGGCGGAGGCCGCGGGAGGGTAGCCGGCAGCACACCCGGGTAGCGCAGTAGACTCGACACCAAAGCCGACAGCACAAGGAGGCACGGCATGCGTCGCGACCGAACCACTCGTCTCCGCAAGCGGTCGATCTCTGCCCTCGCGGGGCTCGTGTTCCTTGCCGCCGCTCCCGCCCTCGTCGCCCAGGGAACGCCCGACTGGACCCCACCGCGCGCAGCCGACGGTAAGCCCGACATCTCGGGAGTCTGGGACTTCCGCACGCTGACCCCGCTCCAGCGGCCGGAGGACCAGGAAGCAACGATCGACGAGGCCCGGGCCGGCGAGATCGAGGCGGCGGCCGTGGAACGCGCGCGCGTCGCCGATCTGCCCAGTGACCCCGAGGAGAGAAGGCTCGAGGCGGGCGGCGAAGTCGGCGGCTACAACAACTTCTGGTTCGACCGTGGCGCCAGGGTCGTCGAGGACCTCCGGACGTCGCTGATCATCGACCCACCGGACGGTCGGCTCCCTGAGATCCTCCCCGGCGTCAAGCGCCAGACGCGCGGCGACGACCTGCCGCTCGACCGCCCGGTCCGGCTCCGGGTCGGCGGCATCGGCCTCGACAGCTACGAGGATCGCGGACTGGCCGAGCGCTGCATCCTCGGCTTCAACGTGGGGCCGCCGATCACGCCGGGCGGCTACAACCAGAACATCCAGATCTTCCAGTCCGCGAATCACGTCGCGATCCTGAACGAAATGGTCCATGACACCCGGATCGTGCCCCTCGATGGGCGTCCTCACTTGCCCGACTCGGTGCGTCAGTGGATGGGCGACTCCCGCGGTCGCTGGGAAGGCGACACCCTGATCGTCGAGACGAAGAACTTCTCCGATCTGGTCTCCAGCTTCAGCAGCAGCGTGGCCGGCTCGCTGGGCAACGCCTACGAAATGCACGTGACGGAGAGGTTCCGGCGCATCGACGAAACCACCCTGATGTACGAGTACACGGTGAACGACCCGGCGACCTTCACCCGGCCCTTCACCGCCCGCCTGCTGATGAAGAAGGGTGAGGCGCTGTACGAGTACGCCTGCCACGAGGGCAACTACGGCCTGTACAACATCCTTTCCGGCGCCCGCGCCGAGGAGGCCGAAGCCGTGGCGTCCGGCGGCGATTAGCGCGGCAGAATCGTCGCCGCTTCGCGGCGCGTTCTCTTGGCCGCCTGCGGCGGCAGCGGGTCAGAAGACCCGCGCACCGAGTGGGGTCGGTCAGTCGTCCCAGTCGGGCAGCGGCTGCGGGCCCGGGACGATCCCCGCGATGTCCGGGTCCTCTCCGGTCACGTTCTCCGGCGCTTCCGCCGCCGCCTGCTCCTTCTCGATCTTCCGCTGCGCCCGCCGCTCCAGCTTCTCCTGGCGCCGCTGGCGCTTGCGCATCTCTCGTTGACGTTTCGCGAAAGTGGTCGGACCAGGTCTTGCCATAGGCGATCTCCCCTTCTCCACGCCGACTCGCGCCGGGGCGGAACGAGTCATCGTAACAGGACCTTGACGGCGTGCGGCGGTAGCGGCCGCCAGCGAAGCCGGAGTCGGCTCAGGGCGTGTAGTAGGTCGGCGATCCGGGGCCGACCGGCAGGCCGAGCGCGAACACCCAGACGTAGAACAGCGTCACCCATCCGATCAGGTAGGAGATCGAATATGGAATCATCGTCGCGATCAGGGTGCCGATTCCCAGCTTCCGGTCGTATCGCATCGCCACCGCCAGGATGAGGCCGAAGTAGCTCATCATCGGCGTGATGATGTTCGTCGTCGAGTCGCCGATCCGATAGGCGGCCTGGATGACCTCAGGGCTGTAGCCGACCGTCATCAGCATCGGCACGAAGATGGGCGCCGTCACCGCCCACTGCGCGGACGCGCTGCCCAGCATCAGGTTGACGAAGCAGCACATCAGGATGAACGGCATGAACACGATCGGTCCGGTCAGGTCGAAGCGGGTCAGCAGGTCGGCGCCGACCACCGCCGTGATCGTCCCCAGGTTGGTCCAGTTGAAGAAGGAGACGAACTGCGCCGCGAAGAAGACGAGCACCATGTAGGGCCCGAGCGAACTCATCGCCCGGCCCATGCCGTCGATCACGTCGCGGTCGTTCCGGACGGACCCCGTGACCCGGCCGTAGACGATCGACGGCACGATGAAGAACACGAAGATGAGGGAGACGACGCTCCGCAGCATCGGTCTCAGGTCGTCGATCAGGAGCGCGTTGGCCGCCGGGTCGCGGAACCAGCCGTTCTCCGGCACGGCCAGCAGCGCCAGCCCCCCGAGCATGACAAGGACGGTCACGCCCGCCAGCTTCAGACCGCGTTTCTCGTCCGCCGCCCGGCTCGGCTCGAACGCGCCCAGCTTGGGTTCGACGATCCGGGTCGTCACCAGGGTGCCGATCACCGTGATCATGAAGGTGCTGACCAGCATGAAGAGGTAGTTCGCGGTCGCCGGGATCTCGTTCGCCGCGCCCGGCGCGTAGGACGGATCGATGATGCGCGCCGCCTCGGTCGTGATCCCGGCGAGCAGCGGATCGACGGTGCCGATCAGGACGTTCGCCGAGTAGCCGCCCGAGACGCCGGCGAACGCCGCCGCCAGGCCGGCGAGGGGATGGCGTCCCACCGACCGGAACACGACCGCCGCCAGCGGAATCAGCACGACGTAGCCCATCTCGGAGGCTGTGTTCGAGACGACCGAGGCAAACACCACGACCGCGGTCAGCAGGTTCCGCGGCGCGCCCAGGACGAGAGCCCGCAGCAGGGCCCCGAGCAGACCCGACCGTTCGGCGACGCCGACCCCGAGCAGCGCGACCAGGACCGTGCCCAGCGGCGCGAACCCCGTGAAGTTCGTCACCAGGTTCATCGCGATCCGCCGCATACCCTCCGGGTTCATCAGGCTGACCGCGCGGATCATCCCGTCCTCCGAGCGGCCCGAAACGCCGGCCGGCCGCGGGTCCTCGACCTGCCAGTCGAGCACCTCCGCCATCCCCGACACCAGGAGGATGAGCAGTGCGAGCACCGCGAACAGCGTCACCGGGTGCGGCAACAGGTTGCCGAGGAACTCGACTACGTTCAGGAAGCGGGAGAAGAGTCCCGGCCCCTTCCGCGCCCGCCTGTTCCGCCGCCTCGGAGCCTCGGCCATCCGGCGAACAGTAACCCATGGCCGCGGGTGAATCCCGCGGCGCGGAGACGCGCTTTCAGCCGCGCCGGATGACGGCCGTGTGGTAGGGCTCGAGGTCGTCGATCGCGGACTCCGGTTCCCCCGTCTTCCAGGCGAACAGCCGCACCGTGACCTCGGACGGCGTCGCGTCGAAGAGGGCGAAACCGTTCTTCTCGAACGTCTCGCCCAATACGTCCTGCTCGACCCCGGTCGCCGCCAGCGGCGGCGTCCCGCGCGCCGCCGAAGGCCAGCCGGTCAGGGTGCCAAGCGGTCCCGTCAGCACGGCGTGGACAGGATTGGCCGAGAGGTCCAGGCTGCCGCTTCGCTCGAGCACGGAGTGGCCGATCGCGTGCAGGTCGCCCGACAGCACGATGCCGGTCCGCCGCGACTGGGACGTCAGCGACTCCAGCAGACGCTGATGCTGCCGCAGCCATCCCTCCTGCCAGAAGTACTTCTCGCGCTCCGTCGTCAGCCTGAAGTTGCTGCCGGCGAAGTCGCCGATCCGCGACACGGTGGCGCCGCCGTCGTCGAGATCGGCGACGTCCGGGTACCACTCGCGCCACTTCCCCGCCGACCAGCCGAAGGGGTGCGACGGAACGTGGAACAACTGCGCGACCGACTGGTCCCGGGTGCGCTGATGCAGCCAGTGCTCGGCCTCCGGCGGCACGAGACCGGCGTGGATTCCCTTGAGCGACAGGTAGCGGGCGCAGTCGTAGATCAGGACCTCGGCCAGCCGACCGTAGCGGAACGTGCCGAAGGCCTCGGAGATGCCGGGCTCCCGGTCGCCGGCGCCGGCGCCGGAGATGGCCCGCGGACGCTCGACGTCGGGCAGGAACTCGGGCAGGAAGGCGTTGCGGGTGAAGCGTGCGAACTCCACCTGGTAGCGGTCCGGCGGCAGGGTGACCATCTGGGGGTCGGCATCGTCGTTCTCGTAGTAGTCGTGGTCGTCACTGACGAAGTAGGAGGGCGTCGACCGCAGCATGACCCCGTAGAGTTCGGCGATCTGCGGCCCGACCGCGGCCTTGATCGAGGTCTCGTTGCCGGTTCCCAGCACGGGCAGGCTGAGGTCCAGCCAGCCGATCCGTTCGTAGAACTCGCGGGAACGCCGGCCCCGCTCCTCGCTACGGTTGTAGAGCACCGTACGCTGGTCCCAGTAGATGTGGTCGCCGATCGCGATCAGCGCCCGCGGACGGAAGGAGAGCGCTCGCCTCAACAGCCGGCGGCGAACCGCCAGCGGCAGGAAGAAGCCCGACTCGGGATGGCCTCCGGCGCAGGTGTAGGCGAGGAAGCGCACCGACTCGGGTTGAGCCGAGGGCGACGGGAACGTGCGGAGAGGCCACGGGTCGCACAGCGCCTCGCCGCCGCCGAGCAGTTGCAGGGCGTACTCCGTGTCCGGTTCCAGGCCGGGCGCGTCGAAGGAGAAGAAACGCCGTTCGCTGTCCGTGCTCCGGCCAGCTACCAGGCGGCCGCCGATGCGTAGCTCCGGCACGAAGTCGAGCGGATCGGCGAAGGAGCACTTGAGCGCCACGCGATCGTGGCTCGCCGCCGGAATCAGGTGCCGGAGCGGGCCGGCGCGCCAGCCGTCCTGCCCGGCGGCGGGCGAACGGCCGAGTCCGGTTCCAGCAGCCGCCGCGGCGGCACTCGCGATGAAACGTCGGCGGGTCCAGGCGGTCGTCATGGTTGCGTTCCTCCCGGGAAAGAGCGTAGCTGCTCGCGGTCGAGATCGGCCGTCCTCATGGTCCGCTTCGCCCGAGAAAGGCGCGAAGCCGCTCGCGGTCGATGTCCGTCAGCGGCAGGAATCGCGGCCCGTCCCCGCCGCCGGCAGCCGCCGACGTGTCGCACGGCTGGCACATCAGCACGCCCGGCTCGCGGACGTGTTTCAGGCCGAGAACGTGCCCCAGCTCGTGCGCGATCACGTTGCGGACGACGTGGTCCCGCTCGTCGCCGGCCGGAACGGCGACGAAGTGGCGTCCGTCGTCCGTGTACGGCCAGGCGAAGGGCATGAGCGCCTGCGCCGACAGCAGCACGACGACCTCCGCGTCGAGGCCCAGGAGCGCGGGCGGCGGCGCCGGGCCGGGCGCCGACGAGTGCAGGCGGCCGGCAAGCTGCGAAAGCTGGTGCGCGTAGTTCTCGAACGGTCGCAGGCCCGACGGAGGCGTCGCCGAGAGCGGTTCGGCGAACGCCGCGGGCAGCCCGAGATCGGAAACGGTCTCGTTCCAGAACGTAGCCGCCTCGCCGACCATGCGGACCCGGACGTCCGCGGCGTCGGCGACGAGAACGGCGACGCGAGCCGGCGTCCGAGACGCGGCGCCAAGTCCGGGCGCCGTGGCAGGATTCTGCGCGACGACCGGCGCGACCAGCAGAACCAGCGCTAGCCACGCCGCGGCGAAACCGCCAGGCAGCCTCAAGGAGTCCACCCGATGAAGCCCAGCACCCATTCCACCTTGCCTTCGGGGACCGGCGACGACTCGCCGCGGCAGCGGCGCCGCCCTCGCACCGTCGACTTCCTGCGTCTCCTCGCCTTCACGCTGTCCCTCGGCCTGATCGCTTCGTCCGTCCTCGGCCAGATCCACCGGACGCCGGACCCGGTGCGCCGGGCCGACCTCCACCGTCTCGCCGAAATCGATCGGATGGTCATGGTACCGATGCGCGACGGCGTCCGCCTCGCCACCGAGATCTACCGGCCGCGGAACGCCGAGGGTCCGGTTCCCGCGATCTTCTGGCGCACGCCCTACAACTTCAGCCCGCTGCCGGAGCCGAACCTGGAGCGCCCGAGCGCGCTGCTCAAGTTCGGCCTCGACGCGATCGAACGCGGCTACGCCTTCGTGGTCCAGAACGAGCGCGGCAAGTTCTTCTCGGAAGGCGACTGGGAGATCCTCGGCCGGCCGCGCACGGACGGCTACGACGCGCTGACCTGGATCGCCGACCAGCCGTGGTCCAGCGGCAAGGTCGCCACGCTCGGTTGCTCTTCGACCGCCGAGTGGCAGATGGGCCTGGCGGCGATGCGCCATCCCGCCCACGCCGCCGCCGTGCCGATGGGCCAGGGCGCGGGCATCGGCCGCATGGGACCGTTCCACGAGCAGGGGAACTTCTACCGCGGCGGCGCGCTCCAGCTCCCGATGGCCGTCTGGCTCTTCGGCGAGCAGAGCACCCAGCGCCCGACCTTCCCGCCGGACACCAGCCGCGAGGACCTGGAACGGCTCGCGACCTACTTCGATCTGGCGGCAAAGATGCCCCAGGTCGACTGGAAACAGGCGCTCTGGCATCTCCCCATCCAGACGCTGATGGAGTCCGTCGGCGGACCGAAGGGGATCTTCCGTGAGTTCGCGGCGCGCCTGCCGGACGACCCGGCCTGGTACGAGGGCGGCCTCTACCACGACGATGAGCCCTTCGGGGTGCCAGCGCTGTGGGCCAATTCCTGGTACGACCTGTCCGTGTCGCCGAACCTGGCGCTCTACGGCCACGTCCGGGAGAACGCGGACCCGGAAGTCCGCGACCACCAGTACATGGTCATCGCACCCAGCCTGCACTGCAACATGTACCGGCTGACCAACCCGCTCGTCGTCGGCGAACGGAACTTCGGGGACACGGACTTCGCCTTCGACGAGATGCTCTGGAGCTTTCTCGACCGCTTCACGAAGCACGAGGCGAACGGGCCCGAGGCGAACGGCTTCGAAGACCGCTACGCCAGGGTCCGCTACTTCCTGATGGGCGATGACCGCTGGAAAGACGCCGCCAACTGGCCGCCGGCCGGCGTCGAAGCGATGACCTTCTACCTGGACAGCGACGGCAGCGCGAACAGTGCCGCCGGCGACGGCAGGCTGACGGCGGATGGCGGCGGAGGCGGCGCCGACGCCGACCGCCTTGTCTACGACCCGGGCTCACCGGTGCCGACCCACGGCGGCGCCTTCTGCTGCATGGGCGAGCACGAGCCCGGCTCCTTCGACCAGCGCGGAGTCGAGGCCCGCGCCGACGTGCTCGTCTACACCACGGAGCCGTTCGAAGAACCGCTGGCGGTCGTCGGCTCGATCGATGTCGTCCTGCACGTCTCGTCGGACGCGCCGGACACCGACTTCACGGTCAAGCTGGTCGACGTCCATCCCGACGGCCGCGCCTTCAACCTGGACGACACGATCCTGCGCATGCGCTACCGCGAAGGCTTCGACCGCCACGTCTCGATGGATCCGGGCGAGGTCTACGAAGTGACCCTGGGCCCGCTCGCCACCGCCAGCGTGTTCGGCGTAGGGCACCGCCTGCGGATCGAGGTCTCGAGCAGCAACTTCCCCCGCTACGACCGCAACCTGAACACCGGCGGCAACAACTACGACGAGAGCGAGTGGCGCGTGGCCCGGAACGCCGTCCACCACTCGGCGGAGCATCCGTCAAGGATCGTGCTGCCGGTGCTGGATCGCTAGTCAGGGCTCCAGCGGCGGCACCTTCTGCGAGAACTTCACACCCGTGATCCTGTCCGTGTTGTCCGCCCGGCGCCGGCGACTCGGCGGGAAGTCCTCCGTCTCCTCGATCCAGGCATCGAGCACCCGGCTCAACTGCCGGGCAATCTGCTCCACTTCCGACCGGCCGGCCAAGTTCACGAGTTCGTGCGGATCCGACTCCAGATCGTAGACCTCGATCACCGGTCTCGGCGCTTCGAACAGGCGCGCCTGACCCGGCGTCAACGTTCCCGCCTCGCGGCCCGCGGTCAGGCTGTACCAGGACGGGCTCCGCGACGCATCCGCGGGCGTACAGAGCGGCAACTCGGTGTAGGCGTTGCGAATCAGCTTGTAGCGCGGACCGCGCACCGCTCGGATGTGCTCGTCGCAGTTGTGCCAGTTGCGTTCCGCGAACACGTAGTCCCGGCCCGGCGAGGCCTGGTCCCGGAGCGCCGCAAGGAAGCTCGTGCCGTGGAAGCTCTCCGGAATCTCGGCACCGGCCGCCTCCAGCAGAGTGGGCGCCAGGTCGATGACACTGGCCAGACCGCCGTAGCGGACGCCCCTCCCCGTCACGCCTGGCCAGGAAACGATCAGCGGCGCGCGGATGCCGGCGTCGTACGCGGTCGCCTTCGCGCGCGGAAACGGCATCCCGTTGTCGCTCAGGAAGACGACCAGGGTGTCCTCCCGGAGCTCGCGGCCGTCCAGCTCGGCCAGCATCCGGCCGATCTCTCCGTCCATGCGCGAGATCTCGTCGTAGTAGAGGGCCAGGTCGGCTCGTGTCGCCGCGTCGTCAACGAGGTAGGGCGGCACCAGGACCTCGTCCGGATCATGCGGCGGATCGACCGCGTCAGGCGAATAGGGCCGGTGCGGATCGCGGAAGCCGACCCAGAGGAAGAACGGCCGGTCCCCAGCCTCGTCCAGGAAGCCGGGCAGCCCTTCCCACGTCTTCTCCGAGAACCAGTCGAACTGCCGATCGCCCTCGGGGCCGTAGTGGGTCTTTCGCATGTGCCCGGTGAAGTAGCCCTCCCGGGCGAGGTGGGTCGGCAGCAGGTCCACGCCGGCCGACAAGGGCGTGTGCAGATCCTCGGCGCCCGTGGCGTGCGGATAGCGGCCCGAGAGGATGCTGATCCGCGACGGACTGCACGACGCCGTCGTCAGGAACGCGTTCTCGAACACGACCCCGGATGCCGCCAGACCGTCCAGGTTCGGCGTCCGCACGACCCGGTTGCCGTACGCCCCGAAGTCCGACCAGCCGGCGTCGTCGGCGATGAAGACGACGATGTTCGGGGGCGCCGCCGCGGCGTTCTGTCCGGCCACGCCGGACGCCGCCACGAGGAGCAGGGCAGGACACAAGCCGAGCCGTGTACGCGATCTACTCTCCGCCGCCGGCAGCAGCAACAGCGTCAGCCTCCAGCAAGCGGGCGCCGCGCATCACGTTGCCGAGCGCGTAGTTGCCCTCGTGGCAGGCGTACTCGAAGACCTTGTTGGGCGTCGACCGCCACACGTACTCGCCGCTCCAG
>JAPVWO010000165.1 GCA_027493375.1 Candidatus Multivorans thiocomprendens | reverse complement strand
GACCCCGGGACCGCCGCCGCGCCTCGTGACGCAAGCGGAACGTCTTGTGACCGGATAGTTATGGATTCGCCCGGCCCTTGTCAAACCTTCGTGTTCTCAGAGGTTTAGCGACCGGACGAGCTGGGGTGGCCGGGCGTGTCAGGAACCCGTCTCGGCAGGCGGCGACTCGCTGCCCGCCGCCGCGGTCTGGGGCCGGCGGGGCCGCCTCCGCCGTCGCCTTCGCCGCTTGGTCGGACGTGGCGCGCCGTTGCCGCCCGCCGCGGCTGACTCGCCGCCCTTGCCGTTGCCCCCTGCCGCCGCGTCCGCCGACGGAGTGTCGATGCCGGGTACCTTGATGGCTTCCGTCCCCGCCGTCTTCTTCGCCCTGGCGGCGGGCCTCTTCGTGCTCTTCTTCGCCCTGGCGGGCGTCTTCCCGCCCCTCTTCGCCTGCTGGGCGCCGTCCTGTCTGGCGGCGCCGTCCTCCGCGGGCGCTTCCTCTTTTGTCTTCGCCTTGCGGGCGGTTGCGGACCGTCGCCTCCGTCCGCCCCGGCGCCGCCGTCGCTTCGGTGCGCTCTCGACCGGGCTGTCATCCGCGTCGGTCTCGGGTTCGGCCGCCTCGTCGTCGGTGTCTCCAATCGAGGGCGTGGCCAGCATTTCCTGCTCGAGCCTCTTCTCCCTTGCCTCCTCCTTCTCCCTCTTCTTCACGTCGGCCAGGTCGCGCGCGATCCAACTGATGTCCGGCTCCCGGCCCTCCAGATGCGGCCGCCCCGAGATCTCGATCTCGAGATCGAACTCCGTCGCCAGGTTGACGAGCGCGTGACGATGACGGTTCTGGACGAAGTCGGCCAGCTCGGGTTGCAGGGCGATCTGCACGCCGCGCATGTAGCCGCCGGCGCCATGGGACTCGATGTTGCGCAGCAGGCGCAGGGCGACGAGATCCGGACTGGCGACGCGGCCGGTGCCGGCACAGTTCGGGCAGTCGCCGTGCGTGCGCAACTGAAGCGCCTGGTGGATTCGCTGGCGGTTGATCTCGAGCAGTCCGTTGGCGCTGATCCGGCCGACGCTGAAGCGCGCCTTGTCGGCCTTCATCGCGTCCTTCATCGCCTTCTCGACCTTGCGCCGGTTGCGCGGGCTGCGCATGTCGATGAAATCGACGACGAGCAGGCCGCCGATGTCGCGCAGCCGCAGTTGCCGGCCGACCTCCGCCGCTGCCTCGACGTTCGTGCTGACCGCGGTCTCTTCCTGACTCGACCCCTTCTTGGAGCGTCCCGAGTTGACGTCGATGGCCGTCAGGGCTTCGGTCGGGTCGATCACGATCGAGCCGCCCGAGGGCAGATCGGCGCGCCGTTCGAAGATGTTCTCGATCTGCGGTTCCAGGTCGTAGACCGAGAACAGCGGCCGGCGGCCGGTGTAGCGGTTGAGGGAAGTCTTGCTGCGCGGCATGAAGGCGCGCATGTACTGCTCGGCTCGCCCATGGGCGGTGTCCTCGTCCACCCAGACTTCCTGGATCGAGCTGTCCAGGTAGTCCCGCAGGCCCTGAAGCACGATGTCCTGGTCGCTGTAGAGCAGCTTCGTACCCTTCGAGTCGCGGGCATCGCGGGAGATGCGCTTCCACAGCCGGAGCAACGCGTTCATGTCGCGGCTGAGCGCCGTCTTGGTCTGGCCGAGGGCGTTGGTGCGTACGATCACGCCGCCGCCGTCCGGGACGGGCAGCGCCTCCGCCATGGCCTTGAGCTTGAGCCGGACCTCCTCCGTGTCGACCTTGCGGGAGACGCCGCAGGTCTTGTCGAAGGGTGTGAGAACCAGGTAGCGGCCGGCCAGACTCAGGTTTGTCGTCAGCGCGGCGCCCTTGTTGCCCTCGGGCTCCCGGGTGATCTGCACGACGATCGGGCGGCCGCGGACGAGCACGTCCTCGATCTTCGGTCGTTTCGACTTGGGAACCGCCTGGTAGTAGGCGTCCGGCACCACGTCCTGGATGGCGAGGAAGCCGTGCTTGGGGGCGCCGTAGTCGATGAAGGCGGCGTTCAGGCTCGGCTCAATGTTCGCGATCTTGCCGTAGTAGATGTTGCCGCGGGTCAGGCCGCGCTCGGCGATGTCGACCTTGAGGTCTTCGAGTACCGAGTCGTCGGCGATGGCGATGCGGAGCTCGGTCGAGCTCTGCGCGTTGATGAGCATTCTTCGGGTCACAAAGTCTCCGGGTGACGGCGAGTGCGCCGTCGGTTGAATCGGGTGGGACGTCTCCGGTTGCGCGGGTGCCGGGCCACGGCGGGATTCCATGAACGGAACCCGCTGGGCGGCTGCCCCGCGTTCGCTGCAGTTCCACCTGCGCGAGAAGCTTGAAGAACCGGATCGTCATTCCGGGCGGTGGGTATAGCCTTGAGTGCACCACGGGCTGTTGGGACGGCCCTCGGGCGACGTGAGTCGTCTCGGAATGGACGGACTGTCTAAAGGACAAAGGCTGAAGCCAAGCGCTGACTCGTACGATCGAGTGCGCGGCGCGTGCCATGTGGGGCCAGCGTCGCCGCCGTGGCGGCAAGCATAGCAGTTTCTTGACTTTGCGACTCACATTCGCCGGTTGGCCGGAATGAGACCACTTCACGGCGACGTTCGCGGACTCAAGGCCGCGCAGCGCGGCGCTCTTGAGCGCACGTACCGGCGGAAGGTCCGTCCCGACCAGGTGGTCTCGACCGAGCTGGCGCGGCACCTCTGCGCGCTCTCGCGCGAGATCGGCCGCCAGGCAGGCGTGCTGCTGACCCGCGACGGCGCGGTCAGCAAGGTGATCGTCGGCGACGCGCGCCAGCTCGAGATTCCCGACATCGGCCGTCTGCGTGGCGGTCCGGGACGCTTCCGCCGACTACGCCTGGTCCATACGCACCTGCGGGGAGAGGGGCTCTCGGCCGACGACCTGAACGACCTTGCGCTGCTCCGGCTCGACCTCGTCGCCGTTGTGCAGGCCGAGGCGGACGGCTCCGCCGGCGCGATCGAGGTCGCGTACCTCTCGCCCTCGGCGGCCGACGCGGCAGGCGCCGGCGAAGGTCCCGGCAGCGGTGACGGCGTCGGTTCACCCTTTCTGACCGTGGAGGCGCCTCAGGTCTACGCGCTGGACTTCGACTTCGCGGCAACCATCCGCGAGGTCGAGCGCGAGTTCGGCCGCCACCGCCGGGGCCGTGAGGCGACGCGGGAACGGGCGCTGGTGATCGGCGTGCGTCCGGAGGCCGATCACTTCGCCGAGACGGTCGAACTGGTTCGTTCGGCGGGGGTTGACGTCGCCGGGACGCTCAGGCAGCGCCGGTCGCGGGTTCATCCGAGGACGGTCGTCGGGCGGGGCAAGCTGACCGACATCGTTCTGCGGAGCATGCGCGCCGGCGCCGAGGTGGCGATCTTCGACATCGACCTGAAGCCGGCCCAGGCTCGCGCGTTCGAGGACGCGACCGGGCTGAAGGCGATCGACCGCACGCAGCTCATCCTGGACGTGTTCGCACAGCGGGCGCGTTCCCGCGACGGCAAGCTCCAGGTGGAGCTGGCGCAGTTGCGCTACTCGCTGCCGCGGCTGACCGAGAAGGACGCGGGCCTGTCGCGACTGACGGGCGGCATCGGCGGTCGAGGCCCCGGCGAGACGGTCCTCGAAGTGGGGCGTCGGCGGATCCGCGACCGGATCCGCAACCTGGAGCGGCAGGTCGAGAAGCTCTCCAGGCAGCGCGACGTGGCCCGCAGCCGCCGGCGAGACCGTCGCGTGCCCGTTCTCTCCCTGATCGGCTACACGAACGCGGGCAAGAGCACGCTGCTCAACGCGTTGACCCGGAGCGAGGTCGAGACCGCCGGCAAGCTCTTCGTCACGCTCGACCCGACGAGTCGGCGGATCCGTTTCCCGCGTGAGGGCGAAGTCGTCATCACCGACACGGTCGGCTTCATCGCGGAACTGCCGCCCGATCTCGTGCGGGCGTTCCGCGCCACGCTGGAGGAACTCGGGGACGCGGATCTGCTGCTCCACGTCGTTGACGCCGCTGATACGGGTTGGCGGGCGAAGGTGGAGGCGGTGGAACGGCTGATCGAGGAGCTGTCGCTCAACTCGAAGCCTCTCCTCGTCGTGCTGAACAAGTGCGACCTGGTGGCGGACGAGCACGCTCGCCGGATGGCCGGCCAGCTCGACGCGGTCGCGGTCAGCGCGCGCACGCGGGCCGGTTTCGGCCGGCTCATCGACCGTGCCGAGGAAGCGATGGGGCGGGCCGCGCCACTCTTGCCGGGTGCCCCATCGGGGCGTGGAACGGCGGCCGCGCGCTGATACGATCACCCACGCCATGACGTGCTGTCCAGGGCTCAAGAGGATCGGTTGGGGAGCGCTCGCGGTGCTCCTCCTGGCCGGCACGGCGGCTCTGCTTGCGCATGCGCTCGCGGCGCCGGCGGCGGCCTCCGACACGCCGTCGGGCCGGCCGGACTTCGAGGGCTGGTACGAAGGGGCCTCCGGGCTGGCCGAGGCACTCGCGGTTCAGCAGCGCGACCGCCTGCCGCTGTTCCTGTACATCTACACGGACTGGTGCCCGTACTGCCGCCAGTTCGAGCGTGAGCTGCTGACCGACGACGAGGTCGACGGTTACCTGGACGCGGTGCTCGCGGTGCGGATGAACCCCGAGTCCGGCGGGCAGGAGAGCCAGCTTGCCCGGAGGTTCGGCGTGCGGGGCTATCCGACCCTGGTCATGTACAGCGCCGACGGCGAGACGGCCTCGTACGTCGAACGGATGGAGATGGTCGACGGCGAACCGCGGCTGATGAGCGGTCGAGCCTTCCTGCGGGTACTGGACGAGGCGGCCAACCGCTAGGCCCGAGACCGGATGGACGAGCGTCGCGAACGCCGGCCGCCGAGGGCCATCGTCTACTACGACGGCGACTGCGCGCTCTGCAACTGGTCGGTGGCCAGGTGTCTGTCCCGGGGCGTACCGCCCGGTGTCCGGTTCGCGCCCCAGGACGGTGAGTCGTTCGAGCGGCTGACGGCCGCCCGGCCCGATCTTGCCGAGCTGGACAGCATGGTGCTTCGGATTCTGCCGGCGGCGCACGCAGACGCTGCTTCCGATCCGCCCCTCCCGGGCGAGATCAAGGTCCGCAGCCAGGCGGTGCTGTGGCTGGCGGCGCGGCTGGACGGCCCGGAGCGCTGGCTCGCCCTGGTTGCGCGGACCGTGCCGAGAGCCATGCTCGACTGGGGCTACCGGTTCCTGGCGCGGAACCGCCGGCGGGTCGGCCGCCGGCTGGCCGAGTGTCCCGTGCCGACGCCGGAGCAGCGGCGCTACTTCCTGGCGTGAGCACGGCCCGGGGAGTGCCCCCGAGCCTGGCGGACAGCCTTCCCCGCGACATCAGCGTCGCGGCGCACGAGATCGGCCTGCTGGAGGAGCTGACCGAGGAAGCCCGGCAGCTCGGCTTCGGCCTACCCGCCAACCTCGGGAGCGCCATCGACAAGCGGCGGCGGGAGTATCTCGCCGGCCGGATCAGCGCTGGACACGCGCTGAGGCAGTTCCTTGGGCCCGCTGCTTCGGAGGGCGACATCGTTGCCGACGACGACGATGTCCCCCGGTGGCCGGAGGGCGTGGTGGGCTCGATCTCCCACGGCGCCGGCTTCGGCTTCGCTGCCGTTGCCGCGGCTGACCGGTACGGGGGCCTTGGCGTCGATGTGGAACGCGTCGTGTCTTCGCGGCAGGCCGGGCGGCTCCGTGTGCGGGTGTTGAACGAGCGCGAGATGAGTCTCCGTCAGGGAGCTGCCGGCGGTCTGACCGAAGCGGAGATGTTTACCCTCGTGTTCTCGGCCAAGGAGAGCGCGTACAAGGCGCTGTTCCCCCGCTACAGGCAGGTGCTCGGGTTCTCGGATGTTGAACTGGAGCGGCGGGAGGCGGGCGACGGCGACGCTGGCTGCGGCGAGCTGCGGCTTCGGACGAGGGTCGCGAGAGAGGGCGGGGCAGTCCGGCGCCTCGTCGGCTGGTACGTGTTGACGAGCGGTCTGGCCGACTCGGCGGGGGAATGCGCGTCGCGCGCATGGACCGTGGTCGCGATTCTGCCCTGTGATTGCGGCGGACGTTCCGGAGTCGCGGCCCAGCGAAGCTCTTGACAAGCGTCAGATGACCGCAGTAGCGTCGTCAAATGACGAGGGGTAATGCCGCCGCGGTACTCGATGCCTACAAGAACCGGGCCGACCTGCCGGGGTCCGAGGCCGCCCGTCTGGGGGATCTGCTCGGGATCGAGGATGCCGCCGTCCTGAGCGACCTGGAGCTTGCGCGCCGAGTCGGCGGCGGCCTGCATCCCGACGCGGCGACCGTGCTGATGGAGATTCTCGGCCGTGCGAACGTCGTCGGACCCGTGATCCCCGAGGCCACGCTGCGACGGGCTCGCAACGCGGGCAAGCCGCTGTCGAGAGAGATGAGCGAGCGGCTCTACGAGCTCAGCCGCATCGTCGAGGCCCTCAGCCGCTCGTACAGGGGGGACCGGGAGGGAATCATGGCCTACCTCACGGCACGCCATCCTCTCCTGGAAGGCCGGAGAGCGCTCGACGTAGCGTGCTCCAGCACCGCCGGCGCGCGTCATGTGCTCGAGCTGATTCACCGCGCCCAGCACGGCTTGCCCGTGTGAACGCTCGGGTGCTCGCGTCGCCGATGCGCGCCTATCGCATCGGCGATGTCGACGGTCGGTTTCCGGTGTGGAGCGCGGAAGGGGCGCGCCGTTGCAACGGCCGATGGCATGAGTACGGCGCCGAGGTGATTTACGCGTCCCGGAACTACTCGACGGCGATGCTGGAGACGCTGGTCAACTGGCCGTCGCCCGTACCCTCGAGCCAGCACTTCGTCGAGGCGGTCATTCCCGCCGGAACGAGCTACGAGGTCGTCACGGCCGATGTTCTTCCTGATTGGGAACGGCCGAACTTGGCAGCATCGCAGCGCTTCGGCCGGACCTGGTACTTCGAACGTCGCAGCGTGCTCCTCTTCGTGCCGTCGGTCGTAGCGCGCCCGGAAAGTAACGTCCTCATCAACACCCGCCACCCGGACTACGAGGGCCTGGGAATCGAGGTCGGTCTGGAGACGCCCGTCTGGTGGGATCAGCGGCTGTTCGCCTGATCGCCGTCGACCGGCACGTCCAGCCAGGAACCGTTCTCACCGCCGCGATGGACCGTCACGGTCGGCGCGTCGACACCTTGCGGATCCGGATACAGCGCATGGTTGGCGGCGTCCGCGCCGGCGATGGTCAGCCGCAGGCGGTGGCCTTCGTCGATCGTGATCGCCGTTCCCATCAGGTCGATCAGGAGTTCCGCCGGGCCGTCGGGAAGCGGCTCGACGTCGTCCTGGTTGCCGCGGTGGAACGGCAGGCCGAAGTCGTTCCACGGCGCCTCGGCGACGGCCCGGTAGGAGGCGCGGAGCGCTCCCTCCGTGACGTAGTGAGAGCGGCCATCGGCGTCGACCTCCTCGAGATAGACGAAGAAGTCGCCGTCGTCGTGGGTCGAGGTGACGGAAAGGCGTAGCACCGGGTAGCCCGTGATCGTCGTCGCCTCGGTCATCGGCTCCGTCGTGTAGGTGAGGGCCTTGCCGTTCTCGGCTGAGCGCTCGTCGAAGAAGGTGGCGCCCGGGCGGTCCTTGCGCCTGGCGCCGTGACCGTTCATCCACCGCGAGAAGGAGCCCACGGCCGAGCTGTAGTCGACCGTGTACTCGTCGTGCCCGGGGTCGCCGGGGCTGTCGCCGAGGGCACCGCCGGCGGCGAGCTGGAAGCGCCGCGTCGCGAGTCCCTCGGGCGGCCAGACGTCGGTAGCGATCCAGGTTGATCCGTCTTCGGACCGCTTCTCGTCCAGGCTGAGTTCGACCGCCGGATCGTCGGGCAGGGTGTGGTTGCCCTCCATGACGTAGTAATGGACCGGCGGCTCGTCCATCACGCCGGTCTCGATCCCCTTGAGCCAATGGTCGTACCAGCGCAGGAACTCGGCCTTGTGGACGTCGCCGGCGTAGCCGCCGCCGCCGTGGACCCAGGGACCGATGACCATCTTCTGGGGCGCGGCCTTCAGGCTGGCGTAGAGCATCGGTTGCTGGGAGGTGAAGATGTCGTACCAGCCGACCATGTGGTAGATCGCGATCCCCGACGCGTCGATCGCTTCCAGATCGTCGATCGTCGCGATGTTGTTCCAGTCGGCGCGGGCGGTCTCCGTCTCGTGGACCCAGTCGCGGAAAGCGGCGGACTCGGCGCCGACCAGGTCCTGAGCCCACAGGTTGGCGGCGTGTTCGGCGACCGCCGCGTCGCGGAGCGCGCCGTCCGGATCCTCGTCGGCCGGGGCGGCCGCCGTCGAGAGATCGGCGGCCCTGGTGCCGGCGCCCCAGGTGTCGATGAACTCGTTCTTGTAGGTGCCTCCGCGGAAGACGAAGTCGTAGGCCGAAGGGCCCGCCATCTCCGGGAAGATCGCCTTGAGCGCGGGCGGCGCCTGGGTCGCGGCCTGGTACTGGGTCATGCCGGGATAGGAGCGGCCCTGCATGCCGACGTTGCCGTCCGACCACGGCTGAGCGGCGATCCACTCCACGATGTGGTGCGAGTCGGCGGTTTCCTCGAGCGAGAAGGGCCCGTTGTGAACGCCGAAGGAGGCGCCCGTGCCGCGGGCGTCGGCGACGGCGACGGTGTAGCCGCGGTGCAGCATGTGCTGGAGGATCGGGTCCTGTCCGCCCTGGGAGACGATCCTGGATTCCCCGTCCTCGTCCTGGACCACCCGGGCGCGGGTGTAACGGGTGTAGTGGAGGATCGTCGGCAGCGGCGCCGACGCCTCGACGCCGCCGGCCGTCGGGATGAAGTAGTCGACCGAGACGCGCACGCCGTCGGGCATGGGCACGTAGACGGAGTAGCGGTTGGCGCCGTCGTAGGTCGCTTCCCGCGTGTAGGCGCCGAAGCCGGCGTGTTCTTCCCCGGCAGGAATGTCGCCGCCGGCCGGCGCGCACGCGAGCGCGGCGGCGAGGAGCGGAAGGGACCAGAGTGTCCGAGGGCCGATCTTCGTTTTCATCGTCTTCTTCCTCCGATGACCTTGTGATGACGGGTAATGCGGGTGGCGGAGCATGGCCGATTCGCTCTTGGGCATGGTATGGGTATCACGCCGGCGGGCGGTAGGCGATCAGCTCGAACGGCGCGCCGCGCCCGCCGAGCGCGAACACGAGGTACTGCCGACCTCGATGCAGGAACGTGATGGGACTGCCGTCGGTGTGCGCGGGCAACTCGATTTCGCCGACGAGCCCGCCGGTCGCCTTGTCGAACGCGCGCAATGCCGGCGTCTCGATCCGCCAGTCGTCGCGTCCGGCGCCCTCCGCCATCGCCTCCCGGTCGACTCCGCGAAAGGCGAGGGACCGGCCGGAGGTCACGAACAGCAGCGTTCTGGTCGCAACGACGTGGCCGCGGGCGCCCGAGCCGAGGGCGGGCAGGTCGAGATCGGCGAGGGCCGGATGGCGGCGCGGGCCATAGCCCAGTGGCACGGTCCAGGCGATCTCGCCGGCGTTCATGTCGTAGGCGGTGATGCGGGAGTAGGGTGGCTTGACCAGCGGCAGATCGCGGGGGCCGCGGACGTCGCTCGTGATGCGGCCGACGTAGTCGAAGGACGAACGGCTCGGGTCCGGCTTGCGAAGCGTGTTCACGACGGGCCAGGTGAAGGACGGCACGTAGAGCATGCCGGTCTCCGGGTCGAAGGCGCCGCCGGGCCAGCTCGCGCCGCCGCCGTAGCCGGGCATCAGGAACGTGCCGCGTTCCGTGGGCGGCGTGAAGATCGGTCCGTACTGGTACTGGGAGAGGATGGCCATCGCCTCGCCGCGAAGTTCCGGCGTGAAGTCGATCAGATCGTCCGGGCCGAGGCCCTGGCGTTCGAAGGCCGGCGGCCTGGTGGGGAAGGGCTGCGTCGGCGACGTTCGCTCGCCGACGATGCCCGTCTGCGGCACTTCGCGTTCCAGGATCGGCCACACCGGTTCGCCGGTGCCGGCGTCGAAGACGTAGAGGAAACCCTGCTTGGAGAGCTGCATCGCTGCCCGGATTCGGCGACCCTCGACCTCGATGTCGCCGATGATGGCCGAAGTCGGCAGGTCGTAGTCCCACAAGCCGTGGTGGACCATCTGGAAGTGCCAGCGCCGCTCTCCGGTCTCGCAGTCGACCGCGACCAGCGATTCGGCGTAGAGGTTGTCGCCCAGGCGGTGCCCGCCGTACCAGTCGTTGGTCGGCGTGCCGAACGGCAGGTAGGCAAGGCCGAGTTCCGGGTCGGCGCTCATCAGAGTCCAGACGTTCGTGTTGCCGCTGACCTTCCAGGAACCCTTCTCCCAGGTGTCGCGGCCGGGTTCGCCCTCCCGCGGAATCGAATGGAACGTCCAGAGCTGCTCGCCCGTGCGGACGTCGAATCCGCGGACGTCCCCCGGCGGCGCCTCGGGCGCGCGCGGCCCGTCCGAGATCGAGGAGCCGACGATCGCCACGTCACGGCACAGAGTGACGGGCGAACTCACGCTGTAGACCCGCCGCGACACCTCGCGGTGCAGTCCGAGCGTGAGGTCGACGCTGCCGCCGTCTCCGAAGGTGGCGATCGGTTCGCCGCTCAGCGTATCCACCGCGCGCAGGAAGGAATCGCCGCCCGCCCAGACCAGCCGGCCCCCTTCGCCGGGCAGGTCCGGATCGTTCCAGTACGCGGCGCCCCGGTGCGTGAAGCCGAGGTTGGTCGGCCGGCCGTGAACGTACGCCCGTGGGTCATACGTCCAGAGGCTCGTCCCGCGCTCGATGTCGATGGCCGCGATCTGCCCGTAGCCCGTCGTCACGTAGAGCCGGTCGCCGATCTTGATCGGAATCGCCTCGTGATTCCGCGGCACCATGCGCCGCCCGGTCGTTTCGCCATCCCCGGTCATCAACTCGTTGTCCGGCGACGACCATCGCCAGGCGATTTCGAGCTCGCCGAAGTTGTCCCGATCGATTTGATCGAGCGGTGCGTACCGCTGACTCGCGTCATTGCCAGTCACGACGGACCAATCGGTTTCCAGGGTCTGGCCCGACAACGCAACCGCTGTCGCGAGCGCCATTGCGAGTCCTGCCCGCAGGCAAGTCAGACGCCGGCAGCCTCCTTGTCGAAGCATCGCGGAACAGTAGCAGCGAGATCGAGTCCCGGTTGGCCGACATCTTCCAGCCCGCGCAGGGCGGCAGGGGTAAGGGTCCCAGCGGGCTCGAAGCGAGCGACGCCCGACGACCGAACGCCAGGCAACGCCCTACTGGAGAGAGTGAAGCGGAGTGAGCCCGCTCACTCCGGCGTCTTCACCCGGACCCGGTTCACCAGGCGCCACCGCTGCTCGACCAAGACCACCGCGCGGCTTCACGGTTTCGTTGGCCGGCGAGGGCACCCGAACGGTCGGTGTGATCCGTTGCGATCAGCCGCGCGCCCTGGACCTCGCGGCCCGGAACGGGAAGCGTCTCGAATCCGTCTCCGAGGGCCTCATGCACGAGGTGCTGGCTCGCCTCGCGGCGATGTTGACGTAGTTCCCGGCGTGCTCGTTCGCGAGCTTGGCCTCGAAGAGCTCCTCGGCCGCGAAGGCGACCGCGTTGCCGGCGTCCGTGAGGATGGCCGGCAGGCTGGGTTTTGGCGTCAGTTTGGTGGTCACCACGACTCAACGGTAAGATCACAAGCAGATGCAATCGATGAACCGACACGCCACCTCCCGCCGCACCTTCCTCAGGGCCGGCGCCACAGCCTTCGCCGGCGCGGCACTTTGCCCGGAAGGGCTTCTCGCCGATCCCTACGCCCCGCTCGGCTCCCAGCGGACCCCGACTCGGCCCGGCACGACTACCCGCTCCTCCCCCATCGTCGTGCAGGGCGCGGTGCGCTCCCGCGGCCGCGGCATCCCCCGGGTCCCGGTCTCCGACGGCGTTCAGGTCGTGGACACCGACGCAGATGGCGCCTTCGAGATCCTCACCCGGTCCGAGCGCGGGTTCGTGTGGTTCACGCCGCCATCCGGCTACCGCATCCCCCTCAACCGCCCCGGGACCGCCCGCTTCTACCAGGCGCTGTCGGGCCGGCGGCAGCAAACAGCGACCTTCGACCTCGAACCCGACCCGGTGCCCCAGGACGACCACACCCTGCTCCTCCTCGGCGACATTCAGGCGCAGGACGAGCGGGAGACCGGCCTCTTCCTGGGCCAGTCGGTGCCCGATATCAGCGAAACGATCGCCGGGCTCGGCGGCGAGCACGTTTTCGGCATCTCGTGCGGCGACATCATGTACGACAACCTCTACCTCTATCCCGACTACGAGCGCGGGGTGCGCATGATGGAGGTTCCCTTCTTCCAGGTGGTCGGCAATCACGACCTCGATTTCCACAGCTTCACCGACCGCGCGTCGGCCGAGACCTTCAGCGACCACTTCGGGCCCACCTGGTACTCCTTCAACCGGGGCGCCGTTCACTACGTGGTGCTCGATGACGTCTTCTGGTACGGCGAGGGATATCTGGGATACCTCGGAGCCGACGCCCTGGCCTGGCTGGAGCAGGACCTGGCGAGGGTGGAACCCGGCTCGATCGTGATCGTCGCCACCCACATTCCCGTCCTGGGCAGCCTGCACGTTCGCATGGGCGACGAGAAGCCGCGCACCGACCTTGCGATCGTCAACCGCGACGCGCTCTACCGTCTCCTCGAGCCCTTCAACGCGCACATCCTGACGGGCCACACGCACGAGAGCGAGCACGTCTTCGAGCAGGGCACGCACGAGCACGTCACCGCGGCCGTCTGCGGCGCCTGGTGGAGCGGCCCGATCTGCTTCGACGGCACCCCCAACGGCTATTGCGTCTACACGATCCGCGGCGAGGAGGTGAGTTGGCGCTACAAGGCCACCGGCTACCCCGCCGATCACCAGATGCGTCTCTACCGCACGGGGTCCAATCCGGCCGCCCCCGGCGAGCTGATCGCCAACATCTGGGACTGGGACCCCGAATGGACGGTCCGCTGGTTCGTCGACGGGGAGCCTCGAGGCGAGATGGAGCGCCGCCGCGGACTCGATCCCCTGAGTGTGGAGCTGCACACCGGGCCTGACCTGCCGCCGCGGCGCGAGTGGGTCGAGCCGGTCCCCACGGATCACCTCTTCCGCGTCGCATTGACGGGCCGGGAGCGAGTCGTCCTGGTCGAAGCCACCGATCGGTTCGGACGGGTGTATACCGAGGAATGGCGAGGGTAGACAGGCTCTGATTCCGGGCGGAAAGAAGCGAGCGCCAACCTCCCCCCATCCGAGAAAGCGGGAGCGGCCGCTGGGACCCTTACCCCTGTCGCCTGGAGCGGGCGGGTGAGTCTGAAGCCGAGTCGCTAGCCGCTGAGACGGCCGCCGGCCGCGGCCGTCTCCCGCAGCAGCGGCGCGGCCCGCCACTGGTCGGCGTCGAAGCGGGCCGCGTAGTCGTCCAGGATGTCGACGACGCGGCCGAGGCCGAACTCGTCGGCCCAGAACATGGGGCCGCCGCGGTAGACGGGCCAGCCGTAGCCGTTGATCCAGATGACGTCGATGTCGCTGGCGCGGATCGCGATGCCCTCCTCGAGGATCTTCGCTCCCTCGTTGACGGAGGAGAGCAGGCAGCGGTTCAGGATCTCCTCGTCGCCGATCTCGCGCTGTTCGATGCCGAGCCGCCCGGCCAGCTCACGGGCCAGGTCCATGACCTCCGGATCGGGCGCCGCGGCGCGCGTCGCGGCGTCGTAGATGTAGTAGCCGCGGCCCGTCTTCTGGCCGCGCCGGTCGCGCTCGCAGAGCATCTCGCGCAACGTGCTGGATGAGGAGGTCGCCGCGTTCCAGCCGACGTCCAGGCCCGCGAGGTCGCTCATGCGGAACGGGCCCATCGGCATGCCGAAGTCGTAGAGCACCCGGTCGATGTCCCAGGGCAGCGCGCCCTCGAGAACCAGACGATCGGCTTGCAGGCGACGTTGGAACAGCATGCGGTTGCCGACGAAGCCGTGGCAGACGCCGACCAGGGCCGGCACCTTGCCGATGGTCCTGGAGATCGACATGGCGGTCGCGATCGCGTCGGGCGCGGACTTCTCGCCACGGACGACCTCGACCAGCTTCATGACGTTGGCGGGGCTGAAGAAGTGCATGCCGACGACGTCCTCGGGCCGGCCGGTGACGCCGCCGATCTCGTTGACGTCCAGGTAGGAGGTGTTCGTGGCCAGCAGCGCGCCGGGCCTGGCTATCCGGTCGACCTGGCCGAAGACACGCTTCTTCAGCTCCATGTCCTCGAACACCGCTTCGACCACGAGATCGCACTCGGCGAGCGCGTCCTGGTCGGTGCCGCCGTCCAGCAGTGCGATCCGTTCCTCGACCTGGTCGGCTGTGAAGCGTCCTCGCGCGGCGCTGCGCTCGTAGTTGCTACGCACCGTGGCCAGGCCGCGGTCGAGCGCGTCGCGGTTCTGTTCGACGATCGAGACCGGGAACCCGGCGTTGGCGAAGGCCATCGAGATGCCGCCGCCCATCGTGCCGGCGCCGAGCACTCCGACGCGGCGAATGTCCCGGATCGGCGTGTCGGCGGGGATGTCGGGGATCTTGCGCGCCGCGCGCTCGGCGAAGAAGTAGTAGCGCTGGGCCCGCGACTGGGGGTCGGCATGGAGCGTTCGCGACAGCTCGGCCTCGCGGGCGAGCCCCTCGTCGAAGGGCAGTTCGACCGCGGCTTCGACGCATTGGACGCAGACCTCCGGAGCGTTGAAGCCGCGTGTCCCGCGCGCGATCCGGCGCCGGAAGTCGCTGAAGATCGTCGGGTTCTCGCGCGGCACGTCGCGGTGGCTCTCGATGTCCCGGACCCGCGGCAGGCCGCGTCCCGCGGCCACGGCGCGCAGGGCGAAGCGGATCGCGCCGGCTTCGAGACCGCCTTCCTCTTTGCCCTCGACCACGGCGTCGATCAGTCCCAGGTCGAGCGCTTCCGCGGCGGTGATGTGCTCGCCGCTCGTGATCATCTCGAGCGCCCGCGGTACGCCGACGAGGCGGGGCAGCCGCTGAGTGCCGCCGCCGCCCGGCAGGATGCCGAGCTTGACTTCGGGCAGGCCCAGGCGCGCGTTCCGGTCAGCGACCCGGAAGTGGCACGCCATCGCCATCTCCAGGCCGCCGCCCAGGGCCGTGCCGTGGATGGCCGCCACGAACGGCTTGGGCGACTTCTCGATCATCCGCCGCACCTCGTTCGTGTCCGGGGGAAGCCGCGGCTTGCCGAACTCGCGGATGTCGGCGCCCGCGATGAAGGTGCGGCCGCGGCAGACGAGAACGGCGGCCTGCATCTCGGAATCGTCTGCCACCGCCGGCACGGCGGCCGCAAGCCCTTCGCGCACGTGCTGACTCAGCGCGTTGACCGGCGGGTTGTCGATCCAGATGGCGCCGACGACCCCGAGTCCCGGCTCCTCGTGGCGTTCGACGGTTACGGACTGGCTGAGTCGCATGGCTCTGGTCTCCCCTGGGATTGGCGAGCGGAGGATAACGCCGCCCGTATACTCCGGGCTCCGTCGACGGAGGGGAGATGAGACGATGTCGAGATGCCATTGCGGCCGAGTCGTGGTTCCGACGTTCCTGATCCTGCTCCTGGCCGCGGGCGCGGCGGTCGCCGAGGAGTGGACCGCGCCACGGACCGCCGACGGCCACCCGGACTTCCAGGGCATCTGGGCCAACAACAGCGCGACGCCGCTGGAGCGGCCGAAGTCGTTCGGTGACAAGGCGACCCTGACCGACGAGGAGCTCGCCGATCTCAAGCGCCGGCTCGAGGAGATCCGGGAAGGCTCCCAGGCGGGCGATCTGCTGGGCGACTACCTGATCCAGCGCGTGCTGGAGGATCCCGAGTTCCGCGGCTTCGACCAGGTGACCGGCAACTACAACTCGTTCTGGCTCGTCGACCGGCAACTCGACAACCGTACGTCGCTCGTGGTCGATCCGCCGGACGGACGCATTCCGGCACTGACGGCGCAGGCGATGGAACGGATGCGGGCCGCGGTGGCCTACGGCGACGAGGTGCCCGCCGGTCCCGAGGACATGACGCTCGGCGTGCGTTGCATCACTTTCGGCGTTCCGAACACGCTGGCCGGTTACAACAGCTATTTCCAGTTCTTCCAGACGGCGGACCACGTCGCGATCCTCCAGGAGCTGATCCATGACGTGCGGGTCATTCCGCTGGGAGAACCGGCGCCGCTGCCCGACGACCTGCGGCTCTGGCATGGCGGCTCGCGAGGCTGGTTCGAGAACGACTCACTCGTCGTCGAGACGACGAACTACTCCGCTGCCGGCGGCGCCAGTGGTAGAGCGACCGATGGTCTCAAGGTGGTCGAGCGCTTCACGCGCACCGGCCCGGAGACGATCGAATGGGAGATCACCTACGAGGACGAGGCGACCTGGGTGAGTCCCTGGACGATGATGATCAGACTTGCCCGCACCGAGGATCCGATCTTCGAGTACGCCTGCCACGAGGGTAACTACGGCTTGACGAACATCCTGTCGGGCGCCCGGGCTCAGGAGCGGGAAGCGGCGGCAACTGGCGGGCAGTAGGCGGACGGGCCGGCGGCGAAACAGAGGGCGCCCGACAGTCGATCCCTGGCAGCGGCACCGCACTGCGCAGCCTCAGCCCGCGCCGGGTGACCCGGATCTCCGGTTCGACCGGCGCTCCGTGAGGCTCGTCGGTGTAGTACGTCAGGACGTGCTGGTGTCGCAGGTCCTCTTCGATCTGGCCGAAGACCCGCTCGATCGGTTCGGCCCACCAGCGCGTGTCGCCGTGGAGTTCCAGGTGGAAGAGGCGTCCTCCCGTCTCTTCGGCGATGCGTCGGAGTCGTTCCCGGTTGCGGCGAAGGGCGACGGCTCCGGAAGTGCCCGCGCGGGAGTTGTCCAGCTCGATGAAGTAGATAGGCAGGCCCAGCCGCTCCGCGAACTCGCTGGACTGCTCGGGGTTGGAACGGCTGTGCTGGTCGGCGCCGTCGGTGATGACGACGAGCGCCCGCCGGCCGGGCTCGCTCCCGTACTGCAGGAGGGAGAAGAGGAGTCCATCGTTCAGGGCCGTGCCGCCCATCGGGATCATGCGGTCCAGTCGCTCGGACAGGAGGGGTCGATCCCGCGTCAGCGGCTGGACCAACCGCACCGTGTCGTCGAAGTCGACCAGGAAGGCCCGGTCGTCCGGCGTCACCGCGGTCGCCAGGAAGCTCCGAGCGATGTACTTCAGGCGGCTCCAGGTAGGCAGCATGCTGTCCGACGAATCGACCGCGAGCCCCAGAACCAGGGGCACGTCGTAGGCCGTGTGGAGGGCGATCGCGGGGCGGCGCCTGCCGTGTTCGCGTATCTCGAAGTCCTCGGGCGAGAGCCCGCTCACCGGATCGCCGTCGCGATCCGTCACCAGCACCTGGAACTGGGCCAGTTGGATGTCGATCTCGCTCTGGTAGTCGGCGCCGTGGAGAAGCTGCGCGTCTTCCCGCTCGCGACCGTCGGCGAGCCTGGCCACTACCCGGATGAAGTCGTCGGGCAGGCCGCCGTCGATCACGGCCGCGACCTGAATCGTGCGGGGGGCGCCGGCTGTCGCTTCTCGGCCGAAGTCGCGCACCGCCTCCACGAGAGCGTCGCTTCGGTAGAAGTCGACCTGCTCCAGCGTCGCGGTTCGGGGCAGCGAAAGGGATGCCGCGACCCTGATCGCGGCGTTTCCGTCCGCCTGGAACCTGCTCATGGCCGCGATGCGGACGACGAAAGGCCGGTCCACCTCGTTGAGCAGGTACTCGTCACGGCCGAGATACGCCCGGTCGCGGCCGTATGCCAGAACTTCGAGCTTCTGCTGGCGTGGCGGTTCAGCCAGGCGGATGCGAGTCCTGAAGGGCCGCTTCCGGACCAGCCTGATCGATGTGTCGTCGAGAAAGAACTCGACTTCGACGATTCGTGGGTCGATGATCAGAGGTTCGATTTCTACCGGTCCGCTGAGCAGTTCGCCGTATCCGCGTTCGGGCGGCACGATGCGAATGGCGGATGTGGGATCGGCGGAAAGAGCGTTCGGGTCGAACGACGGTCGCTCGTAGACCGTGTCGATTTCGAGCAAGGGCAGGCCCCGGGGTTCGATGTCGGTCCATCGGACGAGCCATTCGCCCTCCCGGAAGTAGGTGTCGATCTGCCGCCCGTCCGAAGCGACCATCTCGATCGTGAGCGTTTCGCCGGCCTCGAGGACCCGGCCCCGGATGCCACCGCCGAGGCGCCGCTGCCTGCCGTTGTAAGGCACGGCAAGGGTGATGCCGCGGCTGTCGAGGAGCACAACGTCCTTCTCGAGAATCCGTATCATGAGCGTCGCGTTGCTTTCGGCGAATGCCTGCGCCAGCAGCCGCACCGTCGACAGGTCGTCCTCCCGGTCAAGACCTAGGGCATCGATCTTTCGCTCCGGATGCTCGCTGTACGAGTCGGTCCTGATCCATGGGCCAAGGAGCTGGGAAAAGCCCAGGTCCTGGCGGACGCCGGGAATGCCGAGCATGCGATCGCTCCAGACCTGCCCGGCGCATGGCGCTGGCAGAAGAGCCGTCACGGCAAATGCCGCCGCGGCCGCCAACCTGGCGGGCAGCACCCATGCTCGACCCGAGCTCGTCATCGGCGTGCCGCCTCCGCTACTTCGTCGTCCAGAGCAGCAGGACAACCGCGATCGCCCTCCCGCAGCCAGTCCGAGAGCGAGCTGCGTCGGTCACTGACGTCGCTCCGCGTTCCGCCTACTCGATCGTCTCTAGCGGCAACGCGCTTCGAACCCGGAGGCCTCTTCGCGTCATCCGCACTTCCGGCTCCACGGCAGAGCCGAATGGCCGTTCGCTGTAGTAGGTCAGGACGTACTGGCGCCGCAACTCGTCCTCGATGTGGTCGAAGACGTTCGCCATCTGGTCGATCGACTCGATCTGGAACAGACGGCCGCCGGTCGGCCCGGTAATCAGCCGCATGCTGTTGCGGAGGTTCGCGTCCTCCATCGTCGTCGGGCCGAAGCCGAGGGAGCGCATGGCGACGACGTAGACGGGCACGCCGAGCCGCTTGCCGAAGTCGATCGCGCGGGTCGGGTCGGAGCGGCTGTTCGAGTCGAAGCCGTCGGTGACGACGACCAGGGCGCGGCGGCCGGGCGCCTCGCCGTACTGGAGCAGCGAGAACAGGATCGCGTCGTAGAGAGCCGTGTTGCCCTGCGGAAACAGCCGTCCCAGTCCGCGCGCCAGCAGCGGCTTGCTGCCGGTGAGTGGCTGCACCAGGCGGAGCGTCGAGTCGAAGTCGACCAGGAAGGCCTGGTCGCGCCAGGTCAGGGCGCCGTCCAGGAAGGCCTCGGCGATCGCGTTCGTCCGGCGCCAGATCGGCTCCATGCTGCCGGAGGAGTCGATGGCCAGGCCCAGGGACAGCGGGATGTCGTTGGACACGTAGAGATCCTCGACCTGGCGCCGCTCCCCGTTCTCGCGGACCTCGAAGTCCTCGGGCTTGAGGTCGCCGACCGGGTTGCCGCCCCGATCGACGACGAGTACCTGGAGCTGGACGAGTTGGACGTCGACCTCGGCCTGGAACTGGGCGCCCTGGAGCAGTTCGACGTCTTCCAGTTCCCTGCCGTCTCCCAGGCGTGCCACGACCCGGACGAAGTCCTGGGGCGTGACTCCGGAGGTCGGGACGTCGGCCGCCACCGAGCGCACGCCGCTCGGCCCCGCTTCGCTCTCGAAGTCGTCCAACGAGGCGATCAACCGGTCCGTGCGGTAAAACTCGACCCGCTCCAGGGTTTCGGAGCGCGGCACCGAGATGCCGGCCTCCACGCGGACGACCGGTTGGCCGTCGAGTTGGCCGGGCGTGATGCCGGCGATCCTCACCGCGAACGGGGGATCGAGCCGATTCAGGACGATCCTGTCCGATCCGGCGTGAGCGCCGCGGGCGCTGGTCGCGCGGACCTCGATCGTCTGCTCGCGGGGCGGGTCTCCGAGTCTGATCCTCGCCTCGAACGGCGGCGTCGTCACGCGGGCCACCTGTTCGCCGTCCAGCAGAAACTCGACGACGGCGATCTGCGGGTCGATCGTGAGGGTCTGGATCAGGACGCGGCCGGCCAGCAGTTCGCGGTAGCCGCGCTCGGGCGGCAGGATGCGGACCGTCGCGGGGCGGGCGCTGCGGGCGGTGTCCGCGCGTTCCGGGCGCCGGCGTGGGCTGCCGCTCTCGACCGGCGGCAGGAAGTCGGCTCTGTCGAAGCCGTTCTGGTCGGGCACCGCGGCGGTTTCGCTCGCGCGTGCCGCCGGCGTCGAAACCGCGACCGCGGGCGCGTCGCCCGAGCGCTCGTAGACGGTGCGGAACGAGAGATCGGCGAAGCGTCCTCCCTGGAGGTCGGTCACCAGAACGAGCCGATCGCCCTCCAGGTAGAAGGTCTCGATCCGCTGGCGCCCCTGGGAGGCGGTCTCGACCTCGAGCGAGTCACCGAGAAGGCGGGCGCGACTGCGGCCGCCGAAGCCGTCGGCGATATCGCGGCCGTCGAGATACAGGATGCGGTCCTCGCGCTTCGCGTTGCGGATCACGAGCTGGGGATCGTCGATCCGGATCAGTAGCACGTCGAGCCGCTCCGCGAGTTCTCGCGCCATCTCGCGCATCCCCGATGGGCCGTCCTGGGCGCTGCCGGGCTGCCTGCCGCCTCGGCCGCCGCCGAAACCCCCGCGTCCACCGCCGAATCCGCCCTGGCCGCCACGGCCCAGGCCACCCGTCCGGCCGCTCCCGGGGTTCGCGCCGGGCGAGCGGCCCGGTCCGCCCCCGAAGGTCTGCCCGTAGGTCTCTTCCAGCTTCTCGATCGGATCCTCGCTCAGCCGTTCGTCCCGAATCCAGATTCCCGGGATGGCCGCGGTCGGGTCGGAGTGCGCGGCCGCCGCTGGCGGTTCTTCGGGCGCGCGGCTCTGAGCAGCGGCGGGCTGACCCGCAGCCGCGCAGAGAGCCAGACCCGCGAGGCCCGCGGTCAGCATGGGCAGCCGGAACCGGCCTGAGGGCAGCCGGCGCGGTGTGTCGTGCCTTCTGGTCATGTCGAGTGCCGAACGAGTTGCATGCAGGATACAGGCCAGCGCCGCGGGAATGGTCGCCGCTTCGCGGCGCGTCCTCTACGGAAGCCGGCGAGGGCGCCGGCGTACCCAGTGTGTGCCGCGCTGCCAAGTCCGACAGCCTGTCGCTAGGCCGCCAGCAGGCCGCGCACGCCCTGTGCCACGGCCAGCGCGCCGAGCGCCAGGATCACCGGCCCGGTGACTCGACGGAACTGCCGGTCGTCGAAGCGGTCGAGTAGCCGCGTGCCGATCCGGGCGCCCGCGACGGCGAGCAGCATCCCTCCCGCGATCAGGAAGGGCGAGAGGCGGATGCTCTCGACGTCGGGCAGCGCCCTGCTGGAGATCCACGCGTAGTAGCCGACCTTGATGATGTGCCCGACCGTCTGGGTGAATGCCTTGGTGGCGACGATGGACCGCCGGTCGACGTCGGTCTCCAGGTAGAAGGCGTCGAGCAATGGTCCGGAGGCGCCGGCCAGGAGCTGGGCCCCCGTCACGGTCGCTCCGCAGACCGTGGCCGTGCCGCGATGGCGCACGTCCAGCCCCCGCGGCATCGGCGGCAGCCGCGCCAGCCACGGAAAGGAACCGACGACGATCAGCACCACGGCAGGGTCGGGAACGAACGCGACGGAAACGAACAGCAGCACCGAGACGGCGGCGCCCGCCGCGTACCAGGGCAGCACGGACCACATCATGCGATCCCGAAGAAACACGAACCGGGCGCCGTTGGAAGTCGCCTGGACGGCGCCGTGGAGGATCATCGCGGCGCTGACCGGCAGGACGCTGGCAAGGACGACCATGAGAATCAGCCCGCCGGCCATGCCGAGCACGCCGGAGATCACGGCGGTGACGAGCACGGTCAGGAGGATGGCTGTGGCAATCATCTGATTCGAACCCTTGGCACGGAGCTCGCAACGTCGGTCTTGGACGGTGCCGTCCCCTACCGGCGACGCTGGCCTGTATTCTCTGACACTTCCCATGAAGACATACGTCCTGCGTCGGTTGCTGGCGATGGTGCCGACGCTGTTCTTCGCCAGCCTGATCGTCTTCGTGTCGATGCGGGTCATTCCAGGCGACGTCATCGACCTGATGCTGGCGCAGAACGACGTCTCGACCAGCATGGACCGGGAAGCACTGGAGGCGGCGATGGGTCTCGACCAGCCGATGGTTACCCAGTACGTGCGCTGGGCGGGTAACGCGTTGAGCGGCGACCTGGGTCAGTCGCTGTGGCGGAGCACGCCGGTGCTGGAGCAGATCCTGGAGCGACTGCCGGTGACGTTCGAGCTGGGACTGCTGGCCCTGGTCATTGCGCTGTCCGTCGCGGTGCCGGTCGGCATCCTCTCGGCGACGCGCCAGGACTCGGCCGTCGACTACACGGCGCGCTCGTTCTCTCTCCTGATGCTCGCGATTCCCGGCTTCTGGCTCGGCACCCTGGTCATGGTGTTTCCGTCCGTGTGGTGGCGCTGGGCGCCGGAACTCGAGTTCACGCCGTTCCTGGTCGATCCGATCGCGAACCTCACGCACCTGATCGTCCCGGCGATCCTGCTCGGACTCTCCCTGTCCGCGGTGACGATGCGGATGACCCGGACGATGATGCTCGAAGTCATGCGCCAGGACTACGTGCGCACCGCGCGCGCCAAGGGGTTGCGAGAGCGGGCGGTGGTCGTCCGGCACGCGCTGAAGAACGGTCTGATCCCGGTCGTGACCCTGATCGGGCTGCAGGCGCCGCTGCTGATCGGCGGCGCCGTGGTCATGGAGCAGATCTTCGTCATTCCGGGCATGGGACTGTTACTGCTCGAGGGCGTTTACGAACGGGACTATCCGGTGATCTCCGGCGTCTTCCTGGTCGTCGGCGTCGCGGTGCTGCTGATCAACCTGCTGGTCGACCTGAGCTACGGCTGGCTCGACCCCAAGGTGCGCTACGGATGAGCGTGTCGTGACCACCGTCGCCGCAGCCGCTCCGGACGCCCTGCCGGTGCGCGACCGGCCCCGCTGGTGGCGCTTCACGGTCCGCCTGTTCCGGACCAAGCCGCTGGGCGCCGCGGGCGCGGTCGTCTTCGCGATCTTCCTGTTCTCCGGCATCTTCGCCGGCGTGCTCGCTCCCTACGGCATCAACGAGACCGACCTGGCGCATCGGCTCGAGCCGCCGTCCCGGCAGTTCCTGCTCGGCACCGACCACCTCGGACGCGACCTGTTCTCGCGGGTCCTGATGGGCGCCCGCCTTTCGATGATCGTGGGTTTCTGCGCCGCTGCCCTGGCGACCGTCGTGTCGATCCTGATCGGCGTGCTCTCGGGCTACCTCGGCGGCTGGTTCGACATGCTCAGCCAGCGCCTGGTCGACGCCTGGATGACCTTCCCCGACCTGGTGCTCCTGATCGTCATCGTGTCGGTGGTGGGACCGGGGATCACCCAAATCGTGATCATCCTGGGTCTGCTCTACGGCATAGCCGGCTCCCGCATCGTGCGCGGCGCGGTGACCTCGGTGCGCGAGCACGTCTACACGCACGCCGCGCAGTCGGTCGGCGCCGGGACGTTCCACATCCTGCGCCGGCACATCCTGCCCAACGTGATGCCGGTCGTCATCGTCCTGTTCACGACCCGCGTCGGCGCCGTCATCCTGTCGGAGGCGGCGCTTTCGTTCCTGGGTCTCGGCGTGCCGCCGCCGGCGCCGACGTGGGGCGGGATGCTCTCCGGCGACGGCCGGACCTACCTGTACCTGGGGCCGTGGCTGGCCCTGGCGCCGGGCATCTGTCTGACCGTCGTCGTGTACGCGGCGAACGTCTTCGGCGACGCGCGTTACGCGACCTGCTCGACCCACGGATGAGAGGAACCTGACGTCATGCGAGAACGCGTATCCCTGGTCGGTTCGGTGGCCCTGACCCTCCTCCTCGGCGCCTGCGCCGACGCGCCCCCCTACCGTTCCCCGTCCGCGGCCGGCGGCACGGACATGGGCGCCGACCTCTCCTTTGAGCCCGGCCCGCCGCCAGTGGAACCGCCCCGCTACGGCGGCGAACTGAACGTCGGCACGGTCTACGTCACCCTGTC